>CASLVD010000109.1 GCA_949398305.1 uncultured Candidatus Melainabacteria bacterium | reverse complement strand
AGTTATGCAAACCGGATGGAAAAAAATTAACGGAAGCTGGTATTATCTTGGCTCTACAGGTAAAATGAATACCGATGTTCTTATACAGGGTCAACGTGAGTATTGCTTTTATACAACCGGTGAAATGTACTATACCAGAATAGTTGGTATTCGCATTCAGCAAGAAAGAGAGGATTGGTGTTGGGCTGCCTGTGCTGCAATGGTTGGAACTTATAACACAACATCAAAAATTACTCAACGGCAGGTAGTAGAAAATTGTCCTATAAGTGCTTTCAGAAATACCGCTGTGGGGATTTCTTGGGGTATAGTTTATGCATCAAATCATACAAAGGATTCACATGTGAATTCTAATTTGAAATATCAAGAAATAGTAAATAAGATTGATGAAAATAAGCCTATGGTATTAAATATGCTTTCTGACGGACGAATAGGTCATGCGATGGTGTGTTCAGGTTATATGACTATAGCTAATTTAATTTACATTACCGATCCTGAATCTGAAACAACAACTAACTTCTACTCTTATAACAATGTGTTTACAGACGGAATCCTTTTAGGAGAAAGGACATACACATGTGCCAATATGGTAATATATTAAGGAGGAATCGTAATGAAAAAAATAGTTTATGCTTTAATTGCCTTTGGTTTAATGCTTTCAAGCTGTTTTACTGCTTTTGCAAAAACTGATATGGCAACCGTTTTTGACAGCACGGAAGAATTAAAACAGGTTGAAGATACAATATTAGAATATGTAAATATAGTTATGGTGCCGGAATTCAATGATACTCTTACCAGCGAGGATTTAGACTACAACAATTGTGTGAAAATATATCGTGGAAGAGATTTACTAATCGATGATAGTATGAATGAAGATAATATTATTGAGACTATAGATAAATTGGATTATGACTATAAGATTTTCTTTGAATATGAAAATGCTTATCCGCTAGTAATTATGAGTAAGGTAAACAAAGTAAAGGAAGATACAGCAGAAGAATTAGCAGAGCTTGACAAGCATATTGGTGAAGTAGACATTTCTGGAATGAGCATAGGCGAAACAAAAGATTTGTTTCAATATTATAAAGAGGATGTTGAAAGGTTTTTAAGCCACAGTCAAGATACTTATTCAAAAGTTCATATCATATCCGATTTACCGGGAGAGCTCAGATCAGCTGCTATGCTGATTACAGAAAATTCAGAAATCCGTTTTAAGGTTCTCGGCGGAGTTATTGATAATAAAGAAATTGATCACAATAATCCAAGCGATACACTTTATACTTTCGAAGAGCTTAAAGAAATCGCAGCTAATTCTGAACCTGTAACACCTGGTTATGTTGGTGGACTTGGAACAAATACAACTCAACCATCAAATAACAACGCAATTATAATTGCTTCAGCTTGTGCAGGTGCGGCTATAATTATTGCTGCAGCAGCAGTAACTGTTATATGCATAAAAAAGAAAAAAGCAAAAGCTGCTGCTGAATAAGCGAATAATTTTCCGTAAAAAGTAAATATCTAAAAAAACAAATGTAACAATTTGCAGATAAAACTATACTTAATTTATGTGAAGAACATAATTAAGGAGGAATAGCAATGAAAAAAATTTTATGTTCATTAATTGCATTTTGTATG
>CASLVD010000108.1 GCA_949398305.1 uncultured Candidatus Melainabacteria bacterium | reverse complement strand
CCGACGTCTTCCAAGGGACTTCTTTTGGAATAGGTATTTTCTCCGCTAGTTTGTAACATAGGCTAGTTTACAAAGTAACATAACTATTTCTTACTATTATAAAGCTCAAAAGAAATACCTTTATAAATTCTAGCTTTCTATTTAACTAGCATAACGAGTTAAATTATAATGATCACTTTGCACTTTACAAAACAAAAAAATAAAATTTATTTTTTTCAAGATGATATGAGTAGCTTTTTAGAATAGCCGATAAACTAGCAAAGGCAAGGAACTATTCCAAAAGAAACCCCTTGGAAGACGTTGGTACTTAATGAGTAGTCCTGCAAAGGGCTACGAATTTAGTACCACTACGTCTGGAACGGAGCGAGAGCGCGGTTTCGTTGGAATAGGCAACCTTGCCCATGCGACCCTTTGTTCAAAATCTATTGGAAAAAAATTTATAAAAAAATAAACCTTGACAGAAGATGTCAAGATATATGTGTTATATTAAATACAACATCAAGATAGTTATACAAAACCTTAAAACATATTAAACAATGGAGGTAAGAAAATTGAATGAGATGAATCAAAAATTTTGTCAGTGCTGTGGTATGCCTATGGGAGATACAAATAAACTATATGGAACAAATGCCGATGGAAGCAAAAATGAGGATTATTGTAAGTATTGTTTTGAGAATGGTAAATTTACTTTTAAGGGCACAATGAAAGAAATGATTGAGGTATGTGTCCCTCATATGGTTGCCGCTAATCCAAATATAAATGAAAAAGAAGCAAGAAAAATTATGTTTGAATGGTTTCCAACATTAAAACGCTGGAAAAAATAATTACAGTACAATTCATTTGTATGAATGGCATCAGCTTTTATTAAATTGGGTACATTCCAATCAAAGCGGAGATACTAAACCATTCATTCCTCTACCATATAACTGGAAAACATATGGTGATATGAATGTAGAGTTTTGGAAAAAGCATCAAAATACATCATTAAAAGAAGCAAAGGAAATGCTTGAAAAAACGCACAATGAAGTATTACATTTAGCAGAAACATTTTCTAATGAAGAACTATTTTCAAAAGGCATATACAAATGGGCTGGCAGCAGTCCATTAGACTCATATTTTGTTAGTGCTACAGCCAGCCATTATGATTGGGCTATAAAAAAGCTAAAAGCACATATTAAAAATTGCAAGAGAAAATAACCTTTTTCTGTATAAACAATCAAATTTTTTCCTTTTCATACTGGGAATACTATTTTTTTCTGGATTGACGAAAATAGGATTATTTGCTAATATTATTTTACCTGTTTATTACAAGAAATTGTGCGAAAAGCCCACTCCTTTAGGTATGGGATGGATAGCACAAAAAATATGAAATGGTGTATATGTATATATTGAAAATATACACAAATTATGATATAGTATATGTATGGAAAATAAATATAGACATACAAATACAACAGTATCTTTGATAAACTATCATTTCGTATTTTGTCCAAGATACAGACGTAAAATTTTTCTGATACCAAATGTAGAGGAACGATTTAAAGAACTGGTCAAAATTAAATGTAAGAAGTTAGAAATTGAAATTATTGCAATTGAATGTGACAAAGACCACTCTCATATGTTCTTAAATTGTCTACCTATATTAAGTCCATCAGATATTATGCAACAAATAAAAGGATATACAAGTAAAATTCTTAGAGAAGAATTTTACGAATTATCAAAAATGCCTAGCTTATGGACAA
>CASLVD010000107.1 GCA_949398305.1 uncultured Candidatus Melainabacteria bacterium | reverse complement strand
CATCCCGCCGCCTTTTTAAAACTCCTCATCAACGATTAATGATACTTTGAAAAATCCATAGAATACTTCTAGAATATATTTTAACAATACACACAAATAATAACAAATGCCAAAAAAATCTTAAATATTCCAAATTTTTCAATTTTTTCATACTATAACCTATTACTTATAATTATATAAACTATAGCATAATACAAGTTATAACTCAATTAATTTACAATTATAACTAATGAATAAGAATGAATTATTAAAAAAGTTTGGTAAAAACGTTAAAATTGAACGAATTAAAAAAGATTTAACCCAAGAACAATTTGCAGAATTATTAAACGTTAGTACAAATTATGTTGCCTGTATTGAAAATGGACGACAAAATATGTCTTTAGGGAAAATTCTTGAACTTGCAAATACTCTAAATATTAATATTGAAAAATTACTTAAATTTTATGAATAATTTTAATTTCCTGACGAGACAACTTTCTTATAAGTATCAACCACACTTTTAGATAAAACCGGAACCTGTGTTACTTTGTGTGACAAGTAATAAGGATTTGTGAAAGCTGAAAAAAACTCCGCACCAACTGTTGCAGTAGCATTTACCGCAACCCTTAAGCTTTTATTATTTATGTCATTTTTATCAAACTTACGGCGAAGCGGATTATTACTTTCATACAAATCATAAGTAACTGTATTTACCGCCTGAGGCACTGGGGTTGAATTTATCCAGTTTGAAATTGATGACATTCCCTGTTTAAAAACCGTAACATCAATTAAATTCATATATTTATTAAATCAAAAAATATATTTTTTTGCTATAACCACATATAATATCTCGGGCGATAATAATAATACGGCCGCGACATATAATAAAAATGCTGACGTTCAAGATAATTTCTAATCTGTTGTTCGCGTATCATTTCCTGCTGAAGCATATTATTACGCTGCTGCTCAATAATCAATGCCTGCTGAGCTTTTAATTGTTCCTCTTGATAGTATTGATTCTTCTTATCCTGTACATAATTTGTATAATCTTGATTTAAAGAATTAAAAGCATTTGTAAGTTGTTGTCCTGAATATTTTGTTAAATATAGATTAGCAGTTTTAAAAAACTCATCCTGTTTTTGTGTCACCTCTGCTGCCGAAACATTCACAGGAAGCTGTTTTTTAAATTCTTCCCACCTAGGAATTTTTACAAAACCTGTTACTTTTGAAGCTGATTTTTCAAGTTTAGCCTGCTCAATTTTTCCAATAATTTCATTTGCTTTTGTAATTTGTTTATCATCCTGCGCAACAGTTCTTGCCTTATATGCATATTGTAAACGAGTTTCGTCATTACTGATTGTTTGTTGAACACGCATCAAATTTTCATAATTGTAATTTTCTTTCAGCAATTCCTGAGCCAGTTTACTCGCTTCTGCATTATTTTGAAGATTAAAATAAGCCAGATATAAAAGCTCTTTATCCTGATATTCCAAAGGAGTCATTTTTTTGCAGTATTCAACTGTTTTTGAATAATTTCCCAACGCAAAATAACAATGAGCAATGTATGATATTGCAAAATTATCACCTGAATTTTCATACATTATAAAATAATTCAATGCATGCGTATATTGTCCTGATGCAAAATACAAAATTCCGAATGAATAATTTACCAAATCCTTATTAATTATCTGCCCCTGCATATCAAGTTTGTGAATTTTAGTAAGAATTCTTATAGCTTCCGGATAATTTCCTTTTTGATAATTCATATCGTAATACTGCAAATACGCAGGTAAAAAATTCGGATATTTTTCAAAAACTTTGTTCCACTCACCTTTATCAATTAATTTTTGAATCTTTTTGACATACTTATAATCTTCTTTTTCGTCTTTTGTTAAAGTTTTTAGGAAATTACTTTCCTCTGTACCGGACAATTTAATAAAATCAGCATCAATTTTTTCAGGATTCAGGTTGTAATACTTTAGATAAGAAGCATACGGAATATTTTTTAGCTGTAAACTTTGAGTATAAACAGAAACCTGTTTGGTATTTTCCGGTGTAAAAACGTACCCCTGCGCACCATACGCATAACTAACACAAGAAATTAAAACAGCCAAACTTAAAATAATCTTTTTCATTCTACACCTCTTACAACTTATTATACTGTAATAACGAAACAAGACAAAAAAAGTTCAAAAAAGATGCGCCGCGAAAA
>CASLVD010000106.1 GCA_949398305.1 uncultured Candidatus Melainabacteria bacterium | reverse complement strand
AGATTCTACTTCTGGTTTCATGGTGAGAAGTAGCGTTGCATGGGCAGAGATTTTTTTAACTGGCTTCCTGCCATTCCCCGATATGCTATGTATGGATAAACCCTACGTTGTATAAGCAGATGGACAACTGCCCGAAAAAAGGACATAAAAAACCTCCAAACTCTAAAACAGGTCTGGAGAGTGTCTGTTAAGTCTTTTCGGGCATAGCAATACCGCCCACCATAACACCGTTTTTTATATGGTGGGCGTTTGCCTTAAAACCTTATGAAACAAAACAGAGCCGATAAACTGTGAGTGCTCACTTGTTCATTGGCTCTGCGTCTTAAGCGTCTGGCTCTGTAATGATATATCGTTCTACCCGACAAATAGGGTTTGCATATCAATAGGATAAAATCATTCGTTCTTATCTTGGTTTTATCTCATAATTTTTAAAAAACCACTTGACCAAAAGAATAGCGGCAATAGCTATTGATGGCAAACCCAACAGATTGTTAAAGTTTATTTCTGGAAAGAAATAATTCAAAACCATATTAAGCACAAAAAATGAACTGAAAGTTACAATCAAAATTTTCAATATAGAATTGTATTCTCCTTGTGCTTTTTCTTTTTTCGCCTGTAATTCCATAAGGTTTTCTTCTGCTCTTTTCTGATAATCCTCCATAATAATCCTTTCCCCGCTAAGCAGTTCATTTACAGTTATGCCCAGTATGTTGCACAAATCAAGCATTAGCGAAACATCTGGCATACTTTTTCCCGTTTCCCATTTTGAGACTGCTCTATTGGTAATATTTAATTTTTCAGCCAACTGCATTTGCGTAAGCCCTTTTTCTTTTCGACAGGCTGATATAAATTTTCCTATCATTTCTTGTTCCATGTTCCACCTCCTGGCAGTTATTTTACAAGCTAAAAACAGATTGTGAAACGAACTAACAGTTGATTGCACCCAATTCAACCATCAGTTGATTAGGTAATTATTTTGTATTTTCTTTTATGACTTTTTTACTATTTTTATATAAAGAGAATGTTATAAAAAATACTAATGATGGTGGAACGATTAATTTTACCGGGCTTTCATTAACTATAAACTTAACTGGGCTATCGTCACCCATTATAGTACACATTACACCTGCTATAAATATAAACGCTGATATAATGGATAGAGCCAAAAATAAATTTTTCTTCATTCTTGTTTTCTTTAAATTAAGCATTTTCATCACACTCCTAAATTACTGTTTTTACTTGATTTTGACTTCATTACAAGTTCATAATTCATCGGCTCTGCGTCTTATGCGTCTGGCTCTTTGATGATAATTCGCATGAATATAGTAAGTTCAACGATTTCTAATATTTCTTATAGATGTATTCTGTGAAAATCCGATAAAAGCAATAAACAATCCATACCATCCAAGTTATTTCCCACTTTTGTGTTATTATACTAATCAATAAATAAAGGACAGCGACAGTAATAGCGATAATCCAATTCGATATTTTTTTCTTCTTGCTTATTTCATTCTTTGATACTTTCACAACATCTGATAACAAGTTCTCATACTCGTTAGCATCGCCGTTTTCTATCCTTTCGCCCTTGAATAATTCCGCTATGGTAATCCCCAAAGATGTAGCTAATGGCTCAATAAGAGATACATCTGGAAATCCAATCCCTCGTTCCCATTTTGAAATAGCTGCACTTGATACTCCTAATTCGTTAGATAAATCCTGCTGAGTACGATTTTGTTCTTTTCTGATAGCAGCAATCAAGCTGCCTGTTTTTTGAGCATTCAATTTTTACACCCTCTTTCTGCCTCTTATATTACCACAAGAAATACTATATTCAACAAACGCTCCGTTGAAATGGTAAACGCTACATTGAATTTCTGATAAAAAACCGATAATGTGTGGTTTCTCACTTGTTCATTGGCTCTGTGTCTTATACGTCTGGCTCTTTGATAACGGTTACTTGTAAATCCTTTACTTCAATCAAAGTTTTCTGCTTGCACTTCGGGCAGTAGAGAGGATAATTTTTCAAAACCGTATCTTTCCGCATTTTGTCACGAGTTTTATTACCACATATAGGACATAATATCCATTCACATTTTTTCATAAATTCACTCCACTAAAAATAATTTTCTTTTTTTGCAATTCCTTTGCTTAAATACATTTTTTTAAAAATGAAAAATACCACAAATAAACTAATACTTTGCTGCCCCCAGTCAAAAATACCTGTAAGAACTGCATTTTGAGGAAGTAACTTTACTAAAACAATAGACAACATCATCACCAATATCGGATTAACCCAAATAAACCACTTTGCAGTAGACCACACACCTTTTATAGCTGCAATAAA
>CASLVD010000105.1 GCA_949398305.1 uncultured Candidatus Melainabacteria bacterium | reverse complement strand
TTGCATTCGTTCTAATTCGTTTCTATTTTGTTCTTCTAATGTTTTGGCTTTTAATCCTTGTATAGTAAAATTTCCGTTTTCTGTTGCCCCATTTAAAATATTACATTCAAAGGTATACTCATGAAGCTTTAATAATCTTTCCTCTATAAATTTTTGTAAATCTGTATGAAATGTTTGTAAATCCTTTTTTGTAATTAATTCCTTTGCTGAAACTTTCTCTTTTTTCTTCTTTTCGTCAAACACTACAGGAATAAAAGCATAGTGTAGATGAGGACTAATTTCATCAAGATGAACATACGAAGATATGACATTTTTTTCTTGAGGATCGTATCGGTTCTTTAAAAACTCATAGCAAAGTTTAAAAAAATCTTTTTGGTACTCTTCTGGGAGTTCTTTTGGTGCAGTGATTATCCAACTACACATAATATTTACATCTTTTCTTTTTAGACACTGCACTTGTTCTATTCTTTCATGGATATATTTTAACTGATGTCGATGTGGAGCAAGATTATAATTCAATTTTGATTTACTGGTATCAATATCCTGATTACTAAATTTTATGTAATCGCCCTTTTCATCTTTTGCTCGTTCAAAATGTTTAAATAAGTGACCGACTGCTCCTCTAGTATATTTTGCAACATGAGCCATTAAGCTAGACCCCTTTCATACCAAATTCCTAATGATAAATTTTAGCTACAGTGTAGCCTAAAAAATATCAAAAGTCAATTGGTATAGCAAGTTATACCAAAACTGCTACACAGTTGTTGGAAACTTGCCAGCCGTTCCCGCTGGACACCCTTTGTTTGCTTTATTATTATGTAGTTGGATCGGATTTTTTCTTTCTTGTTCCAGTTGCTAAAAGAAAAATTTTTTACTCTGTACCTATTAAACTTTTTAAATAGGCAAAACGATGTGAAATTTTGGTTTTTTCAGCTCGCATTTTCATTTCATCATATTTGTGCATTAAGTAATCATAACATTTTAAATCCTCAGAAATGATAGAGTAGGGTAAATATTCAAGCATAAGATTATACAAGACAATAATTTCATTTTCTGAAAATTCATTATTGCAAGCCTCACACAAGAATTTTATACGTTTGTTATACAGTCCCTCTGGTTCTTCAAGTTTCTTTTCAATTTCTTTATTTTGCTCAATAAATCTATCCAGTGAAAGTTGATCTTTATAGTCTTTATTTTTTTGAATAATGAATTTAAGAAATAAGATTTTACCACCCTTGCCTTTTTTTCCATATGGTTCGTATGTAAATTTTATGTCAGTATTTTCTGCTAAAGCCTGTTGACAAGCGTCAAGCACTCTATTTTTAAAATTGTCAAAACGAGGATATTCTTTTTTATCTATTCCTAAAAGATTTCTCAATTCTTCAATTGATAATATACGTATACCTATTTTTTCATATTGCTTTAGTATCTCATACATTCGCAATTGATTAGAACTTTTTAAACGTAATGCGTTCCATAACTGGTAAGAAAAAAATTTATCTTTAAATTCAAACATGAGGGGTAAGGCTTCATCATGTGCGTCAATTTCAATATACCATTCAGCATTATCATTAATATCTATCTTACAGCACTTGAAAAGTTGAAAACCAGTATATCCGCCACGTTCAGTAGGTATATTCACAACCTTACTTAAAAGGCTATTTGTGACGGTTTTCATATAGTCAATATTTATTCTGCCTAATTCCATAATTGCCTTAAAATCGTCAATCGGAAAGCGTACAATCCTTGTTGATATATCTAATGGATTAATTTTACTTAAATAAATGCTGAAAAATCTAAGTTCTTGTAGTGTCATGCTATTTGAGCGTATCTCATTAAGTACATTTCTTTTTTTTACAAGATAATTTTCTTTAATAGTTGCCATAATTTCCACCTCCATAAAGCTATAATAACAAATTTCACTACAAAAATCAATTAATGTAGGGAAGTTTGCAAATCAATGTAGGGAAGTTTGCAAATCAATGTAGGGAAGTTTGCAAATCAATGTAGGGAAGTTTGCAAATCAATGTAGGGAAGTTTGCAAATCAATGTAGGGAACTAAATATAAAAAATCCAGTATTTATAGGGGTTTGCGGACACCGAAAACAAGTATTTAAAAACAAGTATTTAAAATATATTTAAAACAAGCTAACTAACATACGCGCGCGCGCGCGTGTGTGCCTAATTTCTTTTCCATATTTTTACTATTCATTCTGTTTACGGTATGTCAAGGGGCTTTCACGGCATATGCTCCCTCCCTTTGGTCAGTCCGCTATTCCATGTTCCCCTTGACATACCTAGTGGAGTGTGTATATTCGGCTATGCCGATAACGGGGAACTGAAAGAAAAAATCTTTCAGTTCCCCGTTACCAGCAACCCGATTATACACACTCCACATATTTCAACATTTTTGTTAGCTATTATTTCTATGGGGGTTCTACCCCATATGCACTAACTTAATAAAAATACTGGCATTTGTAACCTGTCCGTTTTTCGTT
>CASLVD010000104.1 GCA_949398305.1 uncultured Candidatus Melainabacteria bacterium | reverse complement strand
GTCCGTATTTTTACTTAAGTAAAAATACGGACTTGACAAAGGGTAAATAAGTCGCTTCGACTGCGTTTGAGTCCAACCTAAAATTGAGCTCATTTACAAAAATTTACAAAAGATTAAAACTTGACATCCTTCAAAATAAACTTAAATAAATCATGGCATAAATCATACGAAAGTATGACCCAAATTATTATAAATTATGCTAAAAATATTATGGTAGAAAGACTTATCGGGCAGGCAGGTAATAAAATATGGGACTTAGTCTAAACAATATATATCAAAGACCATATGTGAAACAGGATACAAGAACCCCTGTTAAAAAACGCGAAGAAGAGGAAAAATCTTCTGCCGCTAATGCCCAGCGTGAACAAGAATCCGGTCAAAACTCAAAAAGTAAAGGGCTTCAATATGTCGAACAAAAACAACCGGCATACACCCCTGCTTATGAACAAAAATTTGCAATGCCTGCGCAAAATGCATATTCAGGCGTTAACATAAATACAGCAAAACGTGATACGCAAACCCCTATTCAACAAACCGCACAAACACCTGTTCAAGGATTTATTAATAACAAAATAAATATCGCTCAAATTCTTAAGGATTTTAAAAATACCGCACTTGCAATTGGAACTCCGGATGATTTAAACGACATTGTTGACGGATATCTTGCAGTTGTTGAAAAGCAGGTTAAAAAAGAAAATGCTGATGCTAAAATTATCAAATCAACCTTGAAAAGTGCTGCAACAGTACTTGACAAACATATTTCAGAAACCCTGAACAAAGATTCAAGTGTTGTAGAAAACTGGGTTGAAACATTATTTATGCAAAATATCGACCTTAAATACAATGAGGAAGATATTAACGAAAGATTTTTGGTAAAATTCCCTGACGGTTCAACAAGCCAAACTAAGCGTCAGGAAGAACTTCACGCAACAGCGCAGGAAACTGAAATTCCTCAGCAGGTTCAGGAAAATCCTAACGTTATCCCGATTTCTGTTGCCGGACAAACTAAATCAACTAAAATTCCACAGGATAAACAACTAAAATCACTTTTCATTCAAGCAAAAAAATACGCTTACGCAAATGATCCCGAAAAAGCTATAAAAGTGTTTGAACAAGCTCTTAACCGCGCATTAGAAATTGATGATACAGAAACCTCCGGAAAAATCTACTACGAAGTCGGAAAAATCTATGATGATCACGATTACATTGCACAAGCTTTAAAAAGTTATCATCAATCAATCCAACTATCAAAAGATGAAAACGTGAAAACAAAAGCACACTATTCAATGGCACAGATTTACGATGATGTAAATCAGATTACGCCTGCAATGGATCATTATTTTAGTACAGTTTCTCATGCCGGAGAAGCCGAAAATCTTCCGGCTCAATCTGCTTCACTTACAAAATTAGGCAATATTTACACAGATATGTACGATAAAGAAGCCTTTACATATTATGAAGTAGCAGATGAACTTGCAAACGAGACTAAAAATAACAATTTGAAAGGTTTTGTAGCTTCAAATACAGGAAAAGCTTATACAAAATTTGAAGAACCGGAAAAGGCATTAAAGTCTTATTCTAATGCTGTAAAAAACTATACAAATACTGAATCACACCATAAAACTGCACAAAATTATCTTGCTGCAGCAGATATTATGGTTGAATTTAACAATTTAGAAAAAGCCTATAATCTTTTACAGAAAGCGCAAAGATATTCACGCAGAACAGACAATGTTAATCTGATGAACGAAATTAATACAAAAATAAAACAACTTCAACAATTAGATGTTAAATAATATAAACTAAAATTCAAAGAATTTTTTAGGTTCAACATTTAAAACTTTTGCAAAATTGAACAAAGCTTTTGCTGAAACATTTATCTCAGCTCTTTCGACCATACCTACATAATTTCTGGTTTTACCTAATAATTCGGCAAGTTTTTCTTGTGATAAGCCACAATCTATTCTCGCATTTCTAATATTTTTGCCTAACTTTTTAAGATAAACCCTGCTCATAATTTTATTGTTATTTTTAATTTTAAAATTTTCTACCTAGTGACAGTTGTCACAAATTTGAAAATATGTTATGCTTATTGAAAATTAAGCACATAAATATTTTAAATAAATTATTTAAAATTAAAATCAGCTTAGTAGAAGATTGTAGACTTACATTTAGGAATTAAGGAGGATAAAAATGAAAAAGATTTTACTTAGTTTAGTAGTTTTAGGTATGGGATGCGGAGCGTTCGCGGATGAGTTATTTGCGCCGCACGGTGTATTATACGGAGATACTGTTGCACCGTATTCTACTTACTTTGATTCATCTGTTACACCGAGCAAATCAGGAGAAGCAACTTGTAAAAGCTACTTTTTGCTCGTAGCTAAAGGTAATTGCAGTATTCAAGATGCAATGCGTGACGGTGACATTACAAAAATTCAATCCATAGACAGAAAAAACAAAAACATCCTGTTCTACCAAAAATCTACTATCGTTGTTCACGGTGAATAAG
>CASLVD010000103.1 GCA_949398305.1 uncultured Candidatus Melainabacteria bacterium | reverse complement strand
ATATCAGCCGATATTAAGAAGAAGTATTCAAAAAGTGAACGGTAAATTAACTAAATCTTTGAACAGTTTAAATTGTTTTGTCACTTTTATTGCTGATAAAAAGCAGGAATGCAAAGAACTTTGCAGTAAAAATGTACTCTCATCACTGTTGTGCATAATATTAAAACTTCCGTTTAAACAAATATTATCAGCGCTTGAAGTTATTCTTGCTATCAAAAAGATTTTCAGATAAAAAAAGAGGAAGTTTAAAACTTCCTCTTTTTTAATTATGTCTAGTAATATTCTATAGACCAGTTAACTCCATTATAAGAATAGTTTTTATATGTTCCGGATTCAGTAAATACTACCGAACATTTTGTAGATGAAATACCTTCACCACTTGTATAAATTACATTTACATCATGTAAATGATTTAAAGTAAAGTATGTATTAGCCTGCGTTTTAATATGATCCTGCAATTGTCCGCCTGATAAATATCCTGAATATTTACCATCACAATATAATTTAACATCCGGCGGAGTGACAGGTAATTCTGTAAGTGTTGATCCGTTTTGTTTGGCTGATGAACCATATTGCACCCAGGCTTGACAACTCATATCCTTCAAGTTACAAGCTGTTGTCGGATATAAATTCAATCTTAAAGTTATATCAGATGCACAGACTGGAACTAATGGACGAATTTCAGGGTTATTACAACAATCATGTTCTCTACTGTTTATAACACCTTTATTCATATAATATGTACAACACGGAGTTGAAAAATCGCCAACTTCACAAGGGTTTTCAGGGTCTGGCTGCAAATTTGGATTAGCCTGATTGGTAACTTCAGTTGTAGCTTTTGCCAATAAGTCAAAAGATGAAAATTTTACAGGTTCAATTGAGAATGTATCATAATCACGACCTTTAATATTAGGACCTTTCGGACCGTTTAAATCCCAAACTCCCTGGATATTGTTTTGACCGACTTGCGGTTGAATACAAAGGCTCACACCATTTTTTAATTTTGCACAAGCACCGATTAAATCACCGCTTATATCATATACTTTTTTATCATTGTCACCGTATAGATAATACTTATCTGCAAAACACTCTGATTTAATTTTATCTGCATTGGTCGCAGCTGATCCATAGTATTTTGCCACACGAAAATACTTTTTAAGAAACTTTCCTGCAGTATCATCTATATCAGAACCATCAACAGCAGTTGTATACATCATTGTTTCACCAAAATTCGATTTATTTTCTGTAACAACAAGTTGATCAACCGCAGATTTTATTGCCTGGTTTTCGCGTTTTGAATGCTGCGCCAAAAGTTCACTATGGAATTTAGATATAGTCGCAGGAAGAACCAAAGCCGCGATAATACCGACAATAGCTACTGCAAGAAGTATTTCAGTTAAAGTAAATCCTTCTTTTGATATTTTATAAGCCAATTTATAACTCCTTATAATCCTCTTAATCAATACTATATTATCATTATAACAGTATTTCTAATATTTTGCAATAAACCAATATAGCATCAGAATTCTCTCCGGTGAGCTTGAAATCCATAAAAAAATATGTTACAATTATGAAGAAATTTGAAAGACGAGGTTTACAACTATGAGCAAAAACAAAGCATTTATGTTTTCAATGGGTGTTATAGCAGGTGTTGTCGGCGGAATCGTTGCCGGTGTACTTTTTGCACCTAAACCGGGTGAAGAATCAAGAAAAGAGCTTAAAGATACCGTTTGTGATCTTTACGATAAGCACGCTCCGCAAATCGAAGACGCTAAACGTCAGGCTATGGAATCCATTGACCTTATGAAATATAAGTTAGAAAGACAATTCAGAAAGCTTAACAATTCTGTAAAATCTAAAAAAATGCAGAAAGCTAAAGAATTAGAAGATTCTGAACACTCTGACGGAAACGAAAACGAATTTGATTACTAAATAATAAAAGGAACAAAATAATGAATATTGAATTATCTCAAGTTATACTTAATCATGGTTTAACATTTTTAGCAGTAGTTACAGCTGTTGTTATCGGTTTTATAGGATTCTACCTTGTAAAACTACTAAAAGATTTATCTGAACTTGCTAAAAACACAAACGAAACATCAATTATTCTTAATACAGAATTAAAACCTACACTAAAAGAATTAAATGATACAATGAAATCAATCAATTCAATTATCCAAAGCACAGATGAAGGTGTAGGAAGTGTTAAAACAAGCCTTGAAAACGCAATTACCAAAACAAAAGCATTCTCAGAAAGCTTACTTGGCGGTTTCTTGAAAGGTTTTATGACTGTATTTTCACTGATCAAAAGAAAATAAAACTTTCAGGTAATGTAATTTACCCAAATCAGATTTACAATTATGTGAGACAGAATTAAAGGAGAAATAAAAATGTCAGTATCAAGATTCGTAGCAGGTTTCGTTGTCGGCGGTGCAATAGGCGCTATTGCAGGTATCCTGTTAGCTCCAAAATCCGGCGCAGAAACCAGAAAAATATTAGCAGATACAGCTCAAGATATGGTTAAAAGAGCTGATGAAACAGCTAAACAAATTCAAGTAAAAGCAGATGATGCTGTTTCTGATCTTCAAAAAAAAGGTGAAGAAATTAAAGAAAAACTTCAAGATCTTATTGCTAAACAAAAAGATTCTAAAAATTCTAAACCTGAAGAAAACGAAGAAGATGATGACGATGAAGAATAAAAATCTTCTATAAAATAAAAAAGGGCTTGCGCGGTTGCGCA
>CASLVD010000102.1 GCA_949398305.1 uncultured Candidatus Melainabacteria bacterium | reverse complement strand
TATATCATTTGCGCTTTTAACACTTTTTTCCACTTCTAATATGCAATTATCTAACTCGACATATCTACCTGTGGTGGTAGCTGGCGTGTCAATAAATATTTCTACAAGTTCTGAGTTCTCAATATTGATATCATATTTGTAAAGTATAAATAAATCTGTTTGGTAAACAAGCAAATATCCAAATACACTTGCTCCTAAAATAGCCGTTATAAGTGTCATGGCAATAAGAAAATGCGTATATGACTTGAATAGTTTTCTTATTTTATCTGATACAAAATATCCAATATATGCACCTAATACATTAAATATCAAGTCATCAACATCTGTACTCCCAAGCGCAAAAAGGAGTTGCGTAATTTCAATTAACAGGCTGAATATAATAGCGGCACATAAAACCCCTTTACGTTTTTTGTTAGAGATAATTGGAAAAAGTATTCCAAATGGAATAAATAAAACGATATTTCCTACTACATTTTCAATGATTCGTCCTATAGAGGTATTTGAAACAGCCATATCATAAATTGATTTAAAGGGAATGATACTGATTGTCCTTTCACTTGCACCTATAGCAGAAAATAAGTTGTTTAATGTTACCTGTTTGAAAAAGGTTATGCGAAGCAGAAAGATAACATATATAATAAAAAATACCCACTGACAGCCACGCAAAATTTTTTCATGGTTCTTATTTTGATTGTCCATAGCAATTCCTCCAAAAATAAAACTCACTCTACTGGGGGATTATTATACCCTGTTGAAGTGAGTTTTTGATTCTTTATTTCTTTTTGATTTCTTATTTTTTTCTTATCGCTGCTTTTCCGCAACAGGCAGCTTGACTTCAAACACTGTTATTTCATCATCACTCATAGCATATATGCTTCCATTGTGTATTCTTACAATTTCCTTTGCGATTGCCAAGCCAAGCCCTGTTCCGCTTTCTTCTGATTCCCCATATTCTTTGGAACGGTAAAATTTATCAAAAATATGCCCCAATTCATCAGCAGGTATTGTTTTGCCGTAATTCTTAATGGAAACCGTTATATAAGATAAAGTTTGGCTGGCATAAATCTCAATCGAACTTTTCGGATAACTGTAATTTATAGCATTTTTCAGAAGATTATTGAATACTCTTGCAATCTTTTCTGAATCCCCTGTTATAAACAGTCCTTCCCCTAACTTTAAATCAATGTGCAGCTCTTTGGGTTTAAGCAACGGGTAAAATTCATCTGCTAACTGTTCTATTAAAAAACATATGTCTATTTCCCGTTTCACCAAAGTTTTGTCTGATAAACTATATCTTGTTATATCAAAAAAATCATCTATCAGTTTTTCAAACTGTATAGCCTTGCGGAAAGCAACTTTTGTATATTTTTCCCGTTGTATGGCTGGCATATCCGGCGCTTCACACAATAGGCTCAAATAGCCTACCACGGAAGCAAGCGGGGTTCTAATGTCATGCGCAAGGTAAGTAAGCGTATCTGATTTTTTCTGCGCTTCAATTTCCAGTAAATGCTGTTGCTCACGGTTCTGCATTTTTATAAGATTAAGCCAATTTTGCAAATCAGAAAATTCTAAAGGGAGTTCTATGTTATCCGCTGAATTGTCAACAACATACTCCAAGGAATCCAATACTTTTAATATCTTCCTTGATGAACTTCTTTCTATTGCAATCCACATAAGTAACTCTAATATGAGAAAACCAAATACAATAATTGAAGGCTCATAATCATGTACAAAACACGCAAAATCGTATCCTGCTACTTTTTCTACGAAAACATAAAAATTGTTGTTGCCTACACTTTCAATTACTAAACAAACAGCCAAAAGGACAAAGAACACAATAAATGCACCTATAAAATGCCTAAGCAATAATAGCTTTCTATATTTCTTTGAAAATTTGTTACTCAACAATATATCCTACCCCCCATATTGTTTTAATGAATTTCGGCTTTTCACCAATATCATTCAATTTTTCTCGGATATGTCTGATTTGAACCATTACCGTATTTCTGCTGTTCTTAAAATACTTTTCTCCCCATACAATCTGAAATAGTTCATCAGCACTATATACCTTTCCCCTGTTTTTACATAAAAGCCATAATATTGAAAATTCTGTGGGGGTTAGTTTAATCTGTTCCCCGTTCAATCTACATTCATGCGAAGTTTTATTTAACAGAAGCCCGGCTATTGTAACCATTTCATTTGAGCCAATTTTTTTACCGTCATAATCATGTACCCTCCGTAGATGCGCCTTAACTCTTGCCACAAGTTCAATCGGAAGAAATGGTTTTGTAACATAGTCGTCTGCCCCCAAGGATAAACCTGTAACTTTATCTGTTCCCTCTGTTTTAGATGTAAGCAATATAATGGGATAGGTATATTTCTTCCGTATTTCTCTGCATAAAGTAAAGCCATTTCCGTCTGGCAGCATTATATCTATAATTGCCAAGTCAAAACATTCACTGTCTATCACTGAAAATGCGTCTTGAAATGTGTAATATTTAAAACACTGAAATTGTTCATTTTGCAAGAATACCTCAATCAAATCAGCAATTTCTTGTTCATCGTCCACTAACAATATTTTACCGCTCATTGTTTTTCCTCATTTCCTTTTACTTAGTGGTATTCTATGGGTATTATTATACTGTGTTTATATAGATTTTTCAATTATACAGAAATAATGAGTGGGATTCCGTAGTAGTCGGCATTCGTGGGAATGTGTATAACTGGCTGTCTTTTGGAATTGTG
>CASLVD010000101.1 GCA_949398305.1 uncultured Candidatus Melainabacteria bacterium | reverse complement strand
CGTTGTGGAAAACCTTTCACGGGACATACAGAAAGAGTTTCCGGGAATAAAAGGTTTTAGTGCACGGAATATATGGGACATGGCACGTTTTTATACTGAATATCAGTCTGATGAAATTCTGCGAACATTGCTCGCAGAAATTAGCTGGTCAAAACATATAGTTATTCTGACGAAGTGCAAGGAAACCCAGCAACGACAATTTTATATATTGGCGACAAAGAAATATGGGTGGACTAATAATGTTCTTCTTAATAAGATAGAAGCCAAAACTTACGAGAACTATCTACTTGGACAAAGTAATTTCGATATGACCTTGCCCGATAGCATAAAAAATCAAGCCATACTTGCATTAAAAGATGAATATACATTTGACCTTGTAGGACTTACAGAGGAACATTCGGAATATGAACTGGAACAGGCTATTATTAAGAATATCCGTTCGTTCCTTATGGAGTTCGGTACGGATTTTTCATTCATAGGCAACCAATATCGGCTGGAGGTGGACGGGAGAGAATACTTCATAGATTTACTTCTGTACAACAGGCGTTTACAAGCTATGATTGCCATAGAACTGAAAATCGGAGAGTTCCAGCCGGAGTATAAAGGTAAAATGGAGTTCTATCTGAACATACTGAATGATACGGTGAAATTACCACATGAAAATCCAGCTATCGGTATTATCATCTGTAAGTCCAAAAGCCGCATGATAGTGGAGTATGCCTTGAAAAGTTCCAATATGCCTATCGGAGTGGCAACATACAGCCTTTCTTCCGAATTACCCGAAGCCTACAAAAAACTATTACCTACATCGGAAGAAATAGCTAAAAAGATAGAACTTTTACTGTAAAAGCAATTTATTATAAATATTGATATGAAAAAGATTGATTTACATATACATACAGTCAAAAGTATAAGCGATGCGGATTTCAATTTCAGCCTAATTCGCTTACAAGAATATGTTAATGCCATGAATCTAGATTGTATTGCAATAACCAATCACAATTTATTTGATATTACGCAATTTAGAGAAATAACAACGTTACTAAATAATATTGTAGTTTTTCCAGGTATAGAAATAAATTTATGCGGTGGGCATTTGCTACTCATTTCAGATTCTTCTAACTTAGAAGAATTTAGCAAACGTGCAGATTGTGTGAAAAACAAAATTACATTAGCTACTGATAGTTTATCATATGAAGAATTTATAAATATATATCCAGATTATGAAAAATATCTTCTTATACCTCATTATGATAAAACTCCGAGTTTATCTTTTGAAACAATAAAATTATTCGGAGATAATATTTTTACAGGAGAAGTAAGTAGCCCCAAGAAATTTATATATGCTATTAAAAGAAACGAAATAGTACCTGTCTTATTTAGTGATTGTCGATTAGAAGCATTAACTACTTTCTCTTCTAAACAGACCTTTCTTGACATTGGTGATATAACATTAAGAGCATTAAAAGCAGCTCTACATGATAAAAATAAAGTCTCTCTTACAGAAGAAGGCGGACATGATTTAATAAGTATTAATAATGGAGAAATAAAAATATCAACAGGTCTAAATGTCATTCTTGGAAAGCGCTCTTCCGGCAAAACTTATACGTTAAATTTGTTAGAATCAATATATGGGAAAAACAATATTACATATATAAAACAATTTCAATTATTAAATTTAAAGGAGAATGAACAGAAAAGACTTTTTGATGAAATGATGACATTTCAAAAAAGCAGCTTATTTGAAGAATATATTTGCGAATTCAAATCTGTACTTGATGATATTCTAAAAAATAGTACGGAAAGAGAAGATGAAACTGCACTAGAGAATTATGTTAGTTCATTGTTGAAATATGCACAGGAAGAAGGACTAAAAGATGTTTATTCAAATTGCGCACTGTATAATGAGTCCCTATATAGCATTGTTGATAATAATGAATTAAAACGTTTGATTGAAAATATCAGAAACATCTTAGACAATGAAACTTTTAAGGATATTATTGATTTACATATATCAAGGGATGGACTAAAAGCATTATATATAAAGTTAATTCATATAGAAATAGAAAATATTAGTAGAAATAAAAGGAAATCAATAACCAATGAACTAACAAGCGAAATACAAAATCAATTACGATTTAATTCGTCTGCAGGACGAATATCTGATATTGATTTTTATAAAATAGCTATAAGTCAAATGAAACGAAAAAAATTCATTGAAGTTTGTACTAAGTTAAAAACCGAAAAAATTATCAATGAATGCTATCATTCTAAGTTTCATATTGTAGCAAAAAAGAGACTATTTGTTAATGCTACAGATTTATCAAAAAATTACCCTAAGAGGCAATCATTTGTTAGTTCTTTTATTCATTACAAAAATCCATTAGAATACATAGAAGCTCTTGAAGCAGCAGGAGTAAACAAAGATGAAATATATAAATTATTCATTACTATTGACTATGACGTATTAAATGAATATGGGTTGCCTGTTTCTGGTGGAGAACGGTCAGAGTTTAATTTAATTCAAGCGATTCGAGATGCAAGAAACTATGATATGTTACTTGTAGACGAACCTGAATCTTCTTTTGATAATGTTTTTCTAAAAGAGAATATTAATATCATGTTAAAAGAAATGTCTAGAGAAATGCCTGTTATAATTGTTACACATAATAGTACAATAGGTGCATCGATACAACCTGACTATATTATTTATACGGAAAGAACTATCGAAAATAACAAACCTATATTTAAAATATACTACGGACATCCAAATGATAAGCATTTACAATCACATATTAATGAATCAAAGCAAAATTTCCTCATACAAATAAATAGTCTTGAAGCTGGGAAAGATGCTTATAATGAAAGGAAACAAAATTATGCAAATCTTGAAAATTGAAAATAACCAAGCTAAATTTAGCTTAGATGGAGTAAACTTTACTTCTATTGATAAAATTACTAAAGAGAGTATTTTATCCCTAATAAATATTGTTTTAGATAAAGATGAGATAGAAATGGATGAATATAATGAAACTTTACTTGCCAACAAAGCTCATCAAATTATTTATCGGAGTGTATATGGAAAACTATGTGAATTATATGAACATAAGGATACTTTTCAAGATGATTGTTCTGAAATGTATAAAGACGCTTTAAATAAGTATGAAACCGATTAATTTTAATGCAAGTCGCCAAAAAACAAGCGACTTGTCATTATTTTTATTCTTTGATTAAATGGCATAGTTTCGGGTCGTTCTTAATCCGGGTTATCTCGTCCTCGACAATCTGCCGGACTTCCTGACGGATGCAGTCGTAGT
>CASLVD010000100.1 GCA_949398305.1 uncultured Candidatus Melainabacteria bacterium | reverse complement strand
TACTTCCTGTGCGATATGTGTAATTTCTTCTTTTGAATTAAACACATATTTTTTGCAAAACGAAGTATCATCATGCCTTTTTTTGGATGTTTTTCATATTTATATATATTATTATAAATGAAAAATGTTTTATCATCTTGAATAACATTTTCCAATTTATGTGATGAATATCAGCAGAAAACTACCGGATTTAGATTCTGGTTATCTCTAACTACGCTTTTTATGTAAGTAATTCATGTTTTCCTTAGATAATACCCAGGCTGTACAGCCTCGGCCACTTTGTCTAATATCCTTGGAAATGTCACAATATCTATCAAAAGGATTGTAGGTATCTTCAGGAACACCAAAAGGAATAATACGGTCTTTCATCATGTAAAAGCTAAACTGATTTACCCCTTCAATTCGTTTTTTGCTCATATCCGGGAAGTATACTACGATAGCTGAACATATATTAAGGGGGTTTACGGTACTTTTTTCACATTGGCTCTTATTCCAAACCAAACCAATCATAACAATCGTACCATCGGGTAAAGCGAAAGCTGCAGGGCGATCGAATTGAGCATAATTATTTTTAAGAGGAGTCCTTTGCATATTTGTTTCTACAATACCTTCTCCCCAATCCTGTGCAAGACGCGTATGCTTCGTGTACATAGCTAACCTGTCGGCGATAGTTATCATCGATGTCGTATCAAGCTTCGTTTTATTGTCTTCATCTTTACCTATTGAAGATGGAGAAATTCCCCAAGTATCAACAGTTCCATATTCTTCAACTGCAAAGAGCATTGCCTGGCTTAATATAGAATAAGTTTTCTTTAGCCGAGTAACTGTTTCTTTTTCTTTATAACGTCCTAGAAGTGTCGGAAGTGTCATTGCGGCGACAATACCGATAATACCAAGGGTTATAAGAACTTCAGCAAGTGTAAATGCAGACTTTTTTTCACAGGTTGCAAACCCGCTCAGAGAAGCGCTATTAGCTACCCCCCCCCCGAAACGCAGTCATAGTCTTGTTTTTCATGAATTTTACTCCTCTATTTATTACTTTTTTATTGTAACATTTTTTTGAATATTTTTCAACAACAAGGTGGAATTTTCATGTCAAAATCGCATTTCTCTTTCAAGCTTTTCGCACCACTTAATCAATCGTGACATCAGTTACGCTTGGATGCCTTTTCTTTATTTTAAGGAATGTGTTTTACAACAATTTGCGGAATCGGTGATATTATAATCTGCTCCATATAATCATTGTTTATAGCTTTTACTTCCTGTGCGATATGTGTAATTTCTTCTTTTGAATTAAACACATATTTTTTGGCAAAACGAAGTATCATCATGCCTTTTTTCGGATGTTTTTCATATTTATATATATTATAAATGAAAAATGTTTTATCATCTTGAACAACATTTTCCAAATAACTTATAATTGCAACATCTTTTTTCTTGTTTTGCATAAACTTTAAAAGTACAAGATTTTCTGTTGTTTCGATTTTTTTATCTACATCTGCTGCGTATTTCAAAGGATTAGAAATTTCCGGATTATAGTAAATACCTATCATACTTGTCCAATAATCACGGTTTTCTTTAACTTTATAATATTCATTTTCAATAATTCGCGATTTTGATGTAATTTCACTATATTTTAAATCATACACAGAATCGTTAAAATGAATATTTTCAGCTTTTACAACCTGACTTAATACTAAAAAAATAAATAATAATAAAAAATAAAACGGAAATATTTTTCTCATAAAATTTGCTCCAAACAAGAATATTTAATCGCAAAAATTATGTGAAAATATCACCTGATTCGGCAATAAAAAAGAATAAAAAACTACTTATTACGAAGCCGTTCGATAAAATTTTTGAGTCTTTTCATGGCAAGCTTCAGATTTTCGATAGAATAAGCGTAAGATATTCTCAAAAATCCTTCTCCGCAATCCCCAAAAGCCGTTCCGGGGACAAGCGCAACTTTTTCTTCCTGCAAAAATTTTGTTGCGAATTCCTCGCTTGTCATTCCGAATTCTTTTATACAAGGGAATACGTAAAATGCACCAAACGGTTCAAAGCACTCAAGATTCATTTCTTTAAATGTATTCATAAGATAACGGCGGCGTTGATTATATGATTTGCGCATTGTTTCAACATCTTCATCACCGTTTTTTAATGCTTCAATTGCAGCATACTGGCTTGTTGTTGGAGCACACATTATTGCAAACTGATGGATTTTTGTCATCTGTTTTATAAGCCAATCAGGTGCACAAGCATAGCCCAAGCGCCACCCTGTCATAGCATATGCCTTTGAAAATCCGTTTATCAGAATTGTGCGTTCTTTCATCCCTTCAAGTGAAGCAATAGAAACATGTTTTTCTTTATAAGTAAGCGCTGCATAAATCTCATCAGACATTACAAGAATATCTTTTTCAATAACAATTTTTGCTATTTTTTCTAAATCTTCTTTTTCCATAATCGCACCTGTAGGATTGTTAGGATAAGGAAGAATCAGAACTTTTGTTTTATCAGTTATTACATTAAGCAGCTCTTCAGGAGTTAATCTAAATTCGTTTTCGGCTTTAAGGTTAATAATTACAGGTTTTGCACCTGCTAAAACAGCACAAGGCTCATAAGAAACATATGAAGGCTGCGGGATTATAACCTCATCACCGGGATTTATCACTGCACGAAGCCCGATATCAATAGCTTCTGAGCCTCCGACAGTTACTAAAATCTCATTATCAGGATTATATGAAATTCCCTGAGTACGGTTTAAATAGTTAGAAATCTCAATTCTTAAATCTTTCAGTCCTGCATTTGAAGTATAGAAGGTTTTTCCGCGTTCAAATGCATAAATTCCTTCATCTCTGATATGCCATGGTGTATCAAAATCAGGTTCTCCGACACCAAGTGAAATTGCATCTTTCATCTCACTAACAATATCAAAAAACTTTCTGATACCCGATGGTTTGATATTTACAACGGTTTCGGAAAGGAAGTTCCTCATGGAGTAATTACCTCTCTTTCATCTTTTGATTCTTTATTTAATATTGTTCCGTGATCTTTGTATTTTTTTAAAATAAAATGAGTTGCAGTACTTAAAACACTATCAAGTGTTGATAATTTATCAGACACAAAACCTGCAATTTCTTTTAAGGTTTTTTCTTCTAATATTACAAGCAGGTCATAGCCGCCTGATATTAAATACACAGCTTTGACTTCAGGATAATTATAAATGCGCTCTGCAATATTATCAAAACCTCTTCCGCGCTGAGGGGTAACTTTAACCTCAATAAGCGCCATAACTTTTTCAATAGTAGTTTTTTCCCAATTTATAAGAGTATGATAACCGCAAATTACACCTTCT
>CASLVD010000099.1 GCA_949398305.1 uncultured Candidatus Melainabacteria bacterium | reverse complement strand
TATGGGAAATACTTTATAATTTAAATATATATAAAGGAGAGAAAATTATGAAAAACCTAACAAAATTAGCAAAACGGGGGGGGGTAATTGCTTAAAGTTTAATTTAGGCGGTTTTGCGCTATCTCCTAAAAAAGCATTTACCTTAGCAGAGGTATTAATTACCCTCGGCATAATTGGCGTTGTCGCGGCGATGACTATCCCAACACTTATGACAAAAATTCAAAACCGCCAGTATGCGACAGCATACAGAAAAGCCTATTCAACCTTAAATCAGGCATTAAAATCTGCAAACGAAGATGGTGCAATAATTGGTCATAAAGGTGGAGGACATGTTGCTGAAGGCTTTGGAAAAGGTAAAGGTTTAGTCGGTAAGAATTTTGTTGCTTTAGCGCAATATTTTGCAGGTGCTACTACTTGTTTTGACGGAGATAATACTGCTTGCTGGGAATGTAACGGCGAAGCAGGTACTGGTGGAAAATGTGTTAAATCAAATTATGCGTTTATTGATGCTTCAGGGATGCAATATTATTTGTATAACAATGATGAATGGCCTATTATTGTGGATGTTAATGGCTTTTCAAAACCAAATGTCCTTGGACGCGACAGATATGTAATGTATTTTACTAACAGTTTTAAAAGAGGGTATTATGATGATGACCTTGATGCAATTATTCCTTGGGCGGATATTGTAACCAAGCAGCGTTGGTGTCCGTCAGGCGATTGCCCTTATACAAGCAGATTGTTTGGGGATAGAACTAAAAAAAGAGACTGGGATATGGATGAAAAATAAAAAAGCGGTTCAAATGAACCGCTTTTTCTATATTATTTAATTGCTTTTTTAGCTCTGTATAGTGAGGTTTCTTTTCCTAATATTTCAAGGATTCCTACCATATCAGCACCGCAGGTTCTGCCTGTAATTGCGGCTCTTATTGCCCACATTGTAACTTTAGGTTTTACACCTTTTTCTTTCCATTCTGCACGGAATTCTGCTAATTTTTCGTGAAGATTTTCTTCTGTCCATTCCCAGTTTTGAGCTTTTTCAACAAAATCAGGAAGAACGCTTTGTGCGGTTTCTGTATCCAGTGTTCCTGTTTGAGTTTCCGGGTCAATTTCAACATCTTTTCCGAAGAAATACGGAACGGCATCTGTAATATCTGATAACAAGGTCAACGGTTCACGTGTAATTTCAACCATTTTTGTATACTGTTCATCAGTAAGCTCGTCTAGATTATACTGTGTTAAGTATGGTTTTAGCATTTCTTTTAATGTATCCATAGGTAACATTTTAATGTAATGACTGTTCATCCATTTTAGTTTGTCATATTCAAAAATAGAGTTAGATGATGAAATTTCGCCGATTCTAAAGTCTTGAGCGATTTGTTCAACAGGTTTAATTTCTTCACCATCAGATGGTGCCCAGCCCAAAAGTGCTACAAAGTTGATTAATGCTTCTGTTAAGTAACCTTGTTTTACAAAGTCTGAAACAGCAGTTGCACCGTGACGTTTTGATAATTTACTTCTATCAGGTGCTAGAATCATACCTAAGTGACCAAATCTTGGAACTTCCAATCCTAAAGCTTCAAAGATTAAGATTTGTTTGTAAGTATTTGAAATATGGTCTTCACCTCTTATAACGTGTGTGATTTTCATTAATGCATCATCAATTACAACAGCGAAGTTATATGTTGGTGCTCCGTTTGATTTTTGGATTACAAAATCGCCTAAAAGGTCAGTATCCATATGTAATTTACCTTTTACAAGGTCATCGAATTCCAAAATCGAAGAATCGTGAAATGCTCTTTGAGCTTTTGCAATATTAAATCTGATTGCAGGTTTTCTGCCTTCAGCTCTTAATTTCGCTTTTTCATCTTCTGTTAAGTTTTCGCATTTTTTAGAATAGACATAAGCTTTTTTTGCTTTTGTTGCTTCTTCTTTTTCCTGTTCTAATTCTTCAGGAGTGCAGAAGCATTCGTATGCAAAACCAGAATCCAAAAGTTGTTGAACATATTTTGGATAAATATCAAATCTTTCAGATTGTGTATAAGGACCATAAGGACCTCCAACATCAGGACCTTCGTCCCAATTTAGACCTAATGCTTTCAAGCTGTCAAAAATATTGTCAATATATTCTTGGCTGGTTCTATCCGCATCAGTATCTTCAATTCTTAAAATAAATTTACCGTTATTTTTCTTTGCAAATAAATAATTAAACAACGCAGTTCTGGCAGTACCTACGTGAAGGTTTCCGCTTGGAGACGGCGCAATTCTTACTCTTACTTCTGACATATCTTCGCCTTCTTTCTTTGTATATTTCAGCAATTTAAGAATACCACAGGGGTAATTGATAATCAAGTATTGGCAAGTGCATAGCGACCAGTAGAATTGTTGGAATTATTAGGAAATAGTTGGTGACAATATTTACCCCTTCCAAGGATAAGATTTATCTATTTTCCAGCTTGCGCGCCGGATTTTTTCAGCACAGCACCAACCTGCTCCTTTTTTACATTCATTATTTATATAGGCATCAGTATTGTTTTCACAATTAGGAACAACGACACCACCTTTTTCACCATCAATTTTACGATTCAAGTAAAATAAATCTTTGCCGATAATATTGGGTTTACTTGCTCCATTTATATCAACAAATATTAAAGATTGTGGTAGTATTCCGCCAGCTCCTCCCTGGACTAAAATACAATATAAAAAACCATCCATTGTATAAAATGTAGCCCTGGTAGATGGAGCTACAATATAAACCTCAGCTTGGTTGCCGTTTAAGTGATGGTATGGCTGCTTCTCTTTATATCCACATTGTGATATTGAAGTACAATATAACATTGTTTTAATATATGGAGCCCAGTATTTATCATAATATCCTTTGCCGCCTAAAGTTTTTGCTTCTTCTGCTGTTGCTTCGCCAACATCATCATAAGCGAGTCTGTATGCTTGATTTATAACCGAAATGGCTTTTTGTAATTTAGTTACGGTTGTGCGCTTTTGATGTTCTGTAATCAATATCGGTATAGTCATCGCGGCAACTACACCGATTATGCCGAGGGTTATTAGCACCTCAGCTAAAGTGAAACCAGAAAACTTTTTCATAATAATATCCTACCTTACTATAATATATACTTTATGTCTAATAAAGTAATTATAGTATATCGAATATTTTATGTCAATAATATATGATTAAAAAATGAATAAAGAAGATTTTCTAAAACTCGGTTATAAAATTAAATATCAAAGAGGTCGTAAAGGAATATCGCAGTTGGAATTGGCGTTAAAAACAGGTTTGACAACGCGCACAATCAGCCGGATAGAATGTGGTACAATTGACCCTAAATACTCAACTTTGGTAAGAATTTCCGAAGCTTTGGAAATCGATATTACTGAATTGTTGAATTTTACATTATAATTGGTGGCAATGTTGTCCCGTCCAGTTCTGAGCTATCGAGATGACTCGGAAATAGTTGGTAACAACATTTATCCCTGCGGAGCTGAATAATATTGCTTACTTTAGGTTATAATTGGTGGCAATGGTG
>CASLVD010000098.1 GCA_949398305.1 uncultured Candidatus Melainabacteria bacterium | reverse complement strand
TTAGCAAAAAAACAATCAAGAATTACCGCATAGTTTTGAGTATGATTTTTAAATATGCCGTTGTTAATGATATTGTTACTTCAAATCTTGTGGCAGATGTTTCAATTCCAAAGGGTTTAAAATCAACACGTAGAAAACCACCTACTGATTTTGAAATTGAAAAGATAAAAAATAATGTAAATTATGATTTTGGACTCTTTTACTATTTTCTTCTGTATACAGGTATAAGAAGAGGTGAAGCTTTAGCCCTTACATATGAAGATATAGATTGGGAAAATGAATTAATTTCAATTAACAAATCTTTATATCATAAAAACAACCAACCTAAAATTAAGACACCAAAAACAGAAAGCGGAATTAGAAATATACCTCTTCTATTACCTTTAAAAGAAGTATTAGATAGAAATAAAACAGGAATTATTTTTTCTAACGATAATGGAGAATATTTAAAAGCAAGCCAGGTAGAAACAAAACTAAAATGGTATCGAAGAGCAACAGGAATAAATTGCTCTCCACACCAATTAAGACATTCAGCTTGCATCAGAGTGTGAGAAAAGAGGTTTAGAAAATGAAAATAGATGCTAATAAACTTTCAAATAGTGCAGCCGATAATTCTTTTATTTCACTTATGGGCGGTGCAAATGGTATTACAGAAATACCGATAAGCCAACTTACAGAAACAGAGAATCAACCATTTTATGTGCTTGATGATGAAAGAATGGATGCACTTGTTGAAGATATTAAGATAAACGGAGTGCTTGAGCCTATCCTTGTTATTCAGGAAAATGATAAATATAGGATATTAGCCGGGCATCGAAGAACACATGCAAGCAAGCTTGCAGGTAAAGAATCAATGCCTTGCATCATAAAAAATGTAAAATCAGGCACAGAGAAACTGATTATTACAAACACAAATCTAACTCAACGAAAAGAATTCCTGCCATCAGAGCTTGCCAGAGCATATCAGATGCAGCTTGAAGGCTATCAGGAATTAGATGCGCACCCAGTGCGTACTACTGCTCAGATTGCTGAAGATAATAATGTAAGTAAAAGAACTGTTCAATATTATCTTAAACTTAACAACCTTAATTGGACGATGATTGAGTTAGTAGATAAAGGGATTATGACAGTTAAAGCAGGAGCTGCACTCTCAATGCTTTCTTTCGAACAACAAGACTTTGTTTGTAAATATATAATTAAAAATAAATTAAAAAAAGTTGATGAAGAAGATGCAAAGGTAATTGCTTCTGAAGATGAAGTAACAAATGAATTATTAAATGATTTATTTTTTCCAAACAAAAAAGAAGATGAATTAAGATATGATACTTACATTGTTAATCATACAGAATTTGATAGTTTTCTTTTCAAGACAAGACAGGACATTATTTATCTTGATAATTCCAAAAAATTGAAAGATAGTATTGTTTTGAAAAAGAAGGACTATGTAAAAATTCAAAAAGCTCAAGCAAAAATTGAAGAACAATTACAGCTTATTAAACAATTAATAGCAAAAGCTTAAAGGTGTGCACTGAGTGCACACCTTTAATATTTAATGAAGAAAAAGCTTGTTGATTTAACCAACAGGCTTTTTATATATTCTCCTTTCTCCCGGTCAGGTAACCAAAAACTTTCAGGCAGCTTAGCAAGTAAGGGTTAGCGCTGAGCAAATATTTTATTTTTAGGAGTTTTTATTATGGCTAAATTAAACAAAGTATTCAAAACAACATCAGAGGAAGCGTCTATTGATGCTTGCGGGCATAATTTCCTGTGTATATATGGTTCACATATCAACGGAAATTATATTTCAATTATCAATTTCAAAGTGTCAGCTGAGCTTTCTGAAGCAAACGATATATTTTACAACAAAAATGCTATTGCTAATTCACTTGAAACTGTGCTTGAACTTAAAGATGATGCAGAAGTAATTGCTGAAGAACTTGCTAAAGCAATTATGCCAAGACTGCAAATTCAGGAAGCTCAGAAGCAGCGTAATGATTTTGTGAGATAAGAGAGGATTGACATATGAAAAAATGGAATGAATTAAGTTCTAAAGGCGGCAAAATTCAAAGATTAAGAAGAGCAATGCTGCCAAAAGAAGTATATGAAATGATTTCTCCCCTTATTGATGGATACAACAAAAGCAAATCGGAAAGCGTGTTGGATGAATCGAGAGATTACCTAATTAATAATCTGAGCAGTTTTACACGCTCGTCACAAGAAAGAATAAAGTATTTTTTGCTTTAAAGGAGATTTCATTTATGAAAAAAAGTAAATCAAGTGATCCGGTTACAGTCACTATGTATTCAGTAACTGAATTGAACAAGATTAAAAAACTTCTTGAAGATAACGGTTACAGGGTTAACTATGATTATCTTGCAACCTGCGGTCCATCAATGAAGCCGCTTATAAATTATGTTCAAAGCCATCCGAATACAGACACAATTTATCTTGGTTTTGATAATGATGAAGCCGGTAATAAGTATAGGCAGCGTGCAAGAAAAGCGTTAAGTGAAATTGGCTATAGCGGCAAAGTTATTGACAAACCGCCGCATACCAAAGATTTCAATCAGGATGTACAACTGCTTAAGCAGCATAACGGTACTATCTCACAACAAAACACAATTCAGAACAATAATTTTAATATTGAAAGGATGATTCAAAGATTCTTATCTGTCCTGATGAAGATACTTCAAGACATTTCTTTGCGAGTTTATTTATCAGATATTTTACTACTCAGCTTATAGAATTAGCTGAATCAAGTCCTAATAAAGTATTATCACGTAAAGTCTTATGTTTATGGGATGAATTCGGAAACTTTCCACCAATTAAAGATATTGATTCAGTTTTTACAGCAATCAGAGCAAGAGGAGTAAGAATATTTTATTCTCTTCAAAGCTTCTCACAGCTCAAGAAAAGTTATAATAAAACTTATGAAGAAATTATACTTGATTCATCACAAATTCTTATGTTCACCTTTGTAGCGCCTACTGCCTATACCACAGCTAAACAGTTATCTGACATTTTAGGCTCGCAAACGGTTCTTTCCGGTACCGTTGCTCACAGAAGTAAAACCTTCAGCATTTGGAATGAAGATAACACAGCTACATATCAGATGATTAAAAGACCACTTATGTTTCCTGAAGAAATAATGTCTATTCCAATTGGAACATTTATTATTGTCAAAACAGGTGGTAAAAGCGATCAGATAAGGATGAAAACACATTTGCCTATGTATTCAGATTATTGCAAAGTTTATCCTGAATACAGTCAAAACATAAAAACTGAACTAAAAAAAATTAATGTTCTGAGTGGCGAAAAAATAAGAATGCTCGGAGCAATGCAAAAAAACAAACTTACCTTAGGTATGTTTGATTAAAAAAAGACGGCTGCACTCGTTGTGGCCGTCTTGCACTTCATTATAAAGAACACAAAAAAGGAACACAGAACTATGAAAAGATTTATAAAGATACCAAAGGTCATTTTTGAATTAGAACTCACTCCCCTGCAGCTTCTTGTATATGCAGGGATCGTTTCGCTCAAATCAAGAGCAAATTATACAACTGCAACAGCTAATGTCATTGCAAAGCGTTGCAATATTAGCTCAAATAGTGTTTACACCGCCGTAAATGCGCTTAAAGCAGTTGGATTAATTAACAAGACTAACAATATTAAAAATGGAAAAAACACCGCAAACGGCTATTATATCAATAATATCAGCGGTGCTTTTATTAAGGTTGAATATTCAATTTTTAAATTCAATCTTTCCCCTTCTGAATTTGCATCTTACATAACCATAAAGAGCAAATGCAATCACGCTAAACGTGCGTTCCCTTCACTTAAGCAAATATCAAAGCTTGCTCATATCTGTATTGATACAGTAATATCAGCAGTCAGAGAGCTTGCAAATAAAGGTTTACTTCTTTTCAAACATTACATGCGCCACTGCGGCTGCTTCGGTCACAACAATTATATACTCATTGATGAACCTGAAG
>CASLVD010000097.1 GCA_949398305.1 uncultured Candidatus Melainabacteria bacterium | reverse complement strand
CCGTAGAGTATTTATTTCTTTTTGTTGTTCAGATATTTCATATTTCCATATGTTACAACATAATAAGCGCATCCCCAACCGGTTATTGCACATCCAGTGTCTTTATTATCCCAAGATGTTCCTGAATTTTTATTACCATCAAGGTAAAGTCCGCCATATTTTGACATATAATCTATTTCAAATAAATCCATTCCCCAGGTATTAGGTGGGGAAGCTCCATTTGTATCTACCAAAACTTTTACTATTTTAGGACTTGTGTTACCGAATAACATGACTGTACTGCCATTTAGAAGAACTAATTTATAATTAATGTTAACTTCAGATGTATAATCTACAGGAGTACGGTCATTTAAGTATTTATATTTTCCGTTGTATATGCATTTTTTTTCGTTACTAATACCGCAATCAACTGCTATTTTAAGAACTTTTTTAAATTTTGCACCAATAATTTCTGCTGATTCTTGGTCAACACCTGTAATTCCCCATTCTTCAGGTTTACCTTCATCTTGTTCTTCCAGAAGTTTTAAACTTTGAGATAGGATAGAATAAGTTTCTTTTAATTTACTTACGGTTTGATGTTCCCTAATTTTTGCCATTAGTGTCGGAATTGTCATAGCTGCAACTACACCGATTATGCCAAGAGTTATTAAAACCTCTGCAAGTGTAAAGCCCATATTAGATAGTTTATTTTTCATATAATCTTCCTTACTAAATTATTGATATTTTTGATTAAATTCTAACTTATTCTGATTTAAGTTATCAACATGATAGTAGATTTATAAAAAATTGTCAATATTTTAGTATATAAAATTTCTAAAAGTAAGGATATTATAATTTTAAGGTGATAAATGAATACGAAAGAATTATTAGGTCTGAAAGTTAAAGAGATTCGCAGAATGCGTAAAATTACTCAGGAAAAGTTATCTGAGATAATTGGAGTTGATAATGGTTATATCAGCAAGCTGGAAGTCGGACAAAATTTTCCGTCTATCGGAACCTTAGAAAAAATTGCAAAAGCTTTGGATGTCGAACTTGTTGAACTTTTTCAATTTACAACAACTAAAGAAAATGATTTTAAAACAGAAATAAATCGTATTTATGATAGTCTTAATCGGGAAAAGCAATTTATATTATATAAAGTGGCAGTGGGGTTAGAAAAATAACCCCACTTACTTTTTTATATTTTCTCAAATTTTAGTTTATCATCATCAAGGTCAATTTTTATTTTGTCACCTTTTGTGAAATTCTGGGCAAGAATAAGTTTTGACAAAGGATTTTCTACCATTTGTCGGATAACTCTTTTTAATGGTCTTGCGCCATATATCGGATTGAATCCTTGTGTTGCTAAAAATTCTTTTGCTTCTTCTGTGATTTCGAATTCAAGTTCCTGTTCTTTTAGAAGCTCTCTTAGGTAATCCATTTGAATGTCAACGATTTTACTTAATTGCTGTAAGCTTAGAGCTTTAAAGAATATTGTTTCATCGATTCTGTTTAAAAATTCCGGTTTGAAATGCTGTCTTAGAACTGCTAAAACCTGTTCTTTAGTATCGTTGAATTGTTCAGGTGAGAGCATTGAATTCAGAGTATTTTCTAAGATAATATCAGAACCGATATTACTTGTCATAATTATTAAAGTATTTTTGAAATCAACTGTTCTGCCTTTAGAATCTGTTAAACGTCCGTCATCAAAAATTTGCAGCATTATATTAAACACATCAGGGTGTGCTTTTTCGATTTCATCAAAAAGTACAACAGAATATGGTTTTCTTCTGACTGCTTCTGTAAGCTGTCCGCCTTCTTCGTAACCAACGTATCCCGGAGGAGCTCCGACAAGTCTTGCTACATTGTGTTTTTCCATATATTCTGACATATCAATACGGATTAGTGCGTCTTCATCGTTGAACATAAATTCTGCTAATGATTTTGCAAGTTCGGTTTTACCAACACCTGTTGGACCGAGGAATAAAAATGTTCCAATCGGACGTTTCGGATCTTTTAAACCTGAACGCGCGCGGCGTATTGCATCTGAAACTGTGTCGACTGCTTCATCCTGTCCGACAAGTCTTTTGTGAAGAATGTCTTCCATATTAAGAAGCTTTTGCATTTCAGATTCTACAAGTTTAGTCACAGGAATTCCTGTCCACTTTGAAACAACGTCAGCTATGTCAGATCCGCTGATTTCTTCTTTTAAAAGTTTATTATCTACGTGTTCTTTATTTTGGCAGGCTTTTAACTGTTTTTCAAGCTCTAGAAGTTTGCCGTATTTAAGTTCTGCTGCTGTTTGAAGGTCTGTATTTCTTTCAGCTTCTTCAATTTTGTTTTTAACATTGTTTATCTCATCTTTGATATCAGCTTCGGAGGTAATGGAAGCTTTTTCCTTTTCCCATTGGGCTTTCATTTCATTGATTCGATCTTCAAGCACTGCAACCTGTCTTGAAATATCTTCAACTTTCGCGCGGGCTTCATCTGTTTCTTCTTTTTTAAGAGCTTCGCGTTCAATTTCAAGTTGAATTTTTTGACGCATCATAGAGTCGATTTCTTCAGGCATTGAATCTATTTCAATACGTAGTGAACTTGCGGCTTCATCGATTAAGTCTATTGCTTTATCAGGCAGGAATCTGTCTGTAATATATCTGTCTGATAATTTTGCTGCTTCAATAATTGCGCTGTCAAGGATTCTGACACCGTGGTGAACCTCATATTTTTCTTTAAGACCACGTAAAATACTTATGGTATCTTCAACTGATGGCTCATTTACCATAACAGGTTGGAAACGGCGTTCCAGAGCTGGGTCTTTTTCAATATATTTGCGGTATTCGTTAATTGTTGTAGCGCCGATTGTACGAAGCACTCCGCGTGCAAGCATTGGTTTTAAAAGGTTTCCGGCATCCATAGAACCTTCTGTAGAACCCGCTCCGACAACTGTATGAAGTTCGTCAATAAACATTACGATTTCACCGTTTGAATCTTCAACTTCTTTTAAAACAGCTTTAAGACGTTCTTCAAATTCACCTCTGAATTTTGCACCTGCAACAAGTGCGCCAAGATCAAGTGAAATAAGTTTAACGTCTTTCAGACTTTCAGGAACATCTCCTCTTACAATACGTTGAGCCAAACCTTCAACTATTGCGGTCTTACCGACTCCCGGTTCTCCAATTAGGACAGGGTTATTTTTTGTTCTGCGGTTTAGTACCTGAATAATTCTTCTAACTTCTTCATCCCTGCCGATTACAGGGTCAAGTTTGCCTTTTCTGGCAAGTTCAGTTAAGTCTGTGGAATATTTTTCCAGAGCTTTCATATTTTCTTCTGCATTTTTATTATCCACTTTTTTATTACCTCTTATTTTTTTCATTACACCTAATATTGAACCTGAATTGATATTAAAACTTTCTAATAACGATTTAATATTACTGTTATCAAGTTTTGTCATACCAAGCAGTATTGCTTCAATTCCGACATAATCGTCTTTTAAAACTTTAGCCTGCTCAATTGCAAGTTCTAATAAACGGCGTGTGTCGTTTGATAAATATAGTCCTTGAGGATTCACCGTGCCTGAAATTTTAGGAAAGCTTTCAACACGGGAAACAATTTTGTTAATAAAATTCTGGTTTAAGAGTTTTAATTCTGTTAAATAGTCTTTTATTATCCCGTTGTCTTTAATCATTGCAAGCATAATATGCTCGGGTTCCATCTGCGAATTATGGTACGAGCTCATTAAATTGTTTGCGCTTGCTAAAATTTCCTGAGAATAATTTGTAAACTTGTCAAAATCTAACATTCTACATCAACTCCATTCAAAATAAATTTTTTCTATATTTTTATTTTAACGTTATTTTGAAGAAAGTCATTGTAAATTAACTTTTAATTAATTTTTTTGTTTGGTATAATAATTATTATAACTGGAGGTAATTTTATGAAAAACAGTACAAAATTAGAAAATCGGGGGGGGGTACTTGCTTAAAGCTTAATTTAAGCGCGTTTCAGTTATCTCCTTTA
>CASLVD010000096.1 GCA_949398305.1 uncultured Candidatus Melainabacteria bacterium | reverse complement strand
ATGCATTTGCATCGCCCGATATTTTATATATGAAATTTAAATTTTATTTAATTACCTGAGATAATGCATTTACAACATCTTTATCCCATTTTGTATTGATTTCAGATGTTATAATTTCAAATGCTTTATCCGAATCCATAGCCTTCCTGTATGGTCTATCTGATGTCATAGCTGAGTATGCATCGGCTACTGCAATAATCCTTGAACCAAGCGGGATTGATTGTCCTTTTAGTCCTTCAGGTGTTCCTGAACCGTCAACTCTTTCTGTTTGATAAGTTATGTATGGCACAACTTCAGATAAGAAATTGATATTCATAAGTAGATTTACACCGATATTTGTGTGATTTTTGATTTTTTGAAGCTCTTCCGGAGATAGTTTGCCGTTAGTTGCAAAAATCTTTTCTGAAAGTGTAATCTTGCCGATGTTTTGTAAAAGTCCGGCATAGTAAATCAGGTCAGTTGTTTTTTCGTTAAGTCCTAATTTTTTACAAATGCTTCTTGCGAGTTTTGCAGTATTTCTTGAATGAGAAACAGTGTATTGTCCTTTTCTGTCTACTGCACTTGCTAAGGCTTCAACAAAATTCTGCTGATAATCGCATAAATCTCCGATTAAAGCTGTAAGCTCTGTTCTTGCTTGCTTTAATTCGATTTCCGGAGTTTCTGATGAATTTATTAAATTATTGGTAAGTTCAACTTCATTTTGTAAGGTTATTGTTGTACCAAGAAGGTTTGCAATACTCATTACAAGTTCAGTAAAATCTTCTTCAAGTTTTCTTGCTGATTTAATTTCAATCATACCGACAGGCATAGTTGTACTGCGCATTGAAATATATGTATAATCTTCTTTTTCAATAATTTCGTTGTGTAAAAGATCTTTTATTGAAATATCATTTGATTTTGCAGTTTCAGAAGACAGCCCCACAGGAAGTATTTGACCATCTTTTATTAAATGGATGTTACATTCTTCAACTTCAAGCATTTGAACAATGGATTTCGCAATTGAGGTATAAATAGCCTGTTCTTCCCCTGTTGTGAAATTCAAGACACAAAGGGTGTTTTTTGAAGAATATATGTCAATTAATTCTCTTAATTGATTTTGAAGACGTTCTTTTTTATTTGCGGTGATACTTATTTTTTTTGCTAAATCTTCTGAAATAAGTGTCTCAGATATAAAATCACCTAAGTTAAGTGCAAACATTTCTTCCAAAGGATCATCACCCATTAGAAATTCTGATTGTCCGAAAAGGGATACGCCTGTTTGCTTTTTCTCTTCTTTATCCATAGTTTTTCCTTTAAATATATACCTTCTTATTTGTATATACGGCAAGAATTTTAAAATCTTTAATAAATTTTTAAAAATTCCATACTAAAGTATGAGATATTGTATACAAAAGGATGACTGTTTTTGTAATATAATTTAAAAATTTTAGATATCCCCCTGCTGTCTAATATCTAATATGGTGATGTTTTGTAATAATATAATCATGGAAAATATGATTAAGTTAAGTATAATAGTTCCGGTTTATAATGCCGAAGAGTTTTTAGAAAAGTGTTTGACAAGCTTGGTAAATCAAACAATTAAAGATGTTGAAATTATTCTTGTTGATGACGGTTCAACAGACAGAAGTCTTGAAATATGTAAAGCTTTTGCGGCAGCCGATTCGCGAATAAGGATTTTTGAACAGGAAAATTCCGGACAAAGCGTTGCAAGAAACCTCGGGCTTGATAATGCAATAGGAGAATATATTGCATTCGCAGACTCTGATGATTGGGTAGATGAAAACTTTTATGAAAAACTTTATAAGGCTGCTATTCGTAATAGTGCGGATATTGCTTGCGGCTCTGTAATTAGGGAGAAGAAGTCAGCAGGAAAGATTCGTGTTAATTACAAGGAAGAAAAGGTTTACTTAAAAGCTCAGGAAAAAATAGATGCAGCCGGTGTTCCCAATATGTGTTATGTTTGGAATAAAGTTTACAGAGCAGGGTTTTTAAAATCTATTGATTTGCGTTTTGTAAATGGAATGGTTTTTGAGGATACTGATTTTGTAACCCGTGCAATTTATTATTCAAATAAGATTGTAACAGTGCCGAATACTTATTATCATTATTGGACTAACGAAAATTCAACAGTTAGAACAATGCGTTCTTCTGATAAAAAACGTTTGGATTCATTGCGTTCCAAAAAATTGGTACTTGAATTTTTTGAACGTCACAAATTGACATCAAACCCTAAAAATCTTGTTAAAAAGAAAGATTGTGTGAAATTTATGGGGTTAGTAATTTTAAAAACATATGAATGGGAAACCAAAAAGGTGTATTATCTTTTCGGACTTATTCCTATACTTGAGAAAGTCTCTTATGCTTAAAGCTGCTTACCAGCACTCCACCGGTTACGCATTTTCCCTGCGGAGCAAAACTGTTGAGATGACTTGGAAATACTTGGAATGTATTTACCCTTGCGGAGCTGAATAATACGGCTTACTTTAGGGTATAATTGGTAGCAATATTGCCCCGTGTGGCCGAGCACTAGTAGCCGATGGCCCAGTCAAAATTATTGGATGCAGTTTTTATCGGGTGAACAGACTCTTTTTGTGCAGAGTTTAGGGCTGTAACTTCAATAACTTTTTCAGCTTTTTGAAGCAGGTTAAACTCACCGATTTTGTTATCAACGTTGTTAAAAGATTTATATTTATCAAGCTCGGCTTGTAAGTCCTGATTTTCAGCGTTCAGACGAACTATTTCATTATCAAGATTATTAAGCTTAGCTTCATAATTCATTGCGATATAGTAGCTTACAAAGGTTACTGCAATAGTCAGCCCAAGACAAAAACAAAGTGATTTGTTAATTTTTCTTGTAACCATTTCCCGGATGGTCATAGGTTTTTCCTGATAGAAAGAACCTTCTATAACAGAATTATCCTCTCTTATCGGGGTTGAGGCATAATTACTTTGTCTGTAAAGTAATTCTTTATCTTCAATTTTAACTCTCACTGGACTCAAATCTATACCCTTAAACTACCTGCTAATAAACTGTTTTTTACCTTCTTATGCATTTTGCGATTCTAAGTTTTGCGCTTCTGGAAGGCGGGTTTTCTGAAATCTCCTGTTCGGTTGCCATAATTGGCTTTTTATTTACTAATTCCAGTATTGGCGGCGGGCAGTGGCAAATCATTTGTGTTTTATCGCAATGACATTTGCTTGAATAGTATTTAAATACTTGTTTTACTACCCTGTCTTCAAGAGAATGAAAACTTATTACACTAATTATAGCACCAAAGTCTAATAAATCCAATACATCATTTAAAGTGTTTTTAACATTTTGTAACTCTTGATTTACTTCAATTCTTATGGCTTGAAATACACGTGTGGCGGGGTGTATAGATGATTTTACTTTTGGTGTTGAGTTGATAATCAAGTTAGCTAATTCTGTTGTCGTATTTATAGGATTAGCCTTGCGGGTATCAATGATTGCCTTTGCTATGCGTTTAGAAAAACGTTCTTCACCGTATTCGGAAAAAATTCTTACCAGATCATTTTCGCTGTAGGAATTTACTACATCATAAGCGGAAAAATCTGAATCCATATTGAATCTCATATCAAGCGGGGCTTCTTTAGAGAAAGAAAAACCGCGTTCTTGTTTTGTTAACTGGTGGTATGAAGCGCCCAGGTCAAATAGTACTCCGCCTGTAATTTTAGGTATCCCCAGATCTTTAAATACTTGTTTTATATTTGTATATGAACTTTTTACAATTGTAAGATTTTTGTAATCTTTTAAACGTTCAGTTGCGGCATCGATTGCATCTTGATCTATATCAAAAGAAACAAGTTTTCCGTTTGGTGAAATTCTTTTTAATATAAGTTCGCTGTGACCGCCGCCGCCCAAAGTGCAGTCAGCATATATAAGTCCGTCTTTACAGTCAAGCGCGTCAACTGCTTCATTTTTCATTACGGTGTAGTGTTTAAAATCGTTCATATGTTAATACTAGCATAAAAAGCAAAAAGAGATACTTTTTAGTATCTCTTTTTGTTCATACTTAAAGCTATTCAATTTTTACATTATAAAGCCTGACAAGCCCTCCTGATCAAATATTTCAACAAATTTATCGTATGTACAATTTACTTCCATTCCGGATTCGTCAATAATTTGAATGACATTTTCCATTTCTGCTTCTTGTACTGCCTGATTTCTTGATAAAATCAAGTATGAGTTAATCTCGTTCAAATTATTATCCTTGTGCTCAAATAATGCTGTTTCATCAAATTTAAATTCCATAATTTTGACCTCTTTCAAGTTTTCTTCGTAACCGTAATTTATATATCGGAAAATTTTTCTATAACTTTAGAAATTTGAACTATA
>CASLVD010000095.1 GCA_949398305.1 uncultured Candidatus Melainabacteria bacterium | reverse complement strand
CCGGAATTTTCCGGCGGCGACTTTGTTGTATTGTAAATTTGTGTAACAAATAATTTAATTGTTGAAATTTAAAATCTCTTGAATTTTTTATATAAACATAGAGAGATAAATATGGTAAATACAGTTAATTATGGTAATTACGGTGACCCTTCTGTGAATTGGGGCAGGCAAAATATTGCAGCACGCTATGAAAATCATGCAATGATGCGGCGAAATGTATCATTATTCAATTGCTGTCATCATAACGCAGACCCTCCTGAATTTGGATGTTTTGGTTTTCCTCAAATGGGTTTTCCATTTGGAGGTCTTAGTTTTGGTGGTTTCCCGAGATTTGGCGGATGGGGTAATAGTAATATTACGATAAATACCGGACCGTCAAATTCAATGGCTGCAGGCTATGTTGTTGGAACGACAGCGGGTTTGGGAATAAAATTCGCGCCGCAAATAGGAAATTTCTTTAAGGGTTTATTTGGAAAAGCATAAAAACGGTCTTTTTAAAGGACCGTTTTTTCTTGACAAGAATTTGCGGATATGAGATTCTGAAACTACAATGATTAAAGTTTCAATAATAATACCTGTTTATAATGTTGAACAATATTTGGAAGAATGTTTGAATAGTCTAATATCTCAAACTCTTAAAGATATCGAAATTATTTGTGTGAATGATGGTTCTACAGATTCATCCGGTAAGATACTTGAGGATTTTGCTAAAAAAGATTCCAGAATTAAGATAATAAATCAAAAAAATAGTGGTGTTGCAATTGCACGAAATACCGGTATAGATGCGGCAAATGGTGAATGTTTAATGTTTGTTGATTCAGATGATTTTTTGATCTCAACAGCTTGTGAAACTGCTTATAATGCTATTCAAAAAGATTATTCAGATGTTTGTATTTTTGGTCATTTGGAACTTATAAATGACACCTTGGTCGAAGGACGAGAGACACAAGTTCTCAAAAAAATTATTAATAATTCTGAAGGTATTGATTTATATAATTTTAATTTTTTATGTACAGATAAAATATATAAAACTTCATTTCTTAAAAATTCAAACTTAAAGTTTATAGAAAATTTGCAAACAGCAGAAGATACTATTTTTGCATCATCAGTATTTTTTTATAAACCAAAGTGTACTTTTATTGAAGATAATTTATATATCTATAGAGTTAGTCGTAGTGGTTCTGCAACGACTTATAATATTAAGGGTATTGAATCAAATTTGAAATCATTTAAAATTTTTTATGAAACTGAACTTTTTCAGCAGCAAGCAAATGATATTCAATTAAAGGTTGTTGAGTTATTTTTAATCGGCTGTCGTGCATATTATCGCAAGTTTAAAACACTCAAGGAACAATTAATTATTGCTAAAGATATAGATGCTACTTTACAATTTCTTGAAACTACATATTCCAAAAATGATTTGCGAACCTTGAAATTATATAATCAATTGAAGCGAAGAAGGCTTATTGCATTTTTAAATTTTATTTTTTCAATAGAAAATTCTGAAGATAGAAAATATAAAATCATTACGGTATTAGGTTTTCGTTTTACGTTTTTAAGGGGTTCCAAGTGATAAAAGTTTCTATAGTTATTCCGGTTTATAATGTACAAAAGTATTTGCATGAGTGTCTTGATAGTTTAATTAATCAAACTTTGAAAGATATTGAGATTATTTGTATAAATGATGGTTCTACAGATAATTCCTTAAATATTCTAAAAGAATATGCTTTAAAAGATTCACGTATAAAAGTCATAGATAAAGAAAACGAAGGGCAGGGCATTGCCAGAAATCTTGGAATAGAGCTTGCTCAGGGTGAATTTATAGGATTTGTTGATCCTGATGATTGGCTTGAACCTGAAATGCTTGAAATGATGTATAATCAAGCAAAAGTATTATTTTCACAAGTCGTAATTTGCGATTATAAAAAATACTTTGAAGATGATAATAAGTATTGTGATGTGAATATATTCAGGAAAGCAATTTCTTTAACAAAATCAAAGGCTGTAAAATTTCAATCGGGAGAAAATATTGATAAGAAATTATTAGATAGTACTTTACTTGTTTCTCCTTCGTATACAGTAAATGCAATTTATGATTCTAATTTACTCAAAAACAATGATATAAAATTTAGTGATTTACGTTGTTATGAAGATGTTCTTTTTAACATAAGAACCCGAGTTTTGGCTCAAAAAGTTTCATATATTAACAGTGCTCTTTATTGTTATAGAATTAGAAAAACATCAACTTTGAGGGCTAATGATAAACGATATATTGATTTAATCAATGTAATCGGGCTTGTGAAGGATTATTTAACAGAGCAAAATTTGATGGAACATTATCAGTATAATTTTGATTATTTTTGTGTCTCAAATGTATATCGGGTATTTACGCTATTACCATCTGATGAAGCAAGACAGAATTTGTTAATTATGGTGGAATCAGTTTTACCTACAAATTTATTAAAGGTACTTCAGAAGAAATTTTTTGTAAGTGTAGTACTTTTAAAAGATTTATTTTTGCATCCGTTATTTTTGAAACAAAAGTTAGAAAATTTGTTTTATTATAAAAAATATTTGTTTAAATAAAAAAGACGAAACTGATGTTTCGTCTTTTTATTTTCCGCCTGTCAAATCAGAGATTTGTTCGTTCGCTTTGCTCACAACGGCGGTGATATAATGTTCCGTGCCCTGCTCGTTTCGCTCTCGCGAATCGACACCGGCACTTCACACCGGCTGCCGCATTCTACATCATACCGCCCATTCCTGCCATAGCAGACATATCAGGGGTTGAAGATTTTTCTTCCGGAATTTCTACAACTGCTGCTTCTGTTGTTAATAACATTGAACCAACTGAAGCTGCGTTGATTAGAGCTGATCTTGTAACTTTTGCCGGGTCAACGATACCTGCTTGGAACATATCAACGTATTTGCTGTTTAAAGCATCGTAGCCGTATGCGCCTTCTTTTTCAAGAACACAATCAACAACAACATCAGCTTTAGCACCAGCATTGCGTGCAATTGCTCTTAGAGGTACGTCAAGTGCTGCAGTTAGGATTTTGAAGCCGACTTTTTCATCATCTGATTCAAAATCACAAGAATCTAATTTCGAATTAAGTTCTTGTTGTACTCTTAATAATGCAACACCGCCGCCAGGTACGATACCTTCTTCGTTTGCTGCACGGGTTGCGTTAAGTGCGTCTTCAATTCTTAATTTGCGTTCTTTTAATTCAACTTCTGAAGCTGCACCAACTTCGATTAGGGCAACGCCGCCTGAAAGTTTTGCAATACGTTCGTTTAATTTTTCTTTATCATATTCAGAATCAGAGCTTTCAATTTGTTTTTTGATAAGTCTGACACGTTCTGCTACAGCCTCTTTTGTTTCATCGCCTACAACGATTGTTGTTTCGTCTTTAGTAACTGTAACTCGTTTTGCTTTACCCATCATTTGTGTTGTAACGTTTTCTAATTTGATGCCAAGTTCTTCGGTGAACATTTCGCCGCCTGTAAGAATTGCGATATCTTCAAGCATAGCTTTTCTTCTGTCGCCAAATCCCGGAGCTTTAACTGCTACTGCTCTTAGAACTTTTCTCATTGTGTTAACAACTAAAGTTGCTAAAGCTTCGCCTTCAACATCTTCTGCGATAAGAAGAAGTGAACGTCCGTCACGTGCAACTTGTTCAAGTACAGGAACAAGGTCTGCGATTAAGTTGATTTTTTTGTTGCAGCAGAATACGTAAGCATCTTCTAATACTGCTTCCATTCTTTCAGGATCTGTTACAAAGTATGGTGAAATGTAGCCTTTATCAAATTGCATACCTTCAACAACTTTTAAGTTTGTACCGAAAGATTTAGATTCTTCAACCGTGATAACGCCGTCATGTCCAACTTTTTCCATTGCTTCTGCGATAAGTTCGCCGATTTCTTTGTTGTTACCTGCCGAAATTGCTGCAACTTGAGCGATTTCTTCTTTTGTATTAACAGGACGTGACATAGATTTAATTTTTTCTACAGAAGCTTCTACAGCTCTGTCAATACCGCGTTTCATAGACATCGGGTTAGCGCCGGCTGTAAGATTTTTCAATCCTTCGCGAACGATAGCCTGAGCCAATACTGATGCTGTTGTTGTACCGTCACCTGCAACATCATTTGTTTTAGATGAAACTTCTTTTAATAATTGAGCGCCTGAATTTTCCAAAGCGTCTTTTAATTCGATTTCTTTTGCGATAGTCACACCATCATTAACGATTTGAGGTGCGCCGAATTTTTTTGTTAAAATTACGTTTCTGCCTTTTGGTCCAAGTGTAACCTTAACTGCATCTGCTACCGCATCAATTCCTTTTAGAAGCGATTTTCTTGCTTCTTCGTCAAAAACAATACGTTTTGCCATTTTATTTCTCCTACTCTATAACTGCTAATGCGTCTTTTATTGATAAAATTTTGTATTCAGTACCGTCAATTTTAACGTCTGTTCCTGAATATTTAGCATAAAGGATAGTATCACCAACTTTAACATCCATCGGTTCTCTTTCGCCTTTATCGTTCATTTTGCCAAGTCCAACAGCAACAACTTCACCTCTTTGAGGTTTTTCTTTTGCACTGTCCGGAATAAAGATTCCGCCTGAAGTTTGCTCAGTTTCTTCTATAACTTTAATAACAATTCTTTCACCTAATGGTTTAATCATGATAATCCTCCTTTACTATAACAATATATTTATATAACAAATTTGATAAAATTTTAAAAAAGTTAAGGAAAAATTAATTATTTATCATAACATAATAAATATTATAAGCAGGGGCATATGCAGCCCCTGACCCTGCACCAAGTATTCTTTTTCTTACTTGCGAGGCAAGAAAAAGAATACTGGA
>CASLVD010000094.1 GCA_949398305.1 uncultured Candidatus Melainabacteria bacterium | reverse complement strand
TCCGCCATAGGTTTCGGCAAATTTTCTGACATTTGTTTTTTTACTTCTTGCACTTATATAAAGGTTATTGTCTTCTTTTAATTTTATTATTAATGCAATATCAACATTTTCAATCTCTCTTAATTGACCGATATAAGTTTTAATTTTACTGTATATTTCAGTTTTCATATCTTCATCATCAATTGAATGGAGAGCATTTTTAAGCTCATCGTCTATATATAAATACGCGACACTGCCGTTTTTACTGAATTTAACTTTTTCTTTTGCAAGTGAAATTACATCATATGCTTCTTTTGAAAATTTTGTTGAGAATTTACTAATTGTAAAGGCAGGTTTTAATCCATTAGTTATTAAAAGAGATGTATCATAAAACGGCTGTCTGTCGGTTGCATAACTGAAACAACCGGTATCCCCGAGAATTCCTGTATAAACAGCATTATTAAAATCTCTTGGTAATTTTGCAGGATTTATTCCAAGAGGTTTTGTCATCTGCATTATTAACTGTGATGCTGAAGCAGAAGATGAATCTGAAAAATTAATTTGTGCATAATTGATTCTTTTTTCAAGTACAGGGCTCAAATTCTCCGGAACTTTGTGGTGATCGATTTTTATAGTATGTTTTGCTTTTGTGAAAACATTTCTGTAATAATCCATGTCCATAAGATTTATATCGGATGTGTCGACAGAAACAGCTAAATCATATCTCTTTGGAGGATATTTTAATAATTCAGGAGTTTCTTCAAGCTCATACACATTCATAAAGCTTTTATCTTCCATATATTTAAATTTTTTTGGAATTTTACCAAAAATGTAAATATCAATTGGCTGCCCTGTTTTTTTATTCAAAATATATGCTGCAGACATACAAGCTCCTATTGAGTCCGGATCAGGGAAATTGTGTCCGGAGACTGCAATTCTTTTTATTGAAGAATCTTCAAGGACTTCATTAATTTTTGCTATCTGCTTTTTATTTTCGCTTTTTGTTGGTGTCCATCCCGTGAAATATGGTCTGGTCGCAACAGGCATGATTTTCATATTTTTATCCTTTAATAATTGTATTAAACCATATGATAAATTTTTTTTGCTATTTCTTTTGGATTTTTTAAAAAATTATCCTTTCTAAATATAGAAAGGATAATTTAATAATTAATCGGGGTAAATGAAAAGAGTTAAGTCTTTCAAATGAAAATCACTATGCCATGTAAGGTAAGTGAATGTATGTTGATTCGGTTTGGGTAGTACGTCTTTTTGGCGTACATAGTATATTATAAGCCTTTACAATGTTGTAGCCGATAGCTTTAATCGGGTTAGATTGAACCATATCAGCTTTTTTTGTATCGTGTAAGTCTTTTTCAAAATTGATTTTAGCATTTGGTTTTTTGTCTAAAGACATAACACCGATTTTAGAATTGTTACTCATTTGATTTTGACCGAATGAAATATATTTATTATTGTAAGTATTAAAATTTACTGGATTGATTGTTAGCATTTTAGCCTCCTTCGTTATTAAGTGTTCAATTAACACTTCATTTAACACTTTCACTATAAACTATATTATTTTTTTTGTCAACCCCTATTGTGAACTTTTGTAACAAAGGCTGAAATGCAGAATCTATAATATTTTAGGCATAAAGTGTAAAAAATGCACTTATTGTTGGCTTGCAGAGGTTTTGATCCGGAAGATTAATTCTTTAGTGTTGAAAAATATTTTTTTAAATATCCTCCGGTTGTCGGATTATATTGTCCAATTAGCTAATTGTTATTAATGTATGAATGACGTTTAATAATAGAAAATCTTTTTCATACTTCCAGCTATTCTTAATTCCAACGAGCCTCATCCGGGGCTCTTTTTTTGTCCTCGGCAGGACTGGGCACTATGCTACATATTATTTCCAAGTCATTTCAATAGTTCAGCTCCGCAAGGTTCTCGGCCGGACTGGACAGGGGTAAATGTAATTGTAGAACTTATCAACCTATAAATTTCTACAAAACATAAAGAAAATATAAAGATTGTAAAATTTACACTTGCTTTTTGTTTGTATTTAAAGTAAAATGTAATTGTGATAAAAATCACAAATTAAACAGATGTACATGTATTATTAATAGTAAAATGCTATGATATAAAAAGGAGAAAATTATGGCAACAAAAAGCAAAAAGACAGTTGAAAAACTTGAAGAAACTTTAAATGCAGAATCTTCTTTAGTTGACAACGCTGAACAATTAGAGCTTTTGATTGAAAGAGTAAGAAAAGCTCAAAAACTTTATGCAACTTTTTCTCAAGAACAAGTTGACAAAATCTTTAAAGCTGCTGCTACAGCAGCGGATAAAGCTCGTATTCCTCTTGCAAAAATGGCTGTTTCTGAAACAGGTATGGGTGTTTTAGAAGATAAAATTATCAAAAATCACTTTGCATCAGAATACATTTATAACAAACACAAAAATGCTAAAACTTGCGGTATTATTAAAGAAGATAAAGCAAACGGTACAAAAATCGTTGCTGAACCTTTGGGTGTATTAGCAGGTATTATTCCTACAACTAACCCTACATCAACTGCAATTTTCAAATCATTAATCGCTTTAAAAACAAGAAACGCAATTATTTTCTCACCTCACCCTAGAGCTAAAGAATGTACAATTGCTGCTGCTAAATTAGTTTTGGAAGCTGCTGTTAAAGCCGGTGCTCCTGCTGATATTATCGGATGGATTGATGTTCCGTCAATTGATTTATCAAGCCAATTGATGCATCACCCTCATATCGATTGTATCTTAGCTACAGGCGGCCCTGGTATGGTTAAAGCTGCTTATTCTTCAGGTAACCCTGCATTAGGTGTTGGCCCTGGTAACACTGCTGCTGTTATTGATGAAACTGCTGATATTAAAATGGCTGTATCATCAATTCTTATGTCAAAAACTTTCGATAACGGTATGATTTGTGCATCAGAACAATCAGTTATCGTTGTTGACAGCATATATGAAGAAGTTAAAAAAGAATTTGCATACCGTGGTGCATACCTTGTAAACGAATCAGAACAACAAAAAATGATTGATCTACCGTTTATTGATCCAAAACGCGGTACAGCTCACCCTGATATTGTTGGTCAATCTGCTCACAGAATTGCTGAACTTTCAGGATTTGAAGTTCCTGAAAATGCTAAAGTTCTTCTTGCTGAACGTCCTGAAGTTAATTGGGAAGATCCGTTCTCAAGAGAAAAACTTTCTCCGATTCTTACGCTTTACAGAGCTTCTGATTTTGAAGATGCAGCAGAAAAAGCTTACTTACTTGTATCACACGGCGGTGCAGGACATACTTCAGTTCTTTACACAGATGAACGTCACAGTGAAAGAATTGATGCTTATGCTAAGAAAATGCCATCTTGCAGAGTTTTAATTAACTCTCCATCATCTCAAGGCGGTATCGGTGATTTATATAACTTCAAGCTTGAACCGTCATTGACATTAGGCTGCGGATCTTGGGGCGGCAATGCCGTTTCAGGTAACGTAGGTGTTGAACACTTATTGAACTACAAAACTGTTGCTGAAAGGAGAGAAAACATGTTATGGTTTAAAGTTCCGCCAAAAGTTTACTTCAAACGCGGTGCAATTGACTTAGCGTTACGTGAACTTCAAGGTAAAAAACGTGCATTTATTGTAACTGACAGATTCTTATTCAATTCAGGCGCAGTTGATGCTATCGTTAATGTTTTGGATGAAATCGGTATTGATCACCAAATCTTCTTTGATGTTAAGCCTGATCCAACCCTTTCAACAATCAATCAAGCTATGGAAATCATTAGACCATATGAACCTGATGTAATTATTTCATTAGGTGGCGGTTCTCCGATGGATGCTGCAAAAATTATGTGGTTAATGTATGAACAGCCTGATACAAACTTCGAAGATATTTCAATGAGATTTATGGATATCAGAAAAAGAATTTGCAGAATTCCTGAATTAGGTAAAAAAGCTACAATGGTTGCTATTCCTACAACTTCAGGTACAGGTTCAGAAGTTACACCGTTTGCGATTATTACAGACGATGAAACTCACGTAAAATACGCTATTGCTGATTATGCTCTAACTCCTAATATGGCAATTGTTGACCCTAACTTTGTTGATGGTATGCCAAAAGGCTTAACTGCAGCATCAGGTATTGACGCTTTAGTTCACGCTATTGAAGCTTATGTTTCTTGTATGGCTACAAACTTTACAAATTCAAACGCTTTAGAAGCAACAAAACTTGTATTCAGATATCTTGAAAGATCTTGGTCTGAAGGTGCTAATGATCCTATCGCAAGAGAAAAAATGCACTACGCAGCAACAATTGCAGGTATGGCATTTGCAAATTCATTCTTAGGATTATGCCACTCAATGGCTCACAAATTAGGTGCAATGTTTAACGTACCTCACGGTGTTGCTAACGCACTTTTAATCAGACAGGTTATCAAATACAACGCTGTTGATGCTCCTAAAAAACAAGCAACATTCCCTCAATACAAATTCCCTAATGCAAAAGCTAAATACGGTCAAATTGCTGATGAATTAGGATTGGGCGGAAACAACGATGATGAAAAAGTTGCATTGTTAATCGAAGCAATTGATAAGCTTATGAAAGCTGTTAATCTTCCAAATTCAATTAAAGACTTTGGCGTTACAGAAGAACAATTCTACGCTAAGTTAGATGAAATGGTTGAATTGGCATTTGATGACCAATGTACAGGTGCTAACCCTGCATATCCTCTAATGTCAGATATGAAACAAATTTATATTGATGCATTTGAAGGTGTTGTAAGAGATTATTATCCGGCATCTAAATAGTTAAGATATAAAACGGGCGGGACTAATTTTAGTCCCCCCCGTTTTTTTATTTGATTTTTTT
>CASLVD010000093.1 GCA_949398305.1 uncultured Candidatus Melainabacteria bacterium | reverse complement strand
TCAAATAACTTAGCAGAAACAACCCCAAGCGCTTCTGATAATTTATTAACAGTTTTCAGTGTAAGATTACATTTGCCGTTCTCTATCTGGCTTATACGATGTTCTGAAATCTCAACAAATTCACCAATTTGTGCCTGAGTCAACCCTTTTTTTATTCGATAAAATTTAACCCTTAAACCAAATTCTTTAAGAAATTCTTCATTTTGCATATTTTAATGTTATCAATCATATATTGATTAATAAATTATAATGTATTATAATATTTATAATAATATATTATAATATTTGGAGATAATATGAAATATAAAGGATTTACCTTGATTATCTAAAATTCTAACAACACTTGGCATAATCGGTGTTGTTGCCGCCATGACTATTCCGACACTTATGGCAAAAATACAAGAAATCAGTTATAAATCACAATATAAAAAGATTTTCAGTGAATTAAACCAAGCACTCAGACTTCTTGAAGAAGACGATTCATCTCCTTTATTGCTATGCAAAAGCATGGATGATAAATGTTTTAGAGATCAGTTTGTAAAAAAAATAAAAATTTCACATATATGTAATGAAGCTATACCAAATAAATGTCAGGTAAAATCTAAATATCTGAATAATACAGAACAAGTATTAAAAACTAATGTTAATGGGAAATGGCCTGCTTTTATGGCATTGCGAGGTTATTCTGTAAAATTCAGATATCATTATAACAACTGTGTAACTTACGATGAATTGGATAAAGTAAACAATTTAAATGGTAATTTAAACAGTTGCGGGTGGGTTCAAGTTGATGTAAACGGGCTTTCCGGTCCTAATCAAGTAGGTAAAGATATATTTTTTCTTGTTTTAATGCAAAATGGTTTTGCTACAAGATTCTATACCGACAACCCTATTAATGACTGTAAAAAAGGAACAGGAATTTCTTGTTCTTCTTTATATATAAATGGAGGCGGTTTAAATTTTAATGAAGAGCAAACTCCTCATAAATAACTTTAACAACTTTTTAAACCTGATTTTGCAAACACACACACATCAGCTAAATAGGGAACATCATCGAACTTAACTTCTTTACTCCATCGAGCAGGACAGATATCTATTCCACCGCGACGTGTATATAATGCGCAAACAAACAATTCATCCTCATTATCCAGTAAATCATACAATCTTTTATAAATCATCTCACAGCACTCCTCGTGGAAATGAAATTCTGAACGAAATGATGATAAATATTTGACAAGTGATGATTCATTTATATGCTTTGACGAATTGTAATAAATAAAAACATCTCCAAAATCAGGCTGATGTGTAACCCTGCAATTTGAACGAAGTGAATCGAATTTTAAATAATACGCTTTCTTATCATTAAGCGATTCGACTTGAATCACTTCCGGAGCTTCTTTAAACTTATCAATTATAAGTGTTCTATCATCAACAAAGTCCATTATATTTTGGAAATTTTCAAAAATTTCAACTTTTTTAGCATTATTTTCAAGAAAATTAACTTCCACCGTACACTTTAGTAATGAAGACAAATCCTTTTCAATCATTTTCTTACATTGATTCAAACAATCTTCCATACCATCACCAATACGGGTCATATTAAACGAATTTAAGTAAAGCTTTAAAGACTTTGATTCAATAATAAATTCACTTTCGCAGTTATATTTCAGTTTCATAATACGAGTCACAGGGATTCCGGTCGATGTGAGCGCCGAAAACTCATAAGCATGCCAAACATCAAACCCTTTAAACGGCAAATTATCGTTCATAATCCCATATTGCTGCCTGTTTTCAAATCTTGGCACTGCAACAAGTAATGATGAATCGTAATTTTCACTACCCTTACTTTTTTTACCTAAATGCTCTGATGCGATTTTATTTGTTAACATATCCATGAGTAAATTATAACATAAAAAGCGTCCGAACTCGGACGCTTTTTAACAGTTATATTATTTTAAATGATTATGCTATTTCCTCATATGCTTGCGGGTTATTTAACAGGTCATAATTGATTTCGTTTTCATTATCCGCAATAGTTGCCGCAACAACAGCATCTGAAGTTATATTCAATGTTGTTCTTAACATATCTGTAAGTCTTTCTATTGTGAACAAGAACGCAAAACCTGCAACCAATTGTTCAGGACTTAAGCCCATTCCGTTAAGTATTAGAGCAATAGTAATCAAACCACCGCCAGGAATTCCTGCACAAGTACTTGATGCTACAATTGCCAATACTGCAATTTGAATAACAAGGAACGGAGTTAAAGGTACACCATACGCTTGTGCTAAGAAAATTACAGCTACAGTTTGTAACAATGCAGTACCGTCAAAGTTTAATGTAGCACCCAAAGGCAATACAAAACTTGAAATTTTATGAGAAATACCGCGTTTTTCACAGCAAGCAATTGTTAAAGGTAATGTCGCAGATGAACTTGCTGTACCAAATGCAACCATCATCGCTTCTGCAATAGCTGAAAACAACATTACTGCAGAAACTTTTGAAAAACATTTTAAAAATATCGGATAAACAATAAACATTTGAAGCATAAATCCAACTATTAAAACCAATAAATATTTAGAAATAGCTGCAAATATTCCGCCGCCGAAACTTGAAACTGCACTTGCAGTTAATGCAAATACACCAGGTGCTGCAAAAACCATAATCCAATCCGTAATTTTCATAGTCGCAGCAAATACAGATTCAAAAAAGGACACAATTGGTCTATTCACATCTCCAACTCTTGCTAAAGCTAAAGCAAAAAGCAATACAAATAAAATTATCGGAACCATATTTCCTGATGCAACAGCTTCAAACGGATTATTAGGAATGAAACTTAAGAACAAATTCAAAATATTTCCTTGTTGTTCGTGCATAGCAGCCTCAACAGATGATTGCACTCCGGAAGCTATATTAGCTGAAATATAATGCGCCGCACCTGCCCCCGGTTTTACAAGCAAAGCTAAAATTGAACCGATTGTTACTGCAATTGTTGTCAGGATTCCATAATATAAAATCATTTTAGAACCGAATTTACCAAGTTGCTTGTTATCACCAACACTTGTAATCCCGATAATAATCGCTGATACGACTAGTGGAATTACTACCATTTGAATCAATCTTATGAACACCTGACCGATAAATGTTAAAACATTATCAACAAAAGCATTTGGATGATTATGTAAAACTATTCCGACAAGAATACCTACGATAATACCAAAGAAAATATGCCAATTACGTTTAATACCTAAACCCAGGGCAATAAGAATCTGCATGTGAAGTTTCATTTGAGTACCCTCTTAATTCTTCTTACTATAAATACTATTAGACTTATTTATTATACTACTTTTATAGAAAAATTTCAAATAAAAACATAAAAAAATGGTCTGTATATATTACAAAACTAAGAAGTTAAATCCTTATAAATATCAAAAGCATGTATTAATTTTGAGTTATTCTGAATATCATGAATCTTTACAAGCGCCCATTTTGCAGTCATATTAAATTCTTCATCACTTATAACCCCTTGCTCTCTGGAATCTCTGAGACTTTTATCAATAACACGATAAAGTTTTCCCATTGTAATATTATCCATCCTGTGAATCGGACGCATAAAATATTCCGCCATACTACCGCCGGTATTTATATCAAGAGTCTTATAAAGCTTATTCAAAACAAACTTTACATCTGACAATTCATATTCCAAAAACGCAATAACCTGATCTTTCGTTCCGTGTCTATACACATAAGTTTTAAGCTTTTCAATTTTATCTTTATCCTGCTTGTCATGAATTTCAAAATTTCCTTCAATAACAGAATTAATGTACTTGCTAATATCCTTTTTATTTATATCAAGAGCCTGCGCTAAAATAATATCATCGCCCTGTTTTGTAAAAGAATTTTTCAAAGGGCGAAATTTTATAAGCGGACGATTTGCCATAATTTCCTTAAATTCTTCTCGTGTTATCTCACTCTCCGCAACACTTTTTATTGCAGCAGAATTTTTATGAAGGAATTCAACTTTCTGATTATCTGTAAGTTTTTCAGATGATAAAACCTTATAAACATCAAATGCGCTGATTGAATTAACAGGTTGAATTTTATCCATAACATAACTCCTATTGTTACAGATAATAATACCACAGATATATAATTAAAAAGTTTCATCAGCTTTTGGCGGGCCATCCGGAGAAATCTTTTCCTTCCAAGCTTTAATTATTTTGTTTTTAATAATTTTCCTATCAAACTCTGAATACTTATCATAATTCTTTGGCATATGAAAATAATTCCAAGCTGCACGAATATGTTCAGGATTATCAATCGGATATTTATTGTTTACATTGTCTGCAAACTCAACATCACCATATTCGTGTAGACCTCTGTTTTTATATACATCAACGCGTTTTTCCATAATAAAAACAATAACAAATATATAAAAGATTACATTGCCAAAAAGCATTATTATTTTGGAGCGTAGGGGATTATCTTACTCTCTCGCTTTAAACGGGTCTACCGGCAAGGCTCATCGCCTTGACCGTCCGCCCTCTGCTCGTTCGCGCTCGAACCTAAAACAAAGCTGTCGCTTTGTGGGTTCTCATCCGTTTCTCTTAATTAACAAAATATAAAATTTGGAGCGTAGGGGATTCGAACCCCTGACCCCAACACTGCCAGTGTTGTGCGCTACCAACTGCGCTAACGCCCCATTGTGTTTGAATACTTATTTATAAATATTAATAAAACAAAAAGACACAAATACAACAAGAATAACCATACCTATTAATATATTAGGGTTTGTTGTTCCGCCAGAATATATTTCGAACCCTTCAAGTATTATACCTGCAATTATACCTCCCCATATAGATTTTTTAATATAATGAACATCATGTTTTTTAATTTCTTCTTTATTTTGTGTTAAGTATTTTAACATTTTATATAAATCTGGTTTTGGATGTATTGCACCTTGTTCATAATCAGAACATTCAATTATCTGCTCTATTATTTTATTATAATATTCAGCAGCAACTTCATGATACTTTGTTTTATATGCAATTCTCGATAACCAATCATAAGCATGAATTTTTGCACTTAAATCATTTTGCTTATTTGCAAGTTCTATAGCTTTTTGAACAAAAAGCAAGGCCTTTGGGTATTCTCCAAGAAAATAAAACATTTTTCCAATAGCTAACAAAGAATCAAATGATGTTTCCATTTTAAACAACATATTAATTGTTCTTAAAAAATTTTCCCTTATATCCTTAGGAAGTTTTTTACAAAAGATATCATT
>CASLVD010000092.1 GCA_949398305.1 uncultured Candidatus Melainabacteria bacterium | reverse complement strand
CACCGTTTTCGTGTTTTTGTTTTTCGCCTGTTAGTACAAATTCGTGCATACAAGGTTCATCGTACGGTAAGTCGTAATACTTTTTAAGTTTTTCTTTAAGATAATTAGCATTAAGTACAGCATTTTCAGAAGCATTTTTTAGATTTTTTCCCATCATTAGGATGTAAGTATAAGCTCTTACAAGTACTGAAAAATTGCCGTAAAAATCTTTAACACTGCCGATTGTGTGTTGTAAATTATAATTTCTGTAATATTTTTCGCCGTCAAATTCAACAACCGGAGTTGGAAGATAATCTTTTAATCTTTCCACAACTGCAACAGGACCGGCTCCAGGCCCGCCGCCGCCGTGAGGTGTTGAAAAGGTTTTATGAAGATTTAAGTGGACAACATCAAATCCCATAAGCTTAGGGTTAGTCCATCCCATAATAGCGTTAAAGTTAGCTCCGTCATAATATAACAGAGAACCGTTTGCGTGCATTAAATCAGAGATTTCTTTAACACCTTCTTCAAAAATACCCAGAGTGTTAGGATTAGTCATCATAATCGCAGCAACGTCTTTATTCAGCACTGCTTTTAAAGCTTCAATGTCAACCTGTCCTTTGCTGTTTGATTTGATTTCAACGATATCAAATCCTGCCATTTTTGCACTTGCAGGGTTTGTTCCGTGAGCAGAATCAGGAATGATTACTTTTGTTCTGTTTTTTTCACCAATAGAATCAAAGTATTTTTTTATAATCATCATGCCGGTCATTTCACCGTGCGCACCTGCTGACGGTTGAAGTGTAATAGCATCCATTCCTGTAACTTCCAAAAGCGCTTTTTGAAGATTGTACATCAACTTTAGTGATCCTTGAGCTAAATTATCATCACAATTTGGATGAATATTAAATCCTTCAAGTGATGAAAGGAATTCATTAACTTTAGGATTATATTTCATAGTACAGGAACCCAGAGGATAAAATCCTTTTTCTATACAGAAATTAAGGTCTGATAACTCTTTATAGTGTCTCATTGTTTCAAGTTCACTAAGCTGAGGAAGCCCTATATTCTCATTACGAAGCAGATTTTGCGGTATAAAATTGACGTCTGTTTTTTTATCTGTAAGATTAATTCCGTCTATACCGCTGCTTTTTTCAAAAATTGTTTTCATATTTTAAATTATCCCCTGTTTTGCCAAGTCTTTTTTTATTCTATCCAGTCCTGATTGAATGATTCTCGATATTCTTGACTGTGAAATGTTAAATTCTTCTGCGATTTCTCTCAATTTTTTTTCTTTAAAGAATTTGTATTCAATAAGTTCTCTTTCTCGCGGCGGAAGTTTTTTCATTGATTCCAGGATTCCGTCTTTTAATTCTGCAAATTCAATACTTTCTTCCGGATTTTTGTCACTTGATTTAAATTGAGTTGGAACTTCAGCATCTTGTAATTCATCAATTGACAATATATTTTTATAAACATCAGCTCTGAATTCTGCATTAGCTGTTTCAATATCTTCATCAGAAACCATAGTATTTTGTTTATTTTTCAGAGTATACCATTTGTATCTTCTTCTGACTTCGTTTCTTATAGCCCATTTAATAGCAGTAGAAAGATATGTGCTGTTATATGCTTGCGGATCACGATTTTTGAATAATATGTAAAGTGCGTGAGTTCCTATGTTAATCAATTCAGGCAATTCAATAAGATGTGAGCGGGAAAACTTTTGATACTCAACTTTAGCTATAATTTCAATTAAGTCTTTATATTCTCTTAGTTTAATATTTTCTTCAGTTGACATTACTATAACTAATCCTAATAAACAAAATTTATTATCTTTACAACCTAATCATATCAGAAAAAAATATATATGGCTAGCTAATGTAATTTTTATTAACATATTTTATTTTCTATAAAAAAGGAGAAATAATGCGAGTTTTATTTTGTACAGACGGGTCAAAAATCAGCTATCATGCTATCCAAAATTTTTATCACTGGATGAAAGATTTTACAGTGGATATTTTATGTGCAATCGATTGGAGTTTTTTACCGGACTCGGTTGCGGTGGAAGACAGTGATTTTGCAACTTATTGTACAAATTCTGCTGATTCAATTTTGGATTACAGCGAAAAATTTCTGAGTGAATACGGATTAAATGTTGATGAGAAAATAAAAATGTGCGGTTCAACTGTAGATTGTATTTTGGAAACCTGTGACAAAAAGGAATACGATTATGTTGTGCTTGGCTCTCACGGTAAAAAAGGTATTCAAAAATGGCTCGGATCGGTTTCTCAGGAAATTGCATCTGTTTCAAAAATTTCGACATATATTTCAAAAGAAAAGAATTACCGTCAAAAAGTTTTATTTACGGTTGATTCATCAGATATTAGCCCGGTAGTAATAAATAAAAGCCTTGAAACACTTAATTTGCAGGATAAAGAAATTTATCTTTCAACTGTATATGAAATTCCTGATTATTTATTTTTAGAGGGAAATATTGATTCTAATTGGATTCTTGAGGTAGAGAAGAAACAAGAAACTGCTTCAATGATTTTATTGAACGATTATGAACAAAAATTCAATGAAAAAGGGCTTAATGTTAATAATAAAATTGTTTTAAGCGGTAATCCTGCACACGAGATTATTAAATATATTACAAAAGAAGATATTGACCTGGCGGTTTGCGGTATACGTGATAGAAAACATCTTTCTAAATTCCTTTTAAATTCTGTAAGTAAGAGAATTTTAGAGAGTGTGAAATCAGATGTTATGATAGTTAGACCATAAAATTATCTATTTTTAATAAAGAATTTTCTAAAGTGGCAGTTGCTCCGTACGGAACTGTCACTTTTTTTATGCCATGCGATATAGGAAAACCACTTATTATCGGAATATTTAATTCTCTTGCAAGATTATTGAAGAAATCATCAAAGTAGTCTTTATCATCAATATCTAAAAAGTCACCTAAAATAATTGCTTTAATATTTTGTTTAAATTGTTTTATATTCAAAAGCTGACTATAATATCTGTCAATTTTATAAACAGGTTCATTTAAGTCTTCAGCAAAGAATATAAAATCTTCATCCGGAATAAAATCTATACCGCAAAGACATGTGAGTGTTGAAAGGTTTCCGCCAAAAAGAATTCCTTTAGCGTTTCCTGACAAGTACGTTACGGAATTTTGCGGGCTCAGATTAATTTCTTTACCCCTTAAAGTATTAAAAAAGCTATCTGATGTAAATGTGTCTATTTTTTGAAACGCAAAATCACTTTGCGCCATAGCTCCTGAAAAGGTTATTAAACCGCATTTTTTCAATAGGAGCGCATTTAGTGCTGTAATATCAGAGTATCCACATAAAATTTTAGGATTCTTTTTTATAAGATCAAAATCGATTTTATTTAAAAGCCTTATTGAACCGTAACCGCCGCGAGCACATATTATAGCTTTGATTTCAGAATCTGCAAAAGCACAATTTAAATCATATGCTCTTTCTTCATCTGTTCCTGCAAGATAATTTTGACATTTATCAATATTTGAACCTAACTTAACCTTATAACCACAGCTTTCAAAGTAATTTTTAGCTTTATAAATTTTTTCCGTATCAACAACACCTGCAGGTGCAATTATTCCAATTGTGTCGCCGATTTGTAATTTATTTGGTTTAATTAAGTTCATATATTATCCTATTTCACTTATTATCTGTTATAATTACTTTATCATGAATAATAATTATATACCTTTATATCGCAAATACAGACCACAGGCGATTGAACAGATAGTTGGACAGGAACATATTAAAAAAGCTTTGGCAAATGCTATTCAAATGGATAGAATTTCGCATGCTTATCTTTTTACAGGCCCAAGAGGAACGGGGAAAACTTCTACCGCAAGGATTTTTGCTAAGTCTTTGAATTGTGAAAAAGGTCCGTCAATTTCACCTTGTAATGAATGTGAAAACTGTAAAAATATTACAAATTCAATTCCGATTGACGTAATTGAAATAGACGCAGCAAGTAACCGTTCTGTTAACGATGCTGATGAAATTATACAGAAAGTTGCATTAGCACCTGTTCAAAGCCGGTATAAGATTTATATAATTGACGAAGTTCATATGCTTACAAACCAGGCATTTAACGCGCTTTTGAAAACGCTTGAAGAACCGCCGAAAAATGTTATATTTATTCTGGCTACAACAGAAGTTCATAAGGTTCTTGATACTATTAAAAGCCGCTGTCAAAGGTTTGATTTTAAAAGAATTACAACAGATGATATTACAAAACACCTGAGATATATTTCAGATAGTGAAAAGATTAATATTACAGATGAAGCACTTGCTTATATTGCACAAAATTCTGCAGGCGGAATGCGTGACAGTATCGCGCTTTTAGATCAGTTGTCCGTGTTAAATTCAACAGATAGTGCAATCAGTGTTGATGATATTAATAATTTACTTGGAAGATTGTCATTTAGCGCTTTAACAGATTTATTTTCGGCAATTGCTGAATCAAATCAAAATAATGCACTTTCTGTTCTAAATGATATTTATAATCAAGGAAATGAACCGGCTCAAATTTTATCTAATTTGCTTGAGTATTTAAGAAATGCTCTTATTTTAAAATCTGTCGGGGATGTTGATAACACTGTTGTTCAGCTTAATAAAGAGCAATCAGCTACTTTAAAAGAAAAGCTAAATACAATCGAAGCACACCAGCTTGTATCGTTGATTGATAAGTGCGCAGAATATATTAAGGAACTTAAATTAACTTCTAATCCAAAACTGTGGCTTGATGTAGCGATTTTAGATATGTCTAATTTAACTCAAAACACTAAATTGGAAGAACTTCAAAAGCGAATATCAGCTTTAGAATCCGGAGAAGCTCCAAAAATTATGGTAAATACTTCACCGTACAATACTCCTCCTGCACCTGTTAAAAAGCCTGAAATAATGAAACCGGAAGCTCCTAAGCCAGCGCCTAAACCTCAGCCGGCGCAGGTAAGTAAATCGACAGTAACAGAAGATGAAGTTTTAGCAGAACCTGTACCGATGTCAAAACCTGCAAATCCGAATTCATTAAAAGCTTTATGGGCTAAATTACTTGAAAATGTTTCAAGCTTCCCGTCCCGTGCTATTTTGAAACAGCAGGCAATACCGGTTAAAATTACACAGGATGAAGTTATAATAACCATTAAAAATTCAAATTGGCTTAAACAGTTTGGACCGGAAGGTTCAAAACATTCATTTATTGTAGATGCTTCTAACTCACTGTTTGGTAGTGCGGTTAAGAAAATTATAGTACGTGCACCTGAATCAGGGGATGAAGCTATACGAAAAGAACAAACAGCAGGTGATGAGGATGATAAGCCTGCCCCTGCGCCAAAGCCGGTTCCACAGTCTAAACCTGAGATAAAAAAGGAAGAAATTGTTGAAGCTGTTGAAGCAAAAGAGGAAATTGATTCGCAAGATGACGATGATAATGAACATTCACAGGCAATAAAAAGAAAATCATCAGATTCATCTTTCCATTCCGATAATGTAAATATGGTTATGGAATTGTTTGAAGGTAAGTTTATTGATTAGAAAAAGGCGGGCGAAACATATGT
>CASLVD010000091.1 GCA_949398305.1 uncultured Candidatus Melainabacteria bacterium | reverse complement strand
ATAATATTGTATTAAACAGCTGTAAGTAGTTGCAAAGATAAAGTAATTATGCTATATTGGCAATAATTGATGGTTATATTATGTTAGAATGGAGTGTTTTTCGTTTAAATATAAGTAAAATAGCTTTCAAAATACTAAAGAAAAAACATTGGAGAAATTTATGAAAAGAAGGTTTGTTATGGTAATAGCAATCGTCATGGTTGCCATTGCCATGATTATGCTGTTGGGCGGATGCGGGGAGAAAGTAGCCAATCCGTCTGATTTTATGGGTAAGTGGTATAAGACGGATAAAAAGAGTTGTTATGACGGTAGCGGTAATGAATATTACTACAACGGAAATAGAGTATTGTTTATATACAGGGATATAGAAAACAAATTCGAAACACAAATAATATATGAGGTGTTGGAAGATAGGTACAACATATATACGGGGACAAGTGAGGGAATAGAAGAATACGAATGGACGGCAGAGAGCATAAGCTTTAAAGATTATGAGGAAATGAACGAAGAGGAATTTGATATAAGAAAGTTGTTTGCAAGAGATTGTTGCCCGAGGGAAATAAAGGAATTGATAGAGCCGATAAGTGAAGAAATATTGGTAAGCTTGTTTGAAGAAAAAGAGGGCTGGTATACAGCAGTAACGGAGATATATGACTATGTAAGTATAAAGGTAACAGAACAAGAGTTGTATGTAAGATTAAACAACACTGTTACAGATGAGTATGACTATAAGTTTGTGCTAGATAGCAAAGAGATATTTATACCAGACGCCGCAAAAGAGGCGTTGGAGAACAATACAGCAAATTTAAAGTAATTTAATGTATCAAGAAGTTCCCATAAGGGAACTTTTTTGCTTTACTACTTTAGTGAGAGAAAAGTCAAACTATAAAAGTTCGACTTTTAACAACTACACACTATGTGTGTGTGATTTAAGCTTAAGCAAAAGAAAAATGAATGTTATCCAAAATTATGATATAATCTAGGTGTTCAAGCCAATTAAATCATAAACACAGGAGGATAACATTCATGAATCGTTTAGAACATACACGCTGGTTATGCAAGTATCACAAAGTATTTGCACTAAAATATAGAAGAAAAATTGTATATAACAAATTAAGAAAAGATATACAGCAAATAATAAAAGACTTATGTAAATGGAAAGGAGTAGAAATAATATCAGGAAATATGATGCCTGACCATGTACATTTATTAGTATCAATACCGCCAAAAATGAGTGTAGCAAATTTTATGGGGTATTTAAAAAGGAAAAGTACAATGATGATTTGATATAATATTTAAACAGAATATCTTGGCAAATACGAAGATATTCTTGCAAAGTAAATCACTTTATGCTATAATCAAATTAGTATAATTGAAAGCCGACTTGCATGGCTAATAGTTATAAAAAACTTTAGTAGGTACTGATTGCTCTGGATATGAAAACGAGAAGAGTTGCACATTGTTGCTGGAATATCTACAAACACTATGGCAAAGTGAAGTAAAAATGAGAATGTAAATAAAAGCATGCTTGTTAAGATATGCGCTACGCTTTGCTAAGACATAAGTGATATAATGGAATTTACTGAGGAAATTAATATGGGTGAAATTATAGATAACGAAATTGAATCACAAAAATTTAAAGAAGCTGAACAAAGAGACAGAACGTTCAATGGCATGACAGCAAGAGAATGGACACTTAATAGCCGTAGCGTTTGGAATGATCTTTCGTCTGCTAGGAAAAAGAAACATTTAAATCATGGTGCTACATATCCCGAAAAGTTATGCGATAGAGTAATCTCGATGTATTCTAAAAAGGGAGATACCATTTTAGATCCGTTTCTCGGTACAGGTACAACTATCATATCTGCAATCAATAATGATAGATATGGTATTGGTATTGAATTATCTTCCCAATACTTTAATATTGCCAATCAAGAAATACAAAGCTCAATTAACTTATTAAGAACAACAACTTTTCAAGTTTATAATGGTGATTGCGAGGAGCAATTAAATAATATTGAAGATGCAAAAATTCAGCTAACATTAACGTCTCCGCCCTATGCGGATTTAATTCATAAAGTTGTTGACGATAGAAACAATAGACATAAAAATTCTGCCTTTGTATATGAAAACAACTCAACGACGAAAGTATATTCTGATCTTGAGTGCGATTTGGGTAATATGCCTTTAGAAAAATATAAAGAAAAAGTCGTTCGCATAATGAGAAAAATTTATTCAAAAACAAAACCAGGCGGATATAATGTTTGGGTAGTGAAAGATTTCAGAGATATAAAAAATAAGATCCCTTATGTTGATTTACATTCAGCAATAGCAGAATGTGGCTCGAAAGCAGGATTTGTTTACCACGATTTAATTATTTGGGATCAAAACGAGCAAAGGTCATTGGTATTATTAGGGTATCCGTCTGTTTTCTACGTGAATCAAAATCACTCGTATATTGTAGTTTTAAGGAGACCAAAATAACATCAATGGATATACAACTAATAAGAAAAATAGATAGAGTTCATCCATATCCAGCAAAATTTCCCATCGATCTGGCATTGAATTATATTTCAAAGTATACTGGTGAAAATGGGGTAGTATTTGATCCTTTTTTGGGATCCGGAACAACTCTATTAGCTGCAAGACTTTTGAATCGGATTGGATATGGTACGGATATAAATCACATTGCTATTTTAATATCATCTTTTAAGCAACTTAAACTATCTCAAGAAGATATCTCAGAATTGCAAACCTTTATCACACATTTTGAAAACAACCTATATAATATTATTCAAAGCGTAGAAACATTTAGTTACCCATCTATTGAGCATTGGTTTTGCAAAAACGCAATTACCGTATTAAGTTCTATTAAATATGAAGTGCAGAATTTGCGGAATGACGAGCAAAAACTATTTGTCAATTTAGTTTTCTCGTCTATTATCAATACTGTTTCTAATCAAGAAAGCGATACTCGCTATGCTGCAATAAACAAATCCAATATGACTATTGAACATATAACGGATGTGTTTATTAAAAAGTTCAATGTTATCTTAGAGATGTTTGTTGCTTTTAATAATATCTGCACCTCTAACAATCGTGTTCAGATATATCTAAAAGATGCGAAGCAATGCGATCAAATTATTCCGACTAATAGTGTTGATTTAATATTAACTTCGCCTCCATATCTCAATACATATGATTACTATCTTTATCATAAGCATCGAATGAATTGGCTTGAATATGATGTGAAGTTCTCTATGGAAAAGGAAATTGGGTCAAGGCGAGAATTCTCTAGTTTAAAAAAAACACAAGATAAATTTGATGATGACGTACATGAGATATTTTCAGCTTGCAACAAAACACTAAAAGACAATGGGCATATCGTAATTGTTATAGGTGATGGTAAAATACAAGGCGAAATATATGAGGCCAAATCCCATATGGAGAAAATCGGTGAAAAATTGAATTGGCAATTAATAGATTATTCCTACTCTTCATTAGATGAAACATCAAAATCCTTTCAACAATCATACAGGACAAAAGGAAAGAAAGAACATATATTGACTTTCAAAAAAGGAGTTTGCCAATGAAAATTGACGTTATAAGAATTTATGCCGAGGTATTAGAACAAGGCATTGATTTCAAAGAGTATTTTCAAAGCATAGGTATAGAATGCCCTATTATTAATATCTATACTAAAAAAGTTCATGGTGAAATATTTTCATCGGATTCATTAGTCAGTAGAATAAGGAAATCAAAAGATGTAGATGTGCTGATTACGGCTATCTGTAACAACCAAGAATTCCCTTTGTTAATGGTAGAATATTCGACAGCTGTTCCTACTGACGATCATAAAATGCAACGTTCCGATGTGTACTATTGGGGTGCCGCATATAAAACGCCAATAATGAAAATTTATCCACTTAATAAAGGTATGGCACAAGACTTTGGCGGCGGTAATAAAATTACAGATGCCGATGAGATTGTTTTAGCAAAACATCATGGCGCAATATTTTATCCCATACAATGGCAAACAATGCCGGATAGTTATGTATTAAATACAAAACCAAATGCTTTATCTTGTATAGCGAGCAATAATGAAATAAAGACTGTATTGTTTCAATTGTTAAAATGCTTTGACGATAATTCAACTATCGAAAGTTTTTATAATAGCTTGCTATTGAATTATGATCAACAGTATTCTCATATTTTGACTCAGCGTAATGTGAATAATATCAAATCTCTTATTACCAACTCAACAAGATTCCGTTGGGAAGATGATAATCTTACCGTAAAAATTAATAGATTCGGACATGCTATGGATCCTGATCGTGGGGTGTTATTTTTTGTCAACATGCTTGTAGGAGTGGATCACACTGTTACTGAGATTCAAATAAACCGTGATTTGGATTTTAATGCGCGTGGTGGATATGCCGCCTTATTTGATGCTCTTTCAAGAAAAAATGAGTTAAGCAGTTATGTTAAGAATTTAATTCGTACACAAAACAACATATTTTCTGATGAAAACGCTTTGCATATTTTTGTGACTGCATTAAATTTGCCCACTTCACTCTTTACAAAAGTTTCAACCGCTAAGTATACAATAGACGATGTAAGCTTATACGAATTTCTAATTAAACATCCAAGCATATCTATCAAAAGCATTTTTTTCTTATCCTCGAAACTAATCTTGACAGACCAATATCGTCGTACAATTTGCTCTGTATCTTGGAACTCTACTCCGATTAAACAGTATCTTAATACATTGTATGAGGCAAATTATACCTCATTAGAAATATCATCACTCAGCCATTCTGCTGCAAAGGAAGATATTATTACTTATGCAAGCGTAGAACTTTATAAAAAGATGCAATGTGATTTATTAGCTGTCAGCTATCCAGGTGCTCAAGGTGACAGGTGCATATTATCTGGCGGCATCGGGCGAAAAGTATTACGTACATATATAGATATTATCGCCTATCACGAAAACGCAGGAGTTGCTACTATTTATTTAGAAGAATGTAAGGATGAGATCTCAAGATCTGTTGGTGATGCTCGTAAGTTAAATTCATTTATAACCGACGAGGAAAAATTAAGAGGTCTTTCTACAATTTACAAAAAAATAAGAGGGCATGAGTCTCCATTATCTTTAAATATCGGTATTGGTGCGAAATACTCATCTATGCCGCCTGCTATGGATGTGGATTATATTTTTATGTTTCGCATTGATGATAGTTGTACCGAAAAAACAGTTGTTAATTATAATATAGCAATAATTAATACAAAACTATTAAAAGACTTTGAAATATTAACAGATTGTGATGGAAAACTAATTGGGAGTCTTGAGCTTGATAAAATTTATATTGTAAAATAAATATAGATCACATTCTAATGGAAAAAATATAGCATTATAATGAGTTGGTAAACATGCAAAATCACAGCAAATATCAAACTAGAGCTCTTTTAATACTATGAAACAATTATTTGACATTTGAGTTCTAAATTATATAAAGTGCAAATCCAATTACGCAATGTTGTTAATGTCGTGGGCGGTTATGACGGAGTTAATCACTTTTTATTTTAAATAAGGGTAGTATTATCGGACTGCAAGCTAAGTGGTTTATATGTAGTTTGCAATTATCACAGATTAACCAAAAATTTAAAGTAAAGATAGTATAAAGGTTGAAAAACAGGTAGTAATATGTTAA
>CASLVD010000090.1 GCA_949398305.1 uncultured Candidatus Melainabacteria bacterium | reverse complement strand
TCATTCTGACCTAGAACCGGAAAACCCACAATAAACCCCTGATTCGCTTTTTTATTGCGCCAACTAATATAGCTTAATGCAAAGTGACTTTTTGAGCTGAAACTTCTTCGTAATTAAGTAATTTATTTAATGAATTGATTATTGGTTTTAATTTTGGTGCTGTAGTTTCCATTTCTACTTTTGTAGGATGCGTTTTGGTTGGAACAAAGCTCAGAGCTTTGTATTTTGAAATTGTATCATATGGCCCGTTAGTTATCGCATCAAGTTTTAGCTTTTTGCCATGTAGTTCTTGAAAATCTTTAAATAATTGGTAAAACAAAGTTTGACCTGCAAGTTTAACTTTTTTGCCAATTTCTACAGGCCATGTGCAGATGCAGTCAAGTTTAAAAATATTTTTATCAGGAGTGAATGTGATTATACCGCAAGGTGTATCATTAAGTGTTTCTATATATGTTATATTTTCAGGTTTTTGGCTGTTATCTACGGCATATTGAAGCATTTCATCCCAACGGGAATATTCATCTTTTGTAAGATTTGGCATCAAATCTCTGGTATGGATTCTATCAGGTAAACTTTTCAGGAATTTAAAATCAGCTCTATCTGTCATTTTATAAAGTTTTAAATCTCCACAATTTGCGATGTGGAGTGCTTTAAATTGGGGATTATATTTTTGAGTTTGTAATTGCATATAAATTCCTTTGCATTTAATAAGGGTGCTGAATTTTAAAATTGCTTATTTATTTGTATTTATTAAGAAATTTTATGTATAATTTTGGTATGGGAATTATTGATAGAGATTTTTATAATAGAGATACTTTGGTTGTTGCAAAAGACTTGCTAGGCTGTAAATTATGCAGACGGATTGGCGGCAAGGTTTTGGAAGGAATAATTGTCGAAACTGAGGCTTATAAACAAAACGATCCTGCCTGCCATGCTTATCGCGGTAAAACGCCACGTTCTGCGACTTTGTTTAAGATGCCGGGACTTTCGTATGTTTATTTTATTTACGGAATGTATCATTGTGTTAATGTTACAACTGAGCCGGAAGAAACTGCAGGGGCTGTTTTAATAAGAGCTTTAGAACCTATTAATGTTGAAAATACTAACGGACCGGGAAAGTTATGCAGGGCACTTGAGATTACTAAAGAATTAAATGAAGTTGATGTAACCGATAATGAATCTTTGTTATGGATAGAATATTGTAAAAAATATTGTGAATCTGAAATTGTAACTACAACCCGTATTGGTATTAAACTTGCGACGGATTATCCGTGGAGGTTTTATGTGAAAGGTAACAGATTTGTATCAAAATTATAACAATCTTCTACTTGATTTTGAAAAAAGTTTGTTATATCATTTAAAGGTAAAAGATAAATTGGGGTTAAGATGTTAGTATCTTCTATCGGATATTTTGAGCATAAGAAAACTATTGTTCCTGATAATGTGGTAAAAAATCAGAGCACAAAAATTAACTTATCAGAAGGATTCGGACATTTTAATCAAAATAATAAATCTTTAAATTGCGATTCAGGTTTTATAAAAACCTTTGTAGATTCTTTTAAATCGCTAATTAATAAAAATAAATCAGACGAAAGTTCTAAATATTTATCTTTGATTGCTTAGTTTTCCTGTGCAAAAAGATATCTAACTAAAACAGAGCAAACTGCGGGGATTACTGCGATTACTGTCAGTACCGGAACTATGCTTGTGGCTTGTGCAATATATCCGATAGCTGACATTGCAATTGCAACTATGCCCCAGGAAAATCCGTTAATAAAGCCGCCAATTATGCTTTTATATTGCGGAAGAATCTGTTGTGCCATGCTCATTGTGATTGGGGTTGCAAACATAGTTATAAAGCCCATCAAGGCAAAAATTACAAAAGAGATTCCTGGCATTGTTTTATATGTAAACATAAATAGTACCATCATCGGAAAAGTTGCAATCATTGAAATGTAGAATACATTTGCTGTGCCGATTTTCTTTTCAAATTTTGGACTAAGTAAAGAACCGATTCCGCCTAAGAATAAAAAGAAAAATAGTGCTAAGCCAATTTGAAATTTTGAATATCCTTGAGCTTTCCACAAAAATGGCAGTAATATTGAACAAGATGTTGTGATAAGTGATTTTAGCATTGCAATTATATTTAGAATATTCAATTTTTTGTTTGATAAGATATCAATAAATGCTTGTTTTAATTTAAAATCTGATTTAGGTTGTTCGATGTTTGAAAATTTCGGTACGCAGCTAAACATTAAAAATGCCCAAATTATCCCTAAAACAGCAAGAAAAGGCATTTTATTAAGTCCGAAGTATTGTGCAATAGTTGAAGATAGCAGAGGTCCTAAGGAATATCCAAGTGTTCCCATTGCAATGAATATACCCATGTTTTTAACTTTGTCGGATGTCGAAAATTTTACAACAAATCCTAATGATTGAGGGTGAAATAGGCTTGAACCAAGGCTTCCCAGAACAATAAACAAAATCATTAAAGGGATTTTGGATGCTGCAGGAACAAGAGAAATAAATATTGAGGTGAATAGTAATCCCCAAAATATCAGGGCACGTTTTCTCATTTTATCTGCAAAAAATCCAAAATAAGGCTGCAATAAAGATGAAAAAATATGTGAGCAGCTTAAAATTATTGTAGCAACAGGCATTGAAATTCTCACCTGTTCAGCTATAAAAGGCATAATTGGGTTTAAAAATCCGGTGTAAATGTCATTTATAAAATGTGCTCCGCTAAGCCAAATTTGTGTCTTGCGCTCTTTATTTTCGTAAATCATATTTTAATTTTTGCATTAAAGTTTATAAAAATCAATGAGTCTTATGAGATTTGGATTTATTAAATAATCTTGTAAAAAGTATAAAAATAATATATAATTAAAAATATATTAAAAAGAAGAAGAATTATGAAATACCTAACAAAATTAGAAAAACGGGGGGGGGTAACCTTAATAGCCTAAATCTTGGCGTGTTTCAGTTATCTCCTTTCAAATTAAACTTCAAATCTGTATTTACTTTAGTGGAAGGTGCTACGCACGTAGCTATGCTACCGGTTGAGCACCGCAGGTCGTTTATTGATGTAATAAGTGCTAAGGTTTGTAGCAAAGTGCCCACTCCGGCCGAGGAGGGTTTTACGTTGGCTGAAGTATTAATAACCCTTGGCATCATTGGTGTTGTTGCTGCGATGACTATTCCCGGGTTAATTAATAATTATAAAGCCCAAAGATTAAGAACTCAATTTCTGAAATCTTATTCTACTATTACACAGGTTTATAAAACTATGCAGAATGATAATGAAAATTCTGTAAATTCTGAGTATGAGCATGCAAGTTTTTATAAAAATTTCTCTAATTATTTACAAGGTCCTCTTGATTGCGGTAATTATTATGAGAAAAGGAATAATCAAAAACCGTGTTATGCTCCAAATGCAAATAATAATGTGTATAAAAGTTTGGACGGTACAGTTTTGGGTAATCCGGGAGAACGGTTATTAGATGACGGAATTTTAGTTTTGCAGGATGGTACAATTTTGTATTTTGAGAATAACAAAGAAGGAGATTCTGCGATTTATATTTCTGTAGATTTAAACGGAATTGGCAGCGGGCCTAATGTTTGGGGGTATGATTTATTCACATTTCAATTTTTAGATGCAGTAAACGTCAAACCTATGGGTGATGTCGGCACAGATTTTTCAGAAAAAGAATATTGTGATATTAATAAAAAATCATCTCTTAACGGAATAGCTTGCTCCAATAAAGCGAAAAACGATCCTGCTTATTTTAAGAAAATTATAAAAACTGTTAAGTAGTACTTAATACCAATTGTTAATTTTTTGTTTATTTTTTAAGGATTTTGAAAAAACGATGTTATAACAATAATATGAAATAATAAAAAGATTATTTTAGTAAAGGAGATAAAAAATTATGGCAAAAACAATTGGTATTGACTTGGGTACAACAAACTCAGTTGTTGCAGTTATGGAAGGTGGTAAACCTACCGTTATCGCTAACGCAGAAGGTTCAAGAACAACCCCTTCTATCGTTGGTTTTTCAAAAACAGGTGAAAGATTAGTTGGTCAATTGGCTAAACGTCAGGCTATCGTTAACCCTGACAAAACTATTGCATCTATTAAAAGACATATGGGTGACAATTATAAAGTAAACATTGACGGAAAAGATTATACTCCGCAAGAAATTTCTTCAATGATTTTAAGAAAACTTGCTGATGATGCTTCTAACTACTTAGGTGAAAAAGTTACATCTGCTGTAATTACTGTTCCTGCTTACTTTAACGATGCTCAAAGACAAGCAACTAAAGATGCAGGTAAAATTGCAGGTTTAGACGTTCTTCGTATTGTTAACGAACCGACAGCTGCTGCTTTGGCTTACGGTCTTGAAAAAGAAAAAGCTGAAAAAGTTTTAGTATTCGACTTAGGCGGCGGTACATTTGATGTTTCAGTTCTTGAAATCGGTGACGGCGTTCACGAAGTATTATCAACTTCAGGTGATACTCACTTAGGCGGTGATGACTTTGACCAAAAAGTTATGGATTGGATTTGTGAAGAATTCAAAAAACAAGAAGGTATTGATCTAACTGGTGACAAACAAGCTATGCAGCGTGTTAAAGAAGCAGCTGAAAAAGCTAAATGTGAATTATCTTCTGTATTTGAAACAAATATCAACTTACCGTTCATTACAGCTGATGCTAACGGTCCAAAACACTTAGATTTGAACTTAACAAGAGCAAAATTTGAAGAACTTTGCTATGACTTATTAGAAAGATGTAAAAAACCTGTAGAACAAGCTATTCAAGATGCAGGTATTTCAAAATCTGAAATTAACGAAGTAGTTCTTGTCGGCGGTTCTTCTCGTATTCCTGCAGTTCAAAAACTTGTTAAGGATTATACAGGTAAAGAACCTAACCAATCAGTTAACCCTGATGAAGTTGTTGCCGTTGGTGCTGCGGTTCAAGCAGGTGTATTGGCTGGTGAAGTTAAAGATATCGTATTGTTAGACGTTACTCCGTTAACTTTGGGTATTGAAACATTGGGCGGCGTTATGACACCTCTTGTTCCTCGTAACACTACAATTCCTGTTTCAAAATCTCAAGTTTTCTCAACTGCAGAAAATAACCAAACAGCAGTAGATATTCAGGTTCTTCAAGGTGAAAGACCAATGGCCAGAGATAACAAATCTTTAGGTATGTTCCGTTTGGAAGGTATTGCTCCTGCAATGCGTGGTATTCCTCAAATCGAAGTTACATTTGATATCGATGCTAACGGTATTGTAAATGTTTCTGCTAAAGATAAAGCAACAAACAAAGAACAAAAAATCACTATCACAAATTCTTCTAACCTTTCTGAAGATGATATTGATAAAATGGTTAAAGAAGCTGAAGCTAACGCAGCTGAAGATAAAAAGAAAAAAGAAGAAGCAGAAGTTAAAAATAATGCTTCAAGTTTAATCGCATCAGCTGACAGAATTATGAAAGATTTTGAAGGCAAAATCGATGCTGCTGATAAATCTAAATTAGAAGAACAAAAAGCTTCTCTTCAAAAAGCAATTGATGAAAATAAATCAACTGATGAGCTTAAAAAATTATCAGAAGAATTACAACAAACTATGTTTGGTATTTCTCAAAAAGCTTATGAAGCAGTTCAAAAAGAAGGCGAAACAGCTCAAAGTGCAAACTCTGAATCTGCAAGCTCTGAATCTTCTTCAAATAATAACGATGATGATGTTATTGATGCAGAATATGTAAAAGAATAATAAAATCATTTATAAG
>CASLVD010000089.1 GCA_949398305.1 uncultured Candidatus Melainabacteria bacterium | reverse complement strand
CCCCCGCTTTTCTAATTTTGTTAGTTTTTTCATAATTTCTCTCCTTTGTATTTATAATTGCGCTTCGATTATTTGCTTAAATTTTTCTAAATCTTCTCTTGTATCAATACCTACCGGTACAAAATCCACAATTGAAGTTTTTATTTTCATGCCATTTTCAAGTGCACGTAACTGCTCCAGACTTTCTGTTTTTTCAAGCGGAGTTTGCTCTAAAGTTGTCATAGCTTCAAGTGCAGCTCTTTTATATCCGTAAATTCCCAAATGTCCGTAAAATTTTGCAATGCCGGTATTTCTCTCAAATGGAATTTTTGAACGAGAAAAATAAAGTGCAAAATTATTTTTATCAATTACGCATTTTACCAAATTTGGATTATTAATTTCTTCATCATCTGTTAAAACTCTGATTAATGTTGAAATATCAGCTTGCTCATCTTCTTTAACATTTTTAATTACTTCATCAATACTTTCAGGTTTAATAAGCGGTTCATCTCCTTGAAGATTACAAATATAAGCAATTTCAGGATGACGCGATACGAGTTCCATAATCCTATCCGAACCGCATTTATGATCAACTGATGTCATTTCAACTTCACCGCCAAAAGACTTAACCTCGTTATAAATGCGTTCATCATCTGTTGCAACAATAATCATATCTGCATATTTTGAAGCTTTTGCCTTTTCATAAACCCATTGAATAACAGATTTTCCTGCGACTTTCAAAAGCGGTTTTCCTTCTAAACGGGATGAACCATATCTTGCCGGTATAATTATTGCTGTTTTACCCATACTAATCTACCCTTCTGACAATAAAAGATGTCCATTGATCCTGCTGAATTTCTTCAACCAGTTCTAAACCTTCACGTTCATAAGCTTCAATTACCATATCGCGTTTCTCATATAAAATTCCGCTCAACGACATTAAAGCTTCCAATTTCATAATATTTTTCAAATCACCCATGATTTCAGCCAGAACAAAATGCAGTATATTTGCACAAACAAAATCAAATTGCTTTGTAACTTTATCAGCAGTACCTAATTCAAATTCACATTCCACACTATTTTTAACTGCATTTTCACGCGCGACATCAATTACTGTCTCATCATTATCACAGCCGTAAACAAAACTAGCTCCGAGTTTTTTAGCTAATATTGACAAAATTCCTGAACCCATACCGATATCAGCCACTTCATCGCCCTTTTTCATATATTTTTCAAGAGCTTTCATACAAAGCTGTGTTGTCTGGTGAGTTCCGGTACCAAAAGCACACCCCGGTTCAAGTTTTATAGTAACTTCACCTTCTTTTGGCTGATATTCAATCCAATCAGGTACAACTGCAATTTTATCTGTCACATGGGTTACATCCCATTTTTCTTTCCATTTTTTTGACCAGTCCTGATTCTCTTTTTCTTCCAGAATAAATTCCCAAGAGCCAAGTTCATCTTCTGTTAATCCTCGGGATAAAAATTCTTCTCTTGATAAATCCAAGACATTTTCAATGTCATACAGAAGATCCTCATAAGAATCCCCGTATTCATTACGCAAAAAGACTTTTAAAGTGCCTTCGGTAGTCGAAACCATCTCTAAATCTTTATATGTTTCTTCTGCCAACACTACACCCTCACAGTCAAAATTTTCAAAGAAAATCTCTGCGATTAAATCTTCCATTTCTGGATTAATCTGTAATCTTAATTCGTAATATAAATCAGCCATCTTAATTCATCCTAAAGGAATTAACCTAAAAATTCACCCATTTTACGGAATTTGTCGTAACGCTGGTTTCTAAGTTCTTCGCGTGACATGCCTGACAATTCATCAAGTGCTGATTTAATTGTTTTTTTCATTTCTTCAGCCATAGTTTCGTAATCTGTATGAGCACCGCGAGTCGGTTCTTTAATATCCCCATCAATAATTCCGTGTTTTAACAAGTGTGGAGCTGTAATTTTAAGAGCTGTAGCGGCTTCTAAGTTTTTAGAAGCGTCACGCCATAAAATTGAAGCACATCCTTCAGGTGAAATAACTGTATAATAAGCGTGTTCAAGCATGTAAACTTTATTTGCAACAGCTAACCCTAAAGCACCGCCTGAGCAGCCTTCTCCGGAAATTATTGCAATCACAGGCACTCCCAGTTTTTGCATTTCACGTAAGTTTGTTGCAATTGCAGCCCCTTGAGCATGTTCTTCAGCACTGATACCCGGATATGCTCCCGGTGTATCAATAATAGTAACAATCGGAATATTAAACTTATCAGCATGCTTAAACAAGCGTAAAGCCTTTCTGTAACCTTCGGGCTGCGGCATACCAAAGTTATATTCGAGGTTTTCTTTTGTAGATTTACCTTTCATAGTACCGATAATCATAACAGGCTTACCGTCCAATTTAGCCAAACCGCCAACAATTGCTCTGTCATCAGTTCCTACACGGTCACCGTGCATTTCAACAAAATCAGTACACATACGGCTTACATAATCCATAAAATTCGGACGTTCCGGATGGCGCGCAATTTGCATTTTTTGCGTAGGATCAAGATTTGAGAATAATTCTTTCTTAAAATCTTCTGCTTCCTGTTCTAAAACTTCGATATCTTTATTTAAATCCATGCCGGACTCCAAACTCATTTTTTTCAATTCCTCAATTTTTTCTTGAATTTCTAATATAGGTTTTTCAAATTCTAAAACTGTACCCATAAAAACTACTCCTTACTCGTGCATAGCCAGGATATTAGAAAGTGTTTCTCTCATATTTTTACGAGAAGAAACAACATCAACCTGACCATACTTCATCAAATATTCGGCAGTCTGGAAGTCAGACGGTAATTTTTGTCTGATAGTTTGTTCAATAACACGTCTGCCTGCAAAACCGACCCTTGCGCCTTGTTCTGCAACAATGATATCACCTAATGTACCAAAACTTGCAGTAACACCGCCAAATGTCGGATCTGTAATAAGATTAATATATAAAATTCCTGCTTCATCAAGTCTTGCGCAGGCGCAAGATGTCTTTGCCATCTGCATTAAGCTCAAAGCGCTTTCCTGCATTCTCGCACCGCCTGATGAAGTGATTGCAAGAACAGGAAGTTTAAGTTCAATAGCTTTTTCCATGATTCGTGTAACTTTTTCTCCAACTACACTTCCCATAGAACCGCCCATAAAATCAAAATCCATAACAGCCGCTGCAACTTTATGTCCTTCAATTGACGCTAAACCTGTGATTACGGCATCATCAAGACCTGTTTTTTTCTGTGCTGCTTCAAGTCTGTCTTTATATGATTCAGTATCGACAAACTCTAAAGGGTCTGTCGGTTTTACTTCAGTAAATAATTCTTCAAAAGAACCTTCATCAAACAACTGTTTAATTCTTGTTCTTGCATTAACTCTGAAATGATAATCACAAACCGGACAAACCATTTGATTATCTTCGATATCCTGTTTTAATAACTGTGAATCGCAATGTACACATTTTGTCCATAAGTCAGGATTTGCTTCTATTTCGACTCTGGCTTCAAGTGCACGTCTTTGAATTTGAGCTTCTTTACGCTTTTCAAACCAATCTTGAACTGTCATATATTTACTACCTTTATATCCCTAGTTTACGACACAAATGCCGCATGATTATATTATACACAAAAATTTTACCCGGGGCAAAAAGGGTAAATTTTGTTTACATTTTAATTTTGATTAGTATCTCTGTAATGCTTTCGAATTTGTTCTGTTAACTCATTTGGTATTTTAATACTTTGCAAAGACATGTGATATTTTCGCAAATTTGCAATTGTTTCGGATTCTTCTAACAAATTACGTGACGGTTGACCCTGCGCCCCGTTTACCCCATCTTTCACCTTTTCAAACTCGGTTTTTGCCTGCTTTGAAATAATTCTGGCAACAACTTCATCAAGGTCACTTCCTGAAACTCCGTACTTTGATGCTATTTCATTAACAGTTTTTCCTTGCGGAAATGTATAAAGCCAATTTATTGATAACCTGTCACCCTGCCCTACATGTAAAACACCTTTTTGATGAGGTGTAAACATAATATCTTTTTTAAACGGACTATGCCCGAGCCCTATTGCATGCCCGATTTCGTGCAAAATTGTATGATAAACTTCACCCTCATCCATATAATCAGCATGAACCAAACCTTCGGTAAGACCTATTGAGACCTCTGCACTGTACAATCTGTTGGCTTTATCATACTGAAAATAACAGCATCCTAAAGCTTCACGTTCAACACGTTTCCAATCAATATTTACATTTGACTGTAATAATGTATCAACAATTACAAATGAAACCTTACCGTTAGAAACCTTATGCCATTCATCAAGAGCTTGCTTAACATATCCGCGGTATTTAGCATCCTGTCCTTTTTTGGAGTAAAACTTCATCGGCGCAATATATACCTTCAAAGGCATCATATTCCACCTTATTAATCTGCCGTTTTTAACCGATTCTTGTAAATAAGTTTTCTTCTCCATATTTTTATTGTATAATAAAATGTACGATAAGAAAAGAATTATACAGACTAAGGAGAGAAAATCATGGGAATGAATTTAATGAACATTATGAAGCAGGTTCAAAACGCTCAAAAAAGAGCTGAAACTGCACAAAAAGAATTATCAGCATTAGAAATTACAGGCGAAGCTGCAGGCGGAGCTGTAAAAGTTGTTTGTGACGGACAAGGAAAATTTAAATCAATTAAAATTTCACCGGAAGTTATCACACCTGACGATCCTGAAATGTTAGAAGATGTAATTTCTACAGCTATTAAACAAGCTAATGAAAAAGCTTCAAAAGAAATGGCTGCAAAAATGAAACAAATCACAGGCGGCATCAGCATTCCGGGACTTAACTTCTAATGATATACCCGAAAGCAATAGCAGCACTCATAGAGCAATTTCAAAAATTTCCGTCTGTCGGACCGAAATCTGCTCAAAGAATGGCATTCCATCTTTTAAGAATGCCGACAGCTGATGTTGAAAACTTTGCAAAAGCAATAATTGAAGCAAAACACAATACGCATACTTGTGATATTTGCTTCAATTTATCTGCTTCAAGTCCGTGCGAAATCTGTGCTTCTACTCAAAGAGACCGCTCGGTAATCTGTGTTGTTTCAGAAACAAAAGACTTAATAGCAATTGAAAAAACTAACGAATACAAAGGGCTTTACCACGTTCTTCAAGGTCTTATTTCGCCAATTGACGGAATCGGCGCTGACGATATAAGAATAAAAGAACTTCTAAACCGTCTTACAAATGAAGAAGTCAAAGAAATAATTCTAGCTCTCAGCCCATCAGTTGAAGGTGAAGCAACAAGTCTTTATCTTACAAAGCTTATCAAACCATTCGGGATAAAAGTTTCCCGTATCGCGTTCGGGCTTCCTGTCGGTGCAGATTTAGAATACGCAGATGAAATGACAATTGCCAAAGCTATAGAAGGCCGCCGCGAAGTGAACTAAGCGGCGGCTAAATTTTTATCTATGAATCCAGCTTTTATATAAACAATTACCCTGCGGGCACCAACGTTCTTTGTTTATAATATCAATCATCGGTAATACTGCATTTACACTATCTGGGTAAGTATTATCCGGCTCTAAACTATTTGCAAAATGTAAAACAAATCTATCCCTGCCTAATTGATTAGGTTTTCTACTATTATTTACATCAATTAATATAGGATACTCATTATTTGAATAAAGATAATAAGCAATCCCGTTAATATCTATAAAAGCGTAGCTTTCTTTATTACATCCTAGCCAATCCGGAGCTCCGCCATCAATATAACCGGCTTCGCCGCGCTCACAAACCCAGCATTTATCTGCATTCTTTTCAAAACACATTGTTGGAGATTTGTAATAGTATGTTGCTATATATTTAAACATTTCACCAATTATCGGATTATAGTACATACCAGAACTACCAGCTTTTGTATCAAAAGTGATATCTTCATTTTCCATAAATTTCATTGCCTGATTAAGAGAGCTATAAGTTTTCTTATAAGCAACTCGGAAATGCTGATCACGAATTTTTGTTATTAGTCCCGGAATAGTCATTGCCGCAACAACACCAATTATGCCGAGGGTGATTAATACCTCTGCTAAGGTAAATG
>CASLVD010000088.1 GCA_949398305.1 uncultured Candidatus Melainabacteria bacterium | reverse complement strand
CTCAGCCGCATCTTTTTATATTCTGTTTATTTTTCTAACATATATAAATGTTCCAGGGATGCTAAATACTGTCTTGCGCTTATGTATTCTTGCGGTGACATTTCTTCTGCACGTTGTTCTATTGCAGCCCAGGCACTATTTAACGGGCGTCTTGGAATAATTTTTTCTTTTAATTTTTCTTTAGGTGCTGCTGTATTTACAATTTCTCTTACGGCTTTTTCGACCTTATTCGGGGTTGTTTTTAAATCGACTTTCATAGTTTCTCCTTAACTTGATATGATATAATAAAACCGTAAAAAATATTTTTTGCTACTACTTTAAATTTTCAAATTCCAAACCTCATCCAAAATCTGCCAACCATGATTTTTTATCTTCATAAGACAAAAATAACCTGCATACATTCCTGTTGCATTTTTTGAACAATTTTGATTAATTATTCTAAGACTTTCATGATATCCGGCTGGAACAATACCATATTCAGGAGTATACGTAAGAATATAAATATCTTTTCCGATAACATTTGGCCCGCTGTCACCGTTTGCATCAATATAAATACTCAACCCACGACCTGAGGTATTTATTCCAAATATAGTTTTCATTTGATTTATACCTTGAAAAGCATCTATGCATATATTTGTACCATTATACATTTTAATTGTTATTATATTGAGACCTATACCAATACCTTTTCTATCATTGAGACAAGATTGGCCTGTTAACGTTTTATTTGAACCCCTGTTCTGCCAACAGCCTTCTTTGTCATAGCAAACATGTGAATATTTCATATATGGAGCAAAATATGTATCAAAAAAAGTTTTTAAATAGTTAGTATCAAAATCTTTTACTGCCATATCAATTTCTGTATCATTTGCAGTATTTGAACGAATAACCTGCTGAATTATTGAAAAATCTTCTTTAAATTTAGTTTCTATAGCTTTCTTTTGATACTTTGTAATTAACGAAGGTATAGTCATGGCTGCAACAACCCCGATTATGCCAAGCGTTATTAATACCTCTGCTAAAGTAAAACCTTTTCTCATTTTTATCCTTTCTAATATTTCAATATCTTAGTAATTAATTACAAAAATTAGGCATTTATAACTAAAAATATAACAACTTTGATAACTTTTGTCAAATATAGTGAAATAAAAGAAGTAAACGGGAGAATTTATGTCAGTAAGAGAAACAATAAAAATGTTATTGGTTAAAGAAAATATGACATTAACAGAACTTGCGGGGCTTGTTAACTCTGAACTTGGTAAACCGTATACTATTGACGGATTATCTCGAAAACTTCAACGCCAAACAATGAAATATAATGAAGCAGAAATGTTAATTAATTTACTTGGTTATGATATAAAACTTGTTAAAAGAAGTGAATAAGCATGATAAATTTTAAACAAGTTAAAATTGAAGAAACCCCGGTCCTTGCCAAACTTGCCTCAAATATCTGGCATGAATACTGGACTGAAATTTTAACACCTGAACAAATTGACTATATGGTCGAAAATTTTCAATCAGAAAAAGCTATAACAAATCAATGTAAAAACGAAAAATATACTTACTATTTTATACAAGACAATAATAAAAATATCGGATATTTTGGAATTTCTGAAAAAGAAAATTATCTTTTCCTTTCAAAATTATATATTTCAAAAGAATACAGACACAAAGGTATTGGTTCAAAATCTTTCGAGAAAATAAAACAAATTGCAATTGAAAAATCTTATAAATCTATACAACTAACAGTAAACAAATATAATACAAATACGATTTCTGCTTATAAAAAATGGGGTTTTGAAATAATAGATTCCGTAGTTACAGATATCGGTGAAGGTTTTGTAATGGATGATTATATTATGGAATGGCTCAAACCGGTTACTCCTGTTGTCTGATTAGAAATAAGACAAAACAACTTATACTTTCATATGTGAAAGATAAGGAGTTTCATAATGGATAATTTTAGAAAATACATTGTTGAATTTATAGGAACATTTTTCCTTGTATTTGCAATAGGTATGATCGCAATGCTTCCTGGTAATGGTGTAATAACAGCCATTGCAATTGGTCTTGTTTTGATGGTTATGGTATATGCAGGCGGTTTTATTTCAGGCGGTCACTATAACCCTGCTGTATCCCTTGCTGCTGCATTAAGAGGAGCTTTGCCGGCTCAGGATTTTGTACCGTATGTAGTTTCACAAGTTCTTGGTGCTGTGGGTGCTGTTTTATTAATCGGATTGTTAACTGATATTCCGGAAATGACTATTTGTACATACAGCATGACTCAAATTCTTATTGGTGAATTTTTATTTACATTTTTATTATGTTTTGTAGTACTGGCTACAACCACCTCAAGAGAAACCGAAGGGAATTCATATTACGGTCTTGCAATCGGTTCAGCTTTAACAATAGGTGCATTTATCGCAGGCGGAGTAATCTGTTACGGCGCATTTAATCCTGCTGTTGCAATAGGCTTATGGATGCTTAAATTATCTTGTATGTGGCTGACCATTATAACAATATTAGCAAATATATTCGGTGCGATTGCCGCAGCATATATATACCGATACGTAACAGGAATTAATAAATACTACGATTAAGATGGGGTTTAACCCATCTTTTTTAGTAGCAAATTTTTAAATTTACAGATTTTTATATTACAAAACTTAAAAAAATATTGTAGATACAGTTCGGCAGATTTATAATTAACTATGCTACTGTATTGGAATTAGAAAGGATTATGAAAATGACAGCAATCGAAGAAATGACTTATCCGCAACTTGAACGCGCAATAAACCCTACTCATGATATTAAATTATTTGCAGGACGTTCAAATCCTAAATTAGCACAAGAAATTGCTGATTATTTGGGAACAACAGTTGGACCGATGGTTATCAAAAACTTTGCTGATGGTGAAATTTATGTTCAGGTAAAAGAAAGTGTCCGCGGAGATGATGTTTTCATTATTCAACCGGTTTGCAATCCTGTTAACGAAAACCTTATGGAATTATTGATTATAATTGATGCGTTTAAACGTGCAAGTGCAAAAACAATCACTGCTGTAATTCCTTATTATGGTTATGCAAGACAGGATAGAAAAACTTCCGGCCGCGAAGCAATTACAGCTAAACTTGTGGCAGACCTTCTTACAACTGCAGGTGCAGACAGAGTGCTTGCTATGGATCTTCATACAGGTCAAATTCAAGGTTTCTTTAATATACTGGTTGATCATATTTTCGCAACTAACGTAATCGTAAATTATATTAAAGAATTAAACATAAACCCTGATGATATGGTTGCAGTATCACCTGATATGGGCGGAGCTAACAGAACACGTCATTTTGCTAAAAAACTAGGCTGCCCGATTGCTATTATTGATAAAAGACGCGACAAGCACAACGAAGCAATTGCTACAAACGTTATTGGTGAAGTTGAAGGCAAAGTTTGCTTGATGTTTGATGATATTATTGATACAGCGGGAACAATTTGTGAAGCTGCAAAACTTCTTAAATCAAAAGGTGCTAAAGAGGTTTATGTCGGCGCAACTCACCCTGTATTCTCAGGTCCTGCAATTGAAAGACTAGGCTCTGCTCCAATCACCGAATGTATCGTAACAAATACAATTCCGCTTGATATGAGTAATATGCCTTCTAATATTAAACAAATTTCAGTTGCACCGTTGCTTGCTCAGGCAATTTCAAGAATCCATGATGACGAATCTGTATCTTCATTATTCGGGTTTGAAAAAGAAATGCAAGTGAGCTAGTCCTCGGCCGGACGGGGCATTATGCTGCCAATTATTTCCAAGTCATTACAATTATTTAGCTCCGCAAGTTCTTGACCGAACGGAGATAAATAATCTTGCATAAAAAAAAGCCGTCTTAAAAAGAACGGCTACCAGACTTGGGGAGGAGGTATGAAAAACTTTCGTTTTCCATATCTATATTTTTTATATCGACCTGCAAAAATATTTCTTTAGCAAAAGGCTAAAAATCTCCTCCAAATAGATGAGATTAATATGAACATTTGTAAAAATAGGTTTATAATTACGCAATTATTAATATTGACTGCATTTATCTAAACAGGTAAAGAAAAGAAAGAAGGTCACAATGAACATGTCAGTAAATAGTATTAATCCATCATTTTCAGGAACAATGTTAATTCCTTTTTCAGAAATGAAAAAAGACGGAGTTGAATCACATCAAACAATGCGTGATATCGGAACTGAAACAGCTAAATTTACAACACCTGATAAAATGCAAATTACTCAAGAAGGTATTTTAGTAAATATTGACGACAACAGAGAAAAAGAATATCAAGCGATTATTGCAAAATACGGAATTAATATTAAAAAAGTTGATACTCCGATTACCCCAAATAACGAAGCAGATTTAAAAACTTATTCATTTATGGTTAATAAACTTAATCCGGCAGATGCTCAGGCAAAAATTGACAATTATGCGAAATTACAAGAATCTGAGAAAAGTAAAGAATACTTAAAAGTATACGAAGAATTCAAAAACAGCCCGCATTCCATTGAAAATGCTAATAAAGAAGAAGCAAAGGAAGTAAAATAAAAAGATGTAATAAAGATGGCGCATGCCTTACAGGCATGCGCCATTTGTTTATTTAAAGAGATAGAGAATTACCAGGTAATATACCTTATTGTAGCTGCAACATTAGCAGCGGCATTGATAACATTTGCGGCAGTATTAATACCCGCATAGTTATCGCGTACAACAACTGTCGTTGCAGATGGTACAACAGGTGCTACCGGTTCATAGGGATAGTAAGTATATGTAGTATAAGTCGTTGTCGGGTAGTACAACGGAGTATAATAAGGGCGAATTATAGGCCTTCTATAAATTGGAGGCGGAGGCGGTAAAGGTCTGCCCATGCCTATGTGATGCGGCGGTCTGTGCATTGGGGGATGATGCATTGGCGGACGGTGTCCCATAGAAACCCCGCCATGCATAGGAGGTCTGGTCATTCCTGGCCCATACCCGCCGTGAGGTCCTGGAGCTGCCATTGCAGGAATTCCGACAAAAACACATGCTAACGCAATAAAATAAATAAATTTCTTCATACCTTTTCTCCTATCAGACTTCACATGATAATAACGATTATAAAAATAAAATGTTCATATTTTCAAATAGGAAAAAAGAAGTAGAAAATTTTAAATTTTTATAATATAATAATCTTGCCTATGTGACGGAGGGTATAAGCGAAGCGAATACTTCCGCCACGAGGACGCGAATAAGTAATCATTCTTGTCGGAGTGGTGGAATGGTAGACACGTACGTTTCAGGTGCGTATGGAGAAATCTGTGTGGGTTCAAGTCCCATCTCCGACAAACTTTTAAAACAATATGAAACAAAATGTATTAAAATTATTTTTTATATGTGTATGTTTCTTAATTTCGCTAAGTGCAAATGCTTGCGGGATAGATTATAATGCGTTGAATTTTTCAGCTCAGCAGGTTATAACAGACACAATTACAATGCCACAGGAAGAATTGGTTATAAATTCTGACAAAAGCGAACATGCAATTGCTTCCGGTACAAACCAAAGACAAGAAATTTCAAATGTAAGCAGCAGAAAAAATAATTTTAGCGGCGGTTCGATTGATAAAGCATCCGCTCAACAAAAATTAATACAGCAAATTTTTACAGCAAAATATAACAAAACACTTTACAGCAATTCTCATAAAATATCTTCCTATTTAAAAAATGAGATTTGCACAAGAGCCCCTTAGTTTCCTATTTTATCTTTGAAAGTTAGATAATATTACAATTTTATAGGAGACAAATAATGAATATCGAATTATTGAAGGAAGGATTCCTTCTAATGATTATCGGTATGGGTTTTGTATTCTTCTTTCTAAGCATAATGATTTATGTGATGAATATCAGTGGAAAAGTGATAAACTTTATCGGCAAATATTTCCCTGAAGAAGTAGAAGAAGAGAAATACGTACCGAAAAAGAAAACTGCCGGCAATAATGATATGGAAATTGCGTTAGCAATTGCCTGTGCTGTTGCGGCAAGAAAATAGGAGGCTTAAAATGACAGAAAATAACACACAACATACAATACAAAGAAATGCTTATTCTGAATCTAAAGGGACAGGCGTTTTAAGTACAATTATATTTGCAGTAGTAGTAACTGTTATTATGGTTGTTATTGCATATTTTAAAGGCTAAAAAACTTTTCGGCGGGCTGATTTAAAA
>CASLVD010000087.1 GCA_949398305.1 uncultured Candidatus Melainabacteria bacterium | reverse complement strand
ATACTTGGTGCAGGGTTTGGGGCTGCAGAAGCCCCATAATAATATATTTTATGTATAATAAAATGCCGCTTTTATCAAGCGGCAGGGAAAAGTTACGAAAATTAATTGTAGGGGAAAAATAAAATTTTTATAGATTCTGAACCTGGTTCAGAATGACATAATGTTTATGCGTTAAATACGTTAAATGATTTTTCAACGTTTTGACTGATAATCTTTTTAACTGAATCATATTCTGTTGATAATGCATTATGTTCAGATTCAAGTTTGTTTAATTGAAGATCAATTTGTTTATCCTGACTTTGGATTTTATCCATACGGTTTTGATAAACCTGTTCAGCTATTGCCATTGCTGATGTATCTTCTTTTTCAGTAATTGATTCATCATTATCAAGAGTTGTTCCGATAAATGATTTATCTGCAATTGAGAAATATGATAAAGTTAAATCACCTGCTTTAAGTCTTTTTACAAACCAATCTGCATCTTTAAAGTTTGTTTCATTCTGGATTGTAGTATGACCTTTGGTTCTCATTTCATTGAAAATATTTTTATAATAATTCACCATTTCTTTATCATATTTAAGATTTTCTGATGTATTAGAAATAGGGTTATTATAGTAAGCTTCAGTTAATGCGGTTGCATAATCAAACAATTCTCTTTGAGCGGTAGTTGTACCTTCAAAGTTCAAAGCCTGAGATTGTTTATAAATTGTATAAGAAACGCCGCCTTCAGAAACATAGCTGTCACCGCCATTGTATTCTAAGTAGTTTCTGAAATCTTCGCTGATTAAATCTTCATCAGGATCTGCGTATAAAGCATCTGCTTGAACTTCTTCACCTTCTAAATTTGTGTAGATGAATTTTTTAGTTTCAGTGTTATACTGAACATTTTCAAGTTCCTGCCAGATGTTAGTACCTTCTTGATCTTTAGTCTGGTATCCGACTCTTGTTTCAAGTTCACCTGATTTTTCATTAACAACACGTCTTGCTTCAAGAGTATATCTTTCTTTATAGTATCCGTTGCTGTCTCTGTATAAATTAGTTTGTTTACCGTTATTATCTGCAGCATAAGCTGTATTATAAGTTACATATCCATCATATGAATCTGAAGAAAATGATGCATAATCAAATCCTAAAATATGTTGACCATCATTAAGATTATCAATACTTTTACCAACAGATGATAAATATCTGTCCCAAGCGTCATGAATTGCATCTTCTGATTCAACACGATTTTTAACATTAATATCAGATTGAGTATATCCCAAATCTCTTAAGAATCTGTTAAAATCACCATTGTTATCATCAAAAGCTTTAGCAACATTAGAAGGAACTAAAACTTTGCCGTTTTTATCTTTAACAAGGTATTGTTTACCGCTTGCAACAGAACCGCATCCTGTTAATTGGTTGTAAGTTAAATCTGCATAACAAGCTTCTGTATTGTTATAACCTGTTAAAATTTGATATTTAGTCTTGTTAAGCGCGTCTAAATAAGCATCGTTAATCTGTTCTGAATTGTCAGACAAACGCTGTTTTGAATAAGCAAGTGACTGCTGTTCCATCTCGTTGTTAGAAAGACGGGCAGTTATACTTAACAATCTGGCTTGTGATGCTGCCATTCCCATAGTGCTTAACAGTTCCTTTCAATAATTTTCGTATCGTACTTATGATTACGGCTTCAATAGAGATAAACTTTAAGATTTAAGGGCAAATATTACGATTTTGTAACATAATATTCTGCAAAAATTATTAAAAAACGTTACGATTTTGCCACAACCCTTACAATATGCTAATTTGTAAGAGAAAGGGAAGGTTATGAAAAACGTAATAATTTATACTGATAAAAAATCTTCAGCAATTGCAGATGTAATTGCAAATATTGAAGACACTAATGTAAGACTTGAAAACGCTGAAAATTTAAAAGATTATGAAACCCTTAATCCGGGTGTAATTATTGTTGAAAGCGTTCCTAATATTAAAGATGTTTTAATGGTTACAAAATTTAAGTTTCCTATTTTATTTATTGGAGAAACATTTAAAGGTGCAACAGTTCGGGCAGTTGCATTTGATTACATCAAAACTCCGGTTGATAATCAGGAGCTTGTTATCCGTGTTAAAAACATGTTAAAAATCAAAGAATTGAGAGACAAATTAAAAACTCTTTCAACAACTGATGAATTAACAGGATTACACAACAGAAAATACTTGCTTGAACGCATGGAACAAGAGATTTCACGTTCAAAACGTTACGGAAACGCTCTTTCTGTATTATTGTTTGACTTAGACTTCTTCAAAGTTGTAAACGATATTTACGGATATGAATGGGGCGATGTTTTGTTACGTTCAATCGCTGACAAATTAAAACAATTAATAAGAAAAGAAGATATCTTAACACGTTACGGAGATGAAGAATTTATTGTAGTTCTTCCAAACACATCCGAAGATAACGCATTTTTATTTGCAGAAAGATTCCGCAAAGATATTGAAAAAATGGAATTTATTCCGGCAGGTGAAGAAGAACGTCATCCGATTACGATTTCAGGCGGAATTTCAACATTCCCTTGTATTCCTGATACAGAAGAAGATGCAAATACAATTATCAGATACGCAGAACATGCATTATACAATGCTAAAAAACGCGGTAAAAACAAAATTGTACAATTCTCTCATTTAAATCTGGGAGAAGGTTAAAAAAATATCCGCTAAGGATATAAAATAGATCCTTTCTGAACACTTACATAGTGTAAATCTGGTTAATAGACGGTAGAAATACCGTCTTTTGTTTTGTTTTTGTCATTCTTTGAGGCACTTTTACCACCCAAAGTGCCCCGCCCGGAGGACAAATATTAACTTTTATTAACATAATTCAAAATTCAGTCAATTTTTAGGTATAGATTTTTTTTATATAAATGTAGGTTAGATAAAAGTGTATATTTTAAGGTGGTAGAATTATGTCAGTAATTTCTAAGATTGTTCCTTATGCTACAAAAGCATTAGGTTACGGAAAAAGGGTCGTAAAAGCAGCGCCGGATGCTATTTTTGGTACAGGTGCAGAAGTTGCAGGTTCTGCAATGCGCGCAACAAAAGGCGGTGCTGTAACAAGAGCAAAAGCAGGTTTTAAAGCATTAGAAGGAATGCAAAAATCAGGTTCTTTCTGGACAAGAGCAACCGGTAATTTAGGTTTAATAAAATCAATGCCGCTTAACGCAGCAAAAGCAGCAAAAGCTGCCGGAAAAGGATTCTTCGGTCAAGCAACAGCAGGTGTAAAAGGCTTATTCAAAGGCTTAGGCAAAAACATGCCGTTCTTAGCAGCAGCTTCAACAGTATTATTTGAACTTCCAAACATCTGGACAGCAACAAAAGAACAAGGTATCGGACAAGGTGTTAAAGAAGTCGGTAAAGCCGGCGCAAGACTAGCAGGCGGTGCGGCAGGTGCAGCAATCGGTTCTGCAATCTGTCCTGGTATCGGTACAATGGTCGGTTGGTTTGTTGGTGACTGGTTAACAGGTAAAGTTGTAGGCAAATCATACTCTGAGAAAAAAGCCGAAGCTGAAGAAGCTTTAGCTCAAGCACAAGCTCAGGCAATGCAGCCACAGCCTCAAATTCCGTTTCAGGGTAATCCTTACAACAACCCGTACGCAATGACAAACCCGATGTACGATTACAACAGCCCGTACGCAAATGATATAATGATGCAAAATATAAACTTTAACCAATTGGCATAATTTCCCTGATATAACATAATTCCTATACGGCGGTCGGATTAAAATCCGACCGCCGTATTAACATTTGTTAACATTTAAGCAATTCCGTAAACAAAAAATACTTTATAAAAATACAGGGGAAAATTATAACAGATTAATAGGAGAAAGAAAATGGGAATTGCATCAATTGCCGCCAAAGCTTTTGGTTATGGAAAACGTGTCGCAAATATTGCTCCGGAATTTTTACTTGGAACAGGAGCAGAAGCTGTCGGAAAAGGTATAAAAGGCGCAAAAGGTTCTTTGTGGACCAAATTAAAAGCAGGCGGAAGATCATTAGAATTAGATGTTGCAGCAAAAAAAGCTGCAAAAGGCGGATTTTTCAAACGTACACTTAAAGAACTTATAAGTACACCAAAAGCACTGTTTGCAGGAGGAAAAAGCGGAGCTGCGGCCGCTAAATTAGCCGGTAAAAGTGCAGCTTGGGGTGCAGCAAAAGGTGTAGGTAAAGCTATTGCCAAGCGAATGCCAATGATTGGTGCAGTTGCGACTTTAGCACTTGAAGCTCCAAATATCTACAAAGCCTTTAAAGAAGGCGGATTTAAAGGCGGAATGAAAGAATGCGCCGGTGTAGGTACAGAACTTGGCTGTATGGCAGCCGGTGCGGCAATCGGTTCTGTAATTCCGGGTGTCGGTACAGTAATCGGCGGTATTGTCGGCGGTATTGTCGGTATGTTTGCAAGAAGCGCAATATCACCTGAAAAACCTGAAACAGAAGAACAAGCCGTAGAATATTCTAAAGATGATATAAATGCATTACGTTCAATCGGTTTGAAAGATGAAGAAATTCAAGCACTTCAGGCAAACGGTTACACAATAGAAGACATTGAAAAATTATTAAATGAACAATACAAAGAAGAACTTACAGCTCCTCAAGACAATACAAGAGTTGTAAACCCTTATCAACCAGATATTCAAGCGCAAATCGAAGCTCTTCAAGCAGAAAATAACGCTCTGAGAGAACAATTATCTCAAAATAACGGTTTAAGCCAAACTCCGGTACAAAATAATGAATTTAGTTACTTCAACCCATATACATTTAATCCGTATATGAATAACTTAAACTTCAATACAAATTCATACGCAAATGATATGTTATATCAACAATTATTCGGGCAGAACCTAAGTTTCAACCCATATCAACAACAAAATCAATATCCAAATTATAAATTCGCAGGTTAAAATTAAATAATTAATCCGATGGAGCCGCTTTTATAAAAAAGCGGCTCCTGATTTTTTAGATCTAAACTCCACATACGTGAAAATCACGTTCACTGATTGATGAAGAGCATTCTAACAACTGTGTTAGTAATCTTTCAATAACTCTTTCAACAGTTTTTACTTCACCTTGTAATTCTTTGTAACTTTCTTCTCTTGAATCTTTTAAAGCATTTTCAAAAATTTCGTCCTGATACATAAATTATACTCCTATTTGTCTTAACAATTTACTTATCGGCATACTTTTTCAAAAACTTTAATAATCATAAAGATTTTGTTACAAAATTTCATCTTTTGTAGAGGTTTAAAAAATTTTAAAGTAAAATATTACCATATTTGCAAAAGGAAGTATGAATGTTGAAAGATTTTGAATTAACAGGCTACGACTACTATTCTAACAGACGAGATATGGAAATTATCTCAAACATTGTCGACAGCTTAAAAAAGATTTTGGAAGAAGATAGTAAACAAGAACAACCTTTATTCTTAAAGATTTCAGATAATTTGATTCTTAATATTGCAAGAAAAGTTGTTCAAGAAAAGAAACAAACATTTTTAATCGGCATAACCGGCGAAAGCGCCTCCGGTAAAACTGTTTTTGTTGACAATACAATTAAAGCTTGTGTAAAACAAAACGTTGAAGGCGTTCATACAGTAATCAGATGTGATGATTATTATAAAGACACATCAAAAGAATTGAAAGAAGCAGGAAGTTATGAAGCTTTATTTAAAACAGGTTTCAGCTTTGATACTCCTGATGTAATTGATTTAAACCTTATGAAAAATCATCTTGTAGCATTAAAAGAAGGTTTAACAATAAAATCACCGCGCTACAACTTTGTAACCTGTGAATCTGACCCTAACGGAGATGAGAAAAAACCTGCAAAAATCATTTTAACAGAAGGTTTGTATGTTCTAAATGAAGGTGTCAGGGATATTATGGATGTAAAAGTTTACGTATTCACACCTTTAGAAGTAATAAAAGATCGCTGGTATAAACGTGCAGCAGAACGCGGCAAAACCGGAGAAGCCGCAGATTTACAATTTGCAGACGTAAATAAAACCGCACAACAATATATCAGACCGGCTTACCAAATATCAGATGCAGTAATTAACGGACTTGTAAGTCAAGAATACATTCAGGAAATTACAGATAAGATATTTAGACAATGTAAATATGATAGTTTAAATTTATGTAGTTTTTTGTGGAATGAATATAGTGAAAATAAAATTGGTTTTATAGAATGTGAGAGTGATATTAA
>CASLVD010000086.1 GCA_949398305.1 uncultured Candidatus Melainabacteria bacterium | reverse complement strand
AACAAATTTAGAAAAATTTGCCAAAAATGTAAATAAATATTAAAGAAGGGTAACATTGAAAAACTCAAAAGTCAAATCATTAACCAAAGAACAGCTAATTATTTCAATTGACAGACTTACAAGATTTAAGAATACGGAAATTAAGTATTTAAGAGTTTTTCGCGAAATTTTAACAGGTAATCTTATTTATCCGAAATATAAAAAATCTGATTTGGAAGAAATGGATTATAAAACATTAAAAGAGTTGGCAGAATTTGTTATAAATTATTCGTTAGAAGCTTTAGGATGTGTTTTTGACGATGATTTTCTTATAAATCAAAGACTTTTGGATTATGAAAAGTCAGTTTTCTGCTGCAATAGTCAGGTAGAAGAATTATTGAAAAACAGGATTAATTATAAAGGTTTTTTGCAGTTTGTTGATGAGAATTCGCCGAAAAACCTGCGCTGGCTAAAAGCATTATCGGTAGTTTCGGATATTGAGCAAAAGCGTAAACAGGATTCTTTGCGATTCCCTGTACGAAAAGTTGTAATAGCAGAAGGTGCAACTGAAGAAACCTTGCTTCCGGAGTTTGCGAAACGCTGCGGGTATGATTTTGATAAAGAAGGTGTTTATATTCTGTCTGCAGGCGGGAAAAATCAGGTTGTAAAACTGTATTATAAACTTGTAGAAAGTTTAAAGCTTCCGATATTTGTTCTTTTGGATAAGGATGCACAAGAAAATCTTGAAGAAATTAAACCAAAGTTACGTCCGATTGATAAGATTCATCTTCTTGAGTGCGGGGAGTTTGAGGACTTGCTTCCGCTAGAGCTTGTAAAAAGAACGCTTGATGATGAATTGAGTAATATATCAATAATTGAGCAGGAGATGTTTAATGCAGAAATTTCCCGCGTAAAAATATTGGAAGAAGTTTTTAAAAATCGCGGAATGCATGAGTTTAAAAAAGTTGAGTTTGCCAAAATGGTAAAAAGAAATATAAAATCGCAAGAGGATATAACATCTGAAATTATTGAAATTATTGATGAAATCCGAAATAGCGAAAGCCGGGTAATGGATTTTTAAAAATTTTAAAAAAAGTAGTTGACATTTAAATTTGTTCAAGTTAGAATAACATTCGTAAGCCTTAAAGGCACTAGCCCCCATCGTCTAGAGGCCTAGGACAACACCCTTTCACGGTGTAGACAGCGATTCGAATTCGCTTGGGGGTAATTTTTTAGAAGGACCTTAAAAAGGTTCTTTTTTTGTGCGAAGCTCTGTGAGCGTGGAGCAAATCCAAGACAGGGGCACCATAAAAAAGCACCCACAGGTGCTTTTTTTATAGGCTCAGTTTACAATGAGCAACGTTATGAATTTTGTCACGTTACTATAATAAAGTAATTTTAATTAACCCCTTTTTCTCTCTTTGTTGGGCGTATTTTACAAAGTTTCGGGAATTACCAACACCGGGAGCATATGCGATTAAGTAATCACTATGCTGTATCATGTAACGATTGGCTTGAACAATTGCATAATGCTTTGGTACTACTTCCAAGCCCTCAGGGTAAAAAGTTCCGTCAAAGTTCTTCGGCGTTTCTATTTTTTTGTCCAATGCGTAAGGTGCAAGTAAATATAATTCAATATTAGTATGTTGGTTCTTTGTTTCTTGCAGGACTTCTTGTACTAAACTGTCAAACGCGCCGTAATGCCCAACTGTAAAAGTAGTCACTCCGTATTCTGTGATATGTTTTTCGATGATTTCTGTCAGTTGTTGTTTAATGCTATTGGGGGTGTGTCTACTACCTATAAAGAAACACGTTTTATTGTTCATAATTTCGCTATCCTCATTTGATACGAGAATCATAACATAAACAAGCACATATGCTTAAATATTGGATTATATTGTGCTTGATTATGTAATATCATTATATAAATGAAAGTTAAGAATTTTTATAGAGAATTTGGAAAACGTTTGAAACAATTAAGATTACAAACTGGTATGTCACAAGAAGAATTAGCCGAACGAGTAGGGGTTGCTCATAAGACTGTAAGTTATTGGGAAAATGCACATAACCCGGTAACTTTAAGTAAAATACCGCTTATAGCTGATGCTTTGAATGTACCAGTGTATAAATTGTTTGTATTTTTTGATATTGAAGAAAAGACAGCAGATAAGGATTATATAGAATTGTTACAGACAATAACAGTAGAAGAAATAAACAGACTTTTTAATGTTGTTAAAGAATTTCAGAAGATTAAATAAACAACTACTGCATATTTTGGCATATGTGCTTAGTTATCGGATTACATTATGCTAAGATATGTAATATTCTCATCTTATGAGAATGAAAGATTTTTATAAAGAATTTGGTAGACGCTTGAGAGAGCTTAGATTGCAGGCTAATATGACTCAGGATGAGTTAGCAGAACGTGTGAATGTTGCACCGAAAACAGTTAGTTACTGGGAAAATGGACATAATCCAATTACATTAAACAAAATACCACTTATTGCTAATGCATTGAATATTCCAATTTATAAATTATTTGTATTTATAAGTTCAGATGAAATAAAGGCGGACAAGGATTATATTGCATTGTTACAGGCAAAAACTGGTAAAGAGCTTGATATCTTATTCAATCTAGTTAAAGAGTTGCAGAAGATTAAGTCTTAATTGGAGTGACAATCATACCTATGAGTTACAAAGAAATAATAACAAATGGAATTAGGCGCTTGAGGACAGAAAACAAGCTTACTCAAGAACAATTTGCAGAAAAAATTAGTATGAGTGTACAAGGTTACAGAAATATTGAGCATAATCGATATTTACCAACTGCAGAAACAATAGATAAAATCTGTGAAGTATTTAATATCCAGCCTGTTGAATTACTGCTACCTGAACCACAGCCGAATCTAGACAAAGTTCGAGAACTAATTAATAATAAATTATGTAACTGCGATCTAGATAAGCTTATTAGAATTAACAATATGATAGACTTAATGTAAAAAACACCCGGAAGGGTGTTTTTTTAGTGCCATTTTTTCTTTAAGCTTAATGCTTTTGGAATAATGTTTTCTTTGGTTCGAACCTTGTAATATGTTTGTTTCTTAGGATTAATTATACAAAAACCATTATTACATTTTTTGTATAGCCAAGTATTTATACACACTTCATTTGTACACTTTGGCTCAAGTTCAAGACGTACAATGTGTGAGTATTCATCAGAAAGGGTTTTTATATCCGGACGAAGAACAAATTTATTTTCAAGTGCTTCTTTGTTATTGTCAAATTGTGTTTGGATGAAACTTAATGCTTTTAGTGTTCTTTCATTTGATGGTCGAAGCCAATATATTACAAATTTGTTGGAAGAAAGTATATCAGAATTATTGTCAGAACTGTCAGTTTGTTTTATTATATCTTGTGGAATTTTTAATTCTGCTGTACTTAAAAATTTATGGTAATTAACGCCAAGGTCAATATCTTCTTGAATTTCTAATGATTTTAACTTGTTAACTATAATCGGCGAAGCTGCAATAAGACCTAAAACACCTAATACTATACCTGCTTTAACCCAACTTTTTTGTGCTTGATGAAAATCTTCCTCATCCTTATATTCAACTTCTTCCCAGGCCCATTGGTTTCCTTTTGTACCTGCCCAGATACTTGCAATGATAGATATTAAAAATCCATATGGTAAAAATAATAAAATTGGAATAATCATAAGTGACCATCTTTTATATTTTATACCCCATATCCAGTTAAATAAAAATGCACCCCAGTTGAATTGACGGGCAATCGTATATGGTGCCGGTTCGCCCATTCCGGAATTGTTTTCACGTTTGTGAATCGTAACTTTTTTGGTTTCATTTTTTTCAATTTTAACTTTATCTTTGCCTGTTTGGTTTATAAATTCTTCAAGGGTGATTTCATTTTCTTTTCTGTTTTCATCATCTCTCATAATATTTTCCTTTTTATAAACTTGTATTATTCATTATAATAAATATTTTTAGATGTGGCAGAATTTGTTACATTTGTGTAGAGGTTGATTTTTTTTTAGAATCATGGTAATTTATTTTTCGTAAGACAAAAGGAATTTAAACATGATTATGATAATCCGACGCAGCAGACGTATTTTGAAAGGCTTGTTTTAAACAAAACGAGAACATTTGCGTGTCGGTAAATAAAGTTTAGAACAAGACCTTGAAAATAATCAGGGTCTTGTTTTTTTAACAAATGTTAAAAATAATTGTAAAAAAGGCAATTAATATTATTGATAGATCTTAAAGTGAAAGTGAAGGTTAAAGTTATGAAAAAACATAATATTCGAAAAAACTCAACTGTGAAAGCGAATGCTCCAATCGTGAAATTAATGAATTTAATTTGGGGCTTGTAATACATGAAGTTGAGCGGGTAAATAGGTGTTGAATTAACCATTTAATAATACATTTACCCCAGGATAAGGAAAATGATAACAAAATTAACAGCAAGTACAATTTACTCTACATTAGGTAATAATAGTTCAAAAGTTCCATTAGCAATAAAAGATATTGCTAACAGCTGCGGTTTAACAGCAGCTTCATATATGTCAGGGGACAAGGCAGAGGGAAAAGACAGATTTATTGATGAATTCGGCACACAGGCTATTTGGTTGTGGGGGATTCCTGCATATCAAAAGATTCTTGATTTTGCTATGTATAAACCTGCCAAAATTGACCCGATGGTTGATGTGAGAATTCTTAAAAATCCTGAAATATTTAAAGCAGCTAAAGAATTTGCACCGACAAAAGCTATCTTAAACAGTTTAGAACATGTCGGAGCTCATCAAAAACTTACAAAAGGTTTGAATTTAGCAAAATTTGCACTTTCTACAGGCTTAACAGCTTTGTCATATTTAGGATTAACTAAATTCAGACATAATTATACCGAAAATCAAATTAGACAGGATATCGCGAATAAGCAGAAACTTGATAAAGACGTTTTGGTAAAATTATCTTCACAACAAGTTCCGTTTTCTTCTGCTTTTTCAGGCGTGCACGGTCTAAAGAAAAATCCGGCACAGATGTCATTTACCGGCGGTATGCAGGACTTTATATTTGACCCTGTTCAAAACCTTATGATAGTTGACGGTATTATTACAGGTGAAAGACTTTCACATGCTAAAAATCCTCAGGACTTTTTCGGATATGTTGTGAAAGAAGGCAGTTTCTGGGCATTTATGTACTTTGCCGGTCCGTTAATTGCGAAGGCATTAGAAAAAGCCGCTGATAAAAAAGGAAAATCAATTGATTTAGATGCAAGAGTTATCTTTAACGAAAAACTTAAAGAAGCATTTAAAGATGGTTCAATTAAAGCTCATTTAGATGAATTCAAAGCGGCAGATTTATCAGATGTCGATGTTTACAAGTTTGCGGTTAAACCTGAAAACAAAAACCTTGTGGTTGAATTTGCAAAACAATCAGATATTATCGAGCTTGTAAAAGGTTCTGATAAAGTTGATACAAGAAGATATATTGACCTTGGTAATTTAAGAGGAGTTGGTCAGAAGCTTGAAAAACTTCTTGGTCAATATGAAAAATCAGGTGATACTTTGGATGAATTCTTTAAATCAGTAAGAAGTCTTAAGAAAGGTGCAATTCTTAAAAACATCGGATCTTGTATCGGAGCACTCGGAATTTTAGCACCTGCTGTTATGCTTATATCAAGAAAATTTGGTACAGGTTCAGACTATCAGGTCAGAAAAGACATAGAAAAACAGTTTAATGCTGAAAAACAGAAATAATTGACACATACTGCTATTTAGCATAAAATGATAGTAGTTATCAATTTAGGAAATTTATGAATTATTCCAAGCAAAGAGAAAAAATACTTGATGTTTTAACGAACAATCCGATTCATCCGACAGCAGATGAGTTGCTGGAGTTTTTGAAGGAAGAAAATTCCAATGTCGGGCTGACTACTCTTTACAGGAATTTGAATCAGATGGCTTCTGCCGGCATGATTAAAAAAATTGATGGTCTGGAGGCTTCGGCGCATTTTGATCACAATACTTTTGAACATTATCATTTTATATGCAAAGAGTGCGGGAAAGTTTTTGATATACCATCAAGCGTAGCTCCTTCTGTTGTAAAAAATACCCGGGAGGCTACGGGTTTTGATATAATAAGTCATGATATAGTATTTCATGGTGTATGCAGTGAATGTAAAAAGAGAAAGGAAAATTAACTATGGAAAAATGGGTTTGTACAGTATGCGGTTATGTTTATGATCCGGCAGAAAATGACGGTGTAGCTTTTGAAGCTTTGCCGGATGATTATACTTGTCCGCTTTGCTCAGTTGGTAAAGACCAATTTGCAAAAGAAGACTAATAATGTTTATAT
>CASLVD010000085.1 GCA_949398305.1 uncultured Candidatus Melainabacteria bacterium | reverse complement strand
TATTAGCCTCAAAACGAAGAGTAAATACCGGCTCTGTATTACTTTGTCTAATTAATGCAAAACCGCCGTTAAAAACGATTCTCATACCGTCTAATGTAACAATTTCTTTAATTTCTGATCCAAACATGTCAGGTTTGTTTTGAACTTCAGATTTCATAGATTCCAAAACCTCTTTTTTCAAATGGTTAGGGCAAGGAAAACGAACTTCATCACTTGTGAAAACTTTATTAAACGGTTCAAGCAATTGTTCTAATTTAAAGTTTTTATCAGCTTTTTTGTGTTTTGCAACAATTTCTATCATGCGGCAGCCTGCGTAAATTGCATCATCAAATCCGTAATATCTGTCTTTGAAGAATGTATGACCGCTCATTTCGCCCCCAAGAATAGCATTTGTTTCTTTCATTTTATCTTTAATATATCCGTGACCGGTTTTACACATTACAGCAGTTCCGCCTGCATTATTTATTGTGTCGTATAATACTTGAGAACATTTTACTTCTGATACAACAACAGGGTTACAGTCAATCATATCCATTGCATAGATTAAAAGCAGTTTGTCGCCTGTCAGCGGTGTACCTTTTGAATCCACAACCCCGATTCTGTCGCTGTCACCGTCATACGCTATACCAAAGTCTGCATTGTTTTCCACAACAGTTTTAGATAAGTCTTTAAGGGTTGATAAAACACTTGGATTTGGATGATGGTTAGGGAATGTTCCGTCAGGTTCTGAATATAATTCAATGACGTCACAGCCAAGCTCTTTGTATAATTGAGGACCTACAATCCCGCCTGTAGCGTTAGCGCTGTCTACAACTACCTTAATACCTTCTCCTATATTGCCGAATTTTTCTTTCATTTCTGCTATGTATTCCGGAATAATTGGTGTGGTTGCAAGTTGTACACGATTATTATTTTCATCATCTTTCCAATCTGCAAATACGATATCTCGGACTTCTTTAATTTGTTTTTCGTTAAGTGTTTGTCTGTTATAAGTCATTTTTAAACCGTTGTATTCACTAGGGTTATGGCTTGCAGTAATAATCATTGCACCGTCAAGATTATGAGCAACTTCCGAATAGTATCCGATAGGTGTTGGTGCTAATCCTAAATCCTCAATATAACCTGTTCCAGCATCTTTTAAACCGCTAATCAAGGCATTTTTAAGAGATGGTGAATGTAATCTTGCATCCATACAAACACTGATTCTTAAATCTTTTTCTGATTTCCTGCTTTGAGCTTTTAGCCAGTCAATATATCCTACTCCGATATTATAGAATAATTCTTCTGTAATATCGTCATTATAAATTCCTCTAATGTCATTTTTACCAAATGCGTGTTCATATTTTTGCATAATTCACATCTCCTAATCTTTCGAATATAATAGAATCATATCATGAAAAACCTGTATGAAAAACTTACAAATAACCAGAATTTTGCAGCATGGATTTTCATAGCGCCTGCAATACTCGGGACTTTTATATTTATTTTAATTCCTGTAATCTGTTCATTTGGTTTGAGTTTTACATCGTGGGATATGTTGAATCCTATAAATTTTGTCGGATTGGAAAATTATAAATTACTTTTAAGAGACGGCTTGTTTTATAAAATTCTGCTGAATACTATTGTATTTGCACTTTCAACTTCAATTTTAGGTGTGATAATTCCGCTTATACTGGCTGCGATTTTAAATTCCAAAATTAGAGGAAGTGAATTTTATAAAACGGCTTATTTTTTACCGTTTATTACACCAATGGTTGTTGTCGGAATCGTTTGGGCATGGATATTTGACCCGAATATCGGGTTTTTAAATCAGGTTTTGAATATTCATATAAACTGGCTTTACGATTCAAAATTCGCAATGCCTGCACTCATTATAGTCTCTGTTTGGAAGCTTATCGGGTATAATATGATAATTTTTCTTTCAGCATTTTCTTCTGTTTCACAAAGCTTGTTTGAAGCCGCCAAAATAGATGGAGCAAATGCTTATCAAACCTTTAAGAATGTAACAATTCCGCTTTTATCACCGACTATATTTTTTGTCGTCATAATTACTGCAATATCTTCTTTTCAGGTTTTTGACTTAATTTATTTAATGACACAGGGCGGACCTTTTGACAGTACAAATGTTCTTGTTTATTCGATTTATAAAAATGCGTTTGAATATTTTAATATAGGTAAAGCAAGTGCAATTGCTTACGTTTTATTTGTAATAATACTTGTTTTAACGCTTATTCAGTGGCATTTCCGCAAGAAAATTGTGTACAATGAAATAGATTAAGTTTACAAATCTTTAACAATATTAAAGTTTTTGAAAAAAGTTTCCGTATATGTATATGTGAATAGATAACACGGGGTGTGTATTAACATGTACGAAGACTTACTAAGAAAGCAGATTATTGTAGAGCTTAAGAATTTAATTAAAAAAGCTGAAACTATTGAGGAAGATAAAGATACTTATTGTGAATTTATGAAAGGTATGATTTTAAATACCTACAGTACTAATTAGCCGTTTGAGTAATGTTTTTTCTATAAAAACTTAGTAGATTATGACTATGAATATAGTTATAATCGGCGGTGTAGCAGCAGGAGCAAAAGCCGCAGCTAAAATAAAACGTTTACTTCCGGATGCAAATGTATCAATTTATACTGATGATACGCATGTATCATATTCATCATGCGGTCTTCCGTATTATATAGAAGGTAATTTTACTGACTATAGAGCACTGCTTGTTCGTTCTGTAGAAGAATTTAATGCTGCAGGTATAAATGTTTATTTACGGTCAAAAGTTGAAAAAATACTGATTCCACAACAGCAAGTATTGGTATGTTCAAATACGGATGCACGTCTTGAAAAATATGACAGGCTGATTATTGCAACAGGTGCACGACCACTTATTCCTAATATCATCAATGTTAATAATTTTGATAATGTTTATACAGTTCGAAAAATAGAAGATGGTATTGCCATAAGAGAAAAAATGCTTCAATCAAAGCGTGTTGTAATTGTAGGCAGCGGCTTTATAGGTTTAGAACTTCTTGAAGCATTTGTTAAAAATGGTCTTGAAGTCAGTGTCATAGAAAAAAGTAACCGTATTATGGCAGCATTTGATACTGATATTTCAGAACTAATTTTAAAACGGCTTGAAAGTATTGAAGATCGTAATTTTAAGTTCTATACTAATGAAATTGTATCTGAAATTATTGGTGAAAATAAAACAGCAACAGCTGTAAAAACTATTTCAGGAAAAGTTATTGAAACTGATATGGTAATTCTCAGTTCCGGTGTTGTGCCAAATTCTGAACTTGCAAAAGATGCAGGAATTACAACAGGACAATCCGGTGCAATTAAAGTCAATAAACTAATGCAAACATCTGTTCCAAATATATATGCATGCGGTGATTGCTGTGAAGAACCACATTTGATAAGCGGAAAATCAGTCTGGGTACCGCTTGGTTCTACAGCTAATAAGGAAGGACGTGTTGCAGCTCTAAATGCAGCAGGAATTTATACCCCGTTTGAAGGTGTACTTGGGTCTGCAGTTTCAAGATGTTTAAATACAACAATGTCAATGACTGGACTGACAGAAAAAGAAGCCATAGAATCAGGTTTTAATCCTGTATGTGCAATAGTATCAAAGCCTGATATAGTTCCATATATGCCGGATGTAGGTGATATAACCTTAAAAGTTATTGCAGATAAAACAACAGGACTACTATTAGGCGGGCAAGCAATAGGTTCTCTCGGTGCGGATAAACGTATAAACAGTCTTGCAACAGCACTTCTTGCCCATATGACAGTAAGCGATTTCAGAAATAATGATTTAACTTACTCTCCGCCATATTCTACAACAATCGATCCGCTTTTAGATGTTATGAATATCCTATGCAGCAGAGTTTCTAATCACTGCTGATATGTGTTTTGCAACAGCTTCGCCCATGGAAAAACAGCTTCCCTGTACTCTTAGAGCACCTTGCGCCATATAATCTGCAGATAAACAACGCCCTGCAACAAATAAATTATCGTAATCTTTAGACATTAAAGCTTCAATCGGAAGCTGATACTCACCTGTCATCTGTAATGTTGAAGAATCTTTATCCTTAGAATGAACATCAACCGGATAATTTGAGATAACCGCAGGATGATCAAACTTTTTACCGCTTTTTAAATCATCAATTGTATAAATATATTTTCCGCAAATTCTATTGGAAACCCTTACTCCAATTGAATCTGCGATATTTGAAATATAAGCGTTTTCAAACCCCGGAAAATATTTTTTACAGAAATTTGAAAGCCGCAAAATGCTTTCTCTTGCTTGAATTAAAGCTTTTGATACATCTTCTGTAACATTCGGGTTAAGGTTTTCAACTATTCTTGGACAGTTAAAAGCTAATGAATCAGGCATTCCGGCAATGCTAAATACCTGAAAATAGTTTCTATCACTATCTTTCAGGTCACCTTTCGTTACTGCTTTATCAAAATAAGGCGCTAAAGCCCACTGTTTACCAGTATCCCAGGTGTATGCAGTTGATAAATGTGTTACACCTTCTATACATTCTACAGTCGTAATATTTCTGTCAGAATCTATCTCTAAAAGCCAATCACCAAAGCTTTTAAGGTCTATACCGCCCATTATAAATCTTAAACTCATCGGCTGAAAATCATTATTATTTTCTAAAAATTCGCAATTAATTAATTTAGAAAATTCACAATTTCCTGTTGAATCAATATAATACTTCGCTTCGATACATTCCGATAATATTTGCTCGTTGTAACAGGTAGAATTATTGGTATGTATCGTATCGTTATATGATAATAATATTTGTTTGCTGATTTCTATAGACTCTATGTAATTAGAGGTAATTTTTGCATTTTTTACATATGTATTAAATAATACGTCAACATTAGCATCATTCATCATTTTATCCAGTACTATTTTAAGAAGCTCAGGATTGAACCAGCCGGGATTATCCTGATAGGTAACCTGAGCGCCTGCTTTTTTTAATTCTAATATTAAATCATTATAAAAATCAGTATTAATTTGGTTTTCGCCTGACTTCATAACAGGTATAACAAGTCCTGATGTAATTGTTCCACCCAAGTGGATAGAGCGCTCTATTAAAAGCGTTTTTAAGCCTAATTTACCGCTGATGTATGCAGCTGCACAACCGGATGTTCCTCCGCCAATTACTATAACATCGTATTTCTTCATTCTATAATTATAAAAATATATTTGATTTAGTGCAAATAATTCATATTTTGTTGTGTTAATACATAATATGCACAACCTACACCTGTTGAATCTTTTGTTATGCAATTTGTTTTGTATGACCAATTTGAATCAGGAGCACCCATTGGTCTTAGTGAATTATTTGAATATTCAAACATAAATAAATCTTTTCCCCAAGTATTTGGTGGGTATTTGCCGTTTGTGTCAATATAAAATTGTGCCCATATATTATTATCATGTATCCACCAGACGGATGAACCGTTTAACAAACTTACGGCATAAGCTCTATCACTTTGTACATAATTCATACGTTTATGACCATTTTTTTCTAAATAACTGGCATTAATTATACATTTTTCTTTTGTATCCGCAGTATAACCACAATCTAGTGCTAATTTCATAAACGGTTTTAAGTTTTGCGATATTTTTAATGCTCGTAAAGCATAATCATCATCTTTCGTAAACCAGCTTTCCATATCGCCGTATTCTTCTTCAGCCATTTTCATAGATTGAGCAATAATAGATTGGGTTTCTTTAAGGATAGATACGGTGCGCTTTTCTGTATAGTTTTGAAGTAAAACCGGAATTGTCATTGCAGCTACAACACCTATAATTCCAAGTGTAATTAACACCTCTGCTAAAGTAAACGCTTTTTTCATCTCTTCCCCCTTATGTTAAGCAAATATAGACGTATAACATGATATATAGATATACAATACTATTATTATAAAGCGTTTGAAAAATATTGTCAATATAATCAATAATAAGACATATAAATCTATTCTTAAGGAGAGAATATGTCAGTCAGAGAATTTGTAAAAATCATGTTAGCTAAAGAATGTATGACACTTACCCAGCTTGCTAAACTGGCTACAGAAAATAGTGATAAGAAATATACTATGGATGGCTTATCTCATAAAATGCGAAAAGGTTCATTAGATTTTAATGATGTAGAATTTTTTGCACAACTTTTAGGTTATGAAATTGTCCTAAAAAAAATCGAAAAAGAAATTTAATATCGCTGCGATATATACTTATAATATTTCTCTAAATTTTTTCTTATATTTTGATGTAGAAATTCTATCTGAATTTTTGACTTCCAAATTTCGAGCCGCAATTATTGCCTCATTTTGGCTTGTTAAATTTTCATCTCTATAAAATAT
>CASLVD010000084.1 GCA_949398305.1 uncultured Candidatus Melainabacteria bacterium | reverse complement strand
TAAAACTACTAAACTAAATAAAATCTTTTTCATGGTTACCCTCCTTAGTGTTAAGTAATATTTCTAATCTTATTCAATATAAGTATATATTACTCAGTATACTGAATAATGTCAACTTATGCCTATTAATAAAATACAATTTAAGAATGATAATTAATAATATTTCGACAATTATAGGTATGAGAAAAATGACAATATCCGAAACCGCAAAATTAGCAGGTATCGCCTATAATACTGTCTATAACCTATATTATAATAAAACTTCGGGTATTGATTTTCAAACAATTGATAAATTATGCAAGGTATTAGATTGCACTACCAATGATTTAATTCGTTATATTCCTGATTGATTAACGTTAAGTTTTATTACGAAAAATATATTCTATAAGAATTTATTTTTATTTATAAATATGAATCTAACTCTATGTACAAAAAATTTGTAAAATAAAATTATGTTAAAAAACAATGTTTCAACAATGATAGGCAAGCGCCGTATGACTATTGCAGAAACTGCAAAGTTGGCTGGAGTTAGGTATAATACTATTCATAAATTATATAATGATAAGACAAAAGGAGTTGAGTTCTCTACGCTTGACAAATTGTGTTATGCTTTGGATTGTACACCAAATGATTTGTTTAAATATATTCCGGATTAAATAATATGAATCAATATTCCAGAGAGCGTATTGCGCAAAATATTAAAAAATATAGAACAGAAAAATGCTTAAAAAGAGAAGAATTATCTCTATCTTTGGGGTTTGACAATTCGTATATTAGCAAGCTTGAGCGTGGAACAATAAATATCACAATTGATAAGCTTGAAAAAATCGCGGACTTTTTTGAGGTGGATGTAAGTAATCTATTGCAAATAAATGAAGAATATAAATAATGATAGAAAATAGATTCCGGATCGGAGTCCGGAATGACAATGTTAATGTCCGGAGTGGGAATGTTAGATTCTTTTGCCGGTTTGCATATCAAATTTATACATGTCAGATGTTTTAATACTTAATTCAAGTGTTTTGCCAATCTGAACATCTGCTTCCAGTTTAGCTGAACACTTTCTGGCCCCGATATTAAAATATGCGATTTTTTCACTACCAAGCATTTCTGATATGTCAACATTTACGGTTAATTTTATATCTCCGTCAGGTTTGGTCATCTTTTCAGGACGGATTCCGTACAAAATGTTTTCATCCAGTCCTAAATCTTTACCTTCAATAAAATTCATCTGCGGAGAACCCACAAAACCTGCTACAAAGGTGTTTTTAGGATTGTTATAAATCTCTTCAGGGCTGTCAACCTGCTGAATTATTCCGTTATTTAAAACAACGATTCTGTCACCCATTGTTAATGCTTCTGTCTGGTCATGGGTTACGTAAATAAATGTTGTTTGTAATTTTTCGTGAAGTTTTTTTATTTCAGAACGCATTTGTACGCGTAATTTTGCATCCAGATTTGACAGCGGTTCATCCATCAAGAAAACTTTAGGGTTTCTTACAATTGCACGCCCTAATGCTACACGCTGACGCTGGCCGCCTGATAATTGTTTTGGTTTTCTGTCTAAGTATTCTTCCAGATTAAGAATTTCTGCCGCTTCTTGTACTTTTTTATCAATTTCGACTTTCGGAACTTTACGCATTTTTAAGCCGAATGCGATATTTTCTCTTACTGTCATATGCGGATAAAGTGCGTAACTTTGAAACACAAATGCAATATCTCTGTCTTTTGGCGCAACATTATTTACTTTATTATCGCCAATAAAAATTTTGCCGTCAGATATGTCTTCAAGCCCTGCAATCATTCTTAAAAGTGTTGATTTTCCGCAGCCGGAAGCTCCGACAAGAACAATAAATTCTTTGTCTTTTATTTCCAGGCTAACATTGTTTATTACGGTTTTGTTGTTATCGTAAGTTTTTGTGACGTTTTTTAAAATTACGCTGCTCATCTTATTCCTTTTCTATAGGAAGGATTATGTCGTATCTTGTACCCTTCATAACTTCGGAGAAGATATCAATCATGCCATCTGCTCTTTTTACTAAAATACTTGCTGTTCCAAGTTTTATTGCTCTTAAGAAATTCTTTTTACCTTTTTCAAGTTGTGCATAAGGTTCGCATAAGTATTTCATATCTTCTTCTGCGATTCCTGCTCCGGTATCTCTTATTGTAATTCTTAAATAAGAAGTCTGTTTCAATGCCGGAATACTTAATTTATATAAAGCACATGTTTTTTCATCCGGATATGACAATTTTACTGAAATATATCCTGTTTCTGTCATTGAAATTGCGATTTCAAGAATATTTCTTAATATTGTTTTTATTGCATTTAAGTCTGTATAAACCGTACGTTTTTCGATTCCTTCATAATTAAAGTCAAACGCAAGTTTTTTGTCTTCCATCTCGTTTTCAAAATCTTTAATTATGGCTTTGAAAACTTCTATAATATCAAAATTGTGGTAATCTGATTCGTAAATAGAAGATTCAGCCTTTGAAAATTCTAAAAATTTATCTAAAAAGTGATATAATTCTTCTGCATTATTATTTATTATTTTGACGTATTTTGTCTGTTTTTCGGATAATTCTCCGCCAAGCCCGTCTAATAAACCTTTTGAAAATCCGCTGATTGACGTAACAGGGGATTTTAATTCGTTTTCAAGTTTTGAGAGCATGGCATTTTTTTCGCCGTTAAATTTTATAACTTTTTCTTCGTTAAAGATTTCGTCTGTTAATTTTGTTAAATCTCTTATACTCAGACAGTAACCTTTCCATCTTTTTGAAGCGTTAAGCTCAACATAAAAATCTCTGCCTGGGATGGATGCTGTTGCAAGTATTGGTCTGGATTTTGTTATTGATTCTGATATGCAGTTGAGTCCGTCTTTTATTATTTCAATGATGTTGGCAGGGGTAAAGTCGTCTGAACCTAATGCAAAAAGTTCCTGTGCTTTCTTATTAAAGTGTTTGATTTCACCTTTAAAGCCCACAAATATTACCGCATCCGGTAATTCGTCAATCGTTTTATATGCTGTAAGAGCCCACCACAAATTTTTTGAAAATTTATCCAAGTTCATAATTTGCATTACATCCTTTTATAGTATATAATACATCATAACATGAAAAATTTTTGAGAATTTGCATGTAAATTTTTGTAATTTTTTTTGATAAAAAGTAGCAAAAAATATTATTTAGGTGTTTTCTATACAAAAACCGACATGAAGATAATAGAGAAATGAAAAATTTCTGAAAGTAAGGTGATACTATGAGAGAAATCGACAACAAAAACATTAATAGTTTAAACTTCAAGGGTATCCAAAAGGCATCAAACGATGGTCAGGCACCGGAGACACCGGCAGTTCCTGTTGAAGAAAAAGAAATTAAAGATTTATCAAATATGCCTGCTGCATCTTTAGGGAAATCGCAGGTTGCATCTGATTCTTTAGAAAGTGATATGAAATTTTTAGAAAAGAATCCGGGTCTTGTTGAAGGTCTAAACAAGGCAATAGATAACTATGCACAAACTCATAGCGAAGAAGAAACTCTTCAGATGATTGAAAAAATGCATCAAGAATTTGTTAAAAAATAATTATAGATTCCGTCTTGCAGACCGGAATGAACAATAAAAGTAATTTGTTTGATTGTGACTTTTTTGCAAAAAAAAAAGTCACAACTTTTTGCGACTTGAACAATAATCTTGGGAGGAGATTTTGGGATAGTTTGTACATGCATGATATGATAATCATGTCAAATTGGTTACATTAATGTTGTAAATTTTAACAAAAATTTACAAAAACAGTTTTTTGTATTATAATAGTATTATGGAAAAAGATTTAAATATTTTAATAATTAATGGTCCAAATCTCAATATGTTGGGTGTTAGAGAACCTGAACAGTATGGTTCTAAGTCTTATAAAGATTTAGAAATGGAGCTTTATGAGTATTCTTTTGAACTCGGGATAAATGTTGAGATTTTCCAGAGCAATTTTGAGGGTGAAATTATCGAAAAGATTCAATATGCACTTGGAAATTTTGACGGAATTGTTTTAAATGCAGGGGCTTACACTCATACAAGTGTTGCAATTCGTGATGCATTAACGTCAGTTAAAATACCGACTGTTGAGGTGCATATTTCAAATATTTATAAGCGCGAAGAATTTCGTCATAATTCAATGTTTGCTGATGTTTGTGTCGGTCAGATTACAGGGTTTAAAACAGATAGTTATAAGCTTGGCATGCAAGGACTTGTTAATTTCCTTACCAGTGCAAACGATTAGCGTAGCCGGTGTGAGTCCGGTGTCGGCACACGGTAGTGTGACGAGCAGGGAATGTGACCGCAGTTATGTTTTACCCCTCGTGAATGCTTATTTTGGAAGAAACTTCGGCAATAATTCTTGCAATATCTGCTCCGCCGATTGAAACTTCTAAAATTAATGGAGCATAAATCAACATTGTTTCTTGATAATTCATAGTATCAGTATCAATGATGTTAAACTCTATAAAGTCATCTCCTGCATATATAAGTTTTCCGTACTCAGCGCCTGTTGCCCAGCGTATAAATAAATATTGATTTTCGTACTCTTTTAATTTCTCTACTAGCTTCATATCCTAACCTAAAAATGTCTATACTAATATTATTAGTGATTATTTTTGTTATGTCAAATACTAAACTGTTGAAATGACTTGGAAACAGTTGGTAGCATCATTTACCCTTGCGGAGTTGAATAGTATTGCTTACTTTAGGTAATAATTCGGAGCAATATTTACCCCCCTAGACTGTAAATGTTTTAACTGAGCCGTCCTGATGGTACAAGCCTCCGCCGCAAATGGTTTCTACCACTTTTAAAACAACTTCGCGCGGTGCATCTGTCTGGTTGATTGTAAATTCCTGACCGGTGTGTTTAATTTTAAAGACACATTTTTGATTCTGATCTGCCGGAACATATAATGATGCGATTTCGTTTTCTAAGAGTTTAACCATCTCTTCTTCACGGTCTTTTGCGTCTTTTATAATATCGTTGTAGTTTCCTCGTAGTGCCATAATACGGTTTGAAAAAATATGTCTGCCGTCATCTCTAAATAGGGCTTGAGGCTGGAAATTACAACGTGTAGTGAAACTCATTTTGTGCCATAAAATATTGACAACAGCAACTGATTTTAAAGAATCAGCGTCTACATAAATATTTTGGGTGGTAACACCGCGAGATGAGAAGGATTGTTTCAAGTTGTTTGAAACAAGCTCAAGACAATCTACCATTCTGGTAAAAATGTCATTGGTGTTAACTGTTGAATGCTGGTAATCCAAAAATTGCTTATACATATGAGAAGATACAAGCTCTACTCTTTCTTGTATAACTATATCTTTTTTTGTCGCTGTTTCCGAGTTGTCAAAACTTTCAAAATTATTTAGCAATTTCGTTTCCTTTTTTATACCATATTTTTAGAATAAACATGTTTTCTTGTAAAGATTATATATCTTTTCGTAACAAAAAGGAATACTTATATGGGATTATAAATTCTATATATAATAGAAATTAAGATTCATTTTGAAATCTCAATAAGTTCATCTATTTTACAATTTAGAAAAAGGCATATTCTTTCTATTGTATCCAGTGTAATATTGGTTCTTTTGCCCCTGATTATTTCAGAAATTTTTGATTGACTTATTCCTGTTGCTTTATGGAGTTGGATACTGCTGATATTATGTTCCCACAGCAATTCTCGTAATTTTATTTTTACCATTTATTAATTATATAAAATATTTCCTTAACTTGACATTAATTACCTTAAAAGGTAATATAATACCTAAGAAGGAAATTTAAATTAAAATAACTTTATCAAGGAGAAAGTGGATGAAGAAGGCTTTTACATTAGCTGAGGTCCTCGTCGGACGGGGTGCTATGCTACCAGTATTTTCTAAAGCTGGTTTTACTTTAGCTGAGGTTCTAATCACTCTTGGCATAATTGGTGTTATTGCTGCTATTACTATATCTGGTTTGATTAATAACTATAAAGCTCACAGACTTCATTCACAATTTTTGAAATCGTATTCAACAGTTCAACAGGTATTTAAACAGATGGAATCTGATGATGTATCTTTAGACCCGTCAACGTATGCCGGATATTCATTTTATAAAGTTTTTATGAGATATTTAACCGGTGCAAAAGATTGTGGAATTGGAGATCAATCAACACCTTGTTACTATGCAAGGGGTGATAATCCTAATAAGTATAAAACATTGCATAGAGCAGATATTGTCTGGCGTGGTGATAATTATTTTGATGATGGGCAAATTTTACTTTCTGACGGAACATTAATTTTATTCAATAATAGATTTTTAGTTTCAACTGTTCCGATGGAAACAGATGGGAAAATTTTTATTTCTGTTGATTTGAACGGTTATGTGAATCCGCCAAATATTTGGGGGTATGATTTATTTACG
>CASLVD010000083.1 GCA_949398305.1 uncultured Candidatus Melainabacteria bacterium | reverse complement strand
GCCGCTTTTTGTTTTAAATTTTCATTATTCTTGCAATACGCAAAAGTTTCTCTTTATCAGTCTGTTCTAAAGAATCAAAAATATCAAGTAAAGAACCTCTTAAGCGATTATGTTCTATTTTGTGCTCATAATAAAAAAAATCTTCCATTTCTATCCCTAATTTATCAGCAATTTTATCCAAATTTGTTAACAACGGAAAGTTTTTTCCTGATTCAATTTTACTTATTGACTGCGGTTCAATTCCGGCAATTTCTGCCATTTTTTCCTGAGTATAACCAAACTTTTTTCTTATCTCTTTGAAGCGTTTTCCAAAAATTTCTTTTTTATTCATCTTAACCTCACTCAAAGTTTATCAATTTTTAAACAAAAATAAAATATATTTGTAAGTTCAAAATATTGCAATTCGAACTTAGTAATGTATAATATTAATGTGCAAGTATAAAAAGATGAGGTTTTGAACTTATGAATAATAGAATCGGTTTTACTCTGGCAGAGATACTTATAACATTAGGCATAATAGGTGTTGTTGCGGCAATGACTATTCCGGCCTTGATGACAGCATATAAAGCTCATCGATATAAAAGCCAATTTTTAAAATCATATTCTACAATTCAACAAGTTATAAGAAGAATGATTGCAGAAGATGTATCAACAGAAGCTTCATCATATCCGTCAAATACTTTTTATAAGGAATTTCAAAAATATATAACCGGTGCAACAGACTGCGGATCTTATCTTCAAGGCGTAACCCAAAGTCCCGCCTGCCACTATTCACACAGAACAAATGAAAAAGGGTACAAAGCATATAACAAAACAACAAATGCTTATATTCACTATTTTGACGATGGTATTTTAAGTATGCAAGACGGAACTTCAATATATTTCGAGAATCACAATGCCTTAGGTAACGACACATCCGTTAAAACACCAATGATATTTATATCTGTTGATATTAATGGTTATCTTACCCAGCCAAATGTATGGGGAATAGACATGTTTACCTGGCAAATAGTTGACGGAGAACTATTACCAATGGGTGCTAAGGGTACATATTTTACTAACGAAAACACATACTGCAACCCGAAAAGTAACGCCGACAAAAACGGCATCGCCTGTACTGTAAAAGCCAAAGACAATGCCGATTATTTCAAAAATATTTTAAAATAAACTAAATATGTTTTAAAATTTTCAAAATCAATTCTTTAAATTTTGATTTTACCTTATTAGTTGTTTCAATCACTTCAGAATGAGTAAGTTTTTTAGTTGAAACACCTGATGCATAGTTTGAAATACAGCTTATACCTATAACTTTCATTCCGCAGTAATTTGCAACAATAGCTTCAGGTACAGTCGACATTCCGGCAGCATCCGCACCAAGCGTTCTTGCCATTTTTATTTCGGCAGGCGTTTCATAGCTTGGACCGGTTGATGCAATATAAACACCGTGTTTTAAGTCAAGATTTAATAGTCTGCCCGCCGCATCAACAATTTTTATAAGATTTTTGTTATAAATTTCAGACATATCAGGGAATCTTGTACCCAGTTCAGGGTCATTAGGACCGATTAGCGGGTTTGTACCCATCATATTTATATGGTCTGTAATTACCATCAAATCACCGGGTCTGAAACTTTTATTAACAGCACCTGCAGCATTTGTAATAATAAGCGTTTCTACCCCTAATTTTTTCATAACCTTAATCGGATAAGTCACTTCCTGCATTGAATGACCTTCGTAAAAATGGTTTCTTCCCTGCATCATTACAACTTTTCTACCGTTAATATTTGCAAAAACAAGCTGACCTTTATGACCTTCTACAGTAGACTTTGCAAACCCCGGGATTTTATCATAAGGAATTGCAAATTCACAATATTTATCAGCAAGTTCACCTAAACCTGAACCCAGTACAATACCTATTTCAGGCTTAAAACCGTCAGTATAGGTTTCAATGTAATCTAAAGTATCTTTCATCATTTCATTAACCCTCATTTCCCCATAAAAATACACAAAAGCCTTATAGACTCTTGTGTATCTTCAAAACTAATTAACCTACTAATCTGTTATCATCAGCTTCAGATGCTTTAACCATCAAAGCGTGTTCAACAGGATTTTCTTTAGTATATGTAGTTTCGTGGATTTCATCAAAACCGAAATCTTCACGAGCTTTTCTTGCTTGATTTTCATCAACGATTTTTTTAGCAAGTTCTGCTATTTCATAAACTAATTTATATCTGTTATCGGTATTTTCGTTCAAATCCCACGCTACTTTAATTATTTGATCCATTTATAACCTCACTTTTCTTGTTATAAATCTATAATATAATATAAATTTAGCAGTGTCAATGGATACTTGTTTTCCTCTATGCCATAAGATATAATTTAGAAAAGGAGAGCTGATGGATAATAAAACTCGTTATGACTTAATGGTAAAATTAAGTGATTTTTATGTAAAAAATGTTCAAAAAAATTTAGATGAGTTTAATAAAATAAGAGTTATAGCTGGTAATTTTACACATGTGTTGTCTTTTATATTTATTGTTGCGACTTTAACTTGTTTTTCATTAGCTTTTTTATTTTTTACATTTATATTAATATTCTTCCTCCCGAATAGTTACATAATTCCTTCTTTTAATATTATTATTGTTTTTTTTGTAATTTCTGTCTTATTAATTACAATTTTATGTACCGCTATAATAAGAATAACATACATTAATGAATCGTATAAAAAACATATGAAACATATTTTAAAAAATGATGATGTCAAAAATAAACTTCCAAGTTCTGCTGATAGTGAAATAAAAAAACATCTTATGGTAAAATTTTTACAAATTTTTGGTAATTTAAACTGGTGTTATGGCTCTGAGTTTGGAAGATGGAAAAATATAGAATTTATTAAAAGTTGGAAAATTTTAAATAATCCGATTTCTGCTATTGATGATTATATCACAGGAGAATATAAAGGCATTAATCTAAAAATATGTGACATAAATACCTCGCTTTTTAGAATCGAATTTTTAGCGGGGGAAGTATTTTTTACAGGTTTATTTATGTGTTTCTATTTTATTTGGCTGCCTGTTGTGTTATTATCATCAGCCGTATTTTTTATTAAACATTTAACATCAAAAAGCTTCAACGGAGTTTTCATAGAACTTGATATGAATAAAAAATTTGAAGGACAGACTTTTATTTTAGAAAAAGATAATATTAAAGATAATCTTACACTATCAAAAACTTATGAAAAAGTTAACCTTGAAGATTCAGAATTTGCCCAAGAATTCTGCGTATATTCTCAAAACCAGATTGAAGCACGCTATATTTTAACTACATCAATGATAGACAGATTAAAAAAGCTGAAAGAAATTTACAAAGCTGAATATATAAGAGCCGCCTTTAAAGATGAGAAAATTATCATCATGATACAAACAGGACGAGACATGTTCCAAATGGCTGGGAAATCTCAAATAACCAAAGAAACATTCATTCAATTATTTGATGAAATCACATCAGTTTTGGATATTATTGATATTCTTAAACTTAACGAAAAACTAGGATTATAATTATTTTCCGCTAACTTCTCTATACATATCAAGATACTGTTTAGCGCTGCGTTTCCAAGAAAAATCAGCTTCCATTGCGGATTTTCTCATCGCATTGAAAACATATTTATCTTTATAAACCCAAAGTGCACATTTAATTGCATTCAGCATATCCCAGCCGTTATATGACCAGAATTTAAATCCGTTTGAATTATCAAGAGGATAACCGGTCACAGTGTCTTCAAGACCGCCTGTAGCACGAACTAGCGGCAATGAACCGTAACGCATTGCAATTAATTGGCTCAAACCGCAAGGCTCAAATTTTGACGGCATTAAGAAGAAATCACTTCCTGCATAAATCAAATTAGCCAATTTAGGATCATATCCTACATATGTTCTTATGTTTTTTGTATTATTTGAAAGCCATATGAATAAGTTTTCATAAGCACTGTCGCCGCTTCCAAGGAATATAAAATCCGCATCTAGGTTTTGAAGTTCATATTGCATATCGCGGATTAAATCAATACCTTTCTGTCCTACAAGACGTGAAATCAAAGCAATCAAAGGCCTTTCAGGATTATATTCAAGTCCGAAATATTCACATACAGCTTTTTTATTTTCTTCTTTTTTTGTATTTTTCTCTAAATCTTTAACATCGTAATTTTGTTTAAGAGCTTTATCTTTTTTAGGATCAAAGACAGTATAATCTATACCGTTAAGAATTCCGCGAAGTTTATATTGAACACCGCGAAGTGTATAATCCATATTTTCACCGTATTCTGAACCTAAAATTTCACGAGAATAAGTAGGAGATACAGCAACAACTCTATCAGAATATAAAATTGCGCCCTTCATCCAGTTTACACGGTTATAATGTTCACATCCCCATTGGTTGTAAACAATGTCCTTTCTCATATTGGCAAAATCGATTACATCTTCAAACCAGATTCCCTGATATGCAAGATTGTGAATTTCAAATACACATTTTGTATTTGCCCAGAACGGGTCAAATTTATAATTTGAATGTAAATACATTGGAATCATAGCTGTGTGCCAGTCATTTGCATGAATAACATCCGCTCTAAAATTCAATGCCTTAGCATATTCCATTACAGCTAATGAAAAAGAAATATATCTTTCGTGTTCATATCGAGGATCTAAATATTTCGGATAAACTTCTTTAAAACAAGAAAAATACCAGTCATTTTTGATAAAAAATACGTTAATTTTTGTTCCCGGAAGCTTGGTCATAAAAAGATTAAACTTATGCGGCTGATTACCAAAAGTAAGCCACATTTCAGAATTTTCAACTTCTTTTATACCGTATTTTTCTTTATCAATACATCCATGGAGAGGTGTAAAAATAGCAATTTCCGCATCTTTTTCAAGTTCTTTCGGCAAACTTCCAACAACATCAGCAAGCCCGCCGGCTTTCGAAAACGGTGCAACTTCAGCAGACGCAAATAATACTTTCATTTTTCCTCTCTTTCTGAATATTAAACGGATATTTTAAAATTATTCTGAGAAAAATTCCATAGGGTTAACGACATCACCATCGTTTTCATCAAATGAACCTGTATTTTCCTCAATCCTTTGTTCTGACACTTGTTTCGGCACAACAGGGGATTGCTGTACCATTCCGGTTGTACTTGAATTTTCCAACAGAATTTTTTTAATGTCAATATTCAGATTGAAATTCAGTCCGTATTTTTGGACAATAAATGCTGCCTGATTCATACAAATCTGCGCCTGGTCTGGTTGTTTTGTGCACATCAAAACTTTATACATATTAACTTTATTTAACATTGTCAAATATTCGCTGATAATTCCTGTTTTTTCCATTTGAATATTTGAGTTATTTAAAACTCCGTATGCTATATCAAATTTGCCTTCTTTAATATTTAAAATACTCATTACATACCAGGCAGAATGTAAAATAAAATTCATGCCCTTAGCCTTTGATGATTTAATAATTTTATAGATAATAGCTGAAGCTTTCTTAAACGAATTCAGTTCAACATAAGCGTACCCTATCATAAGGTCGGCAAAAAGTTCAAAACAATGAAGCATAGATTCTTTTGCCATAAGTTTTGATTTGTAAACAACCTGCGCAAAGCCTTCCGGATTACCTTTATAAGATACAAACGCATTAATTATATTATATAAGATTGCAGAAAACATATCGTCTCCTGACATATTCGCTGTAAGCGAAACAGGTTTTCCTTGAATTAAATTCTGCAGCTGAACAAATATAGAATACGAATCAGGAAGGAAATTCAACAACTTTTTAGAAATATCTAAGAATTCACCCACATCTTCTTTCATTGTAATTACATCAACAAGCGCAATGTATCCGACACATTCGGTAACCAAAAACTTAAATTCAGCCTTTGAAACAAACGCATTGTTATATGTTATAGATTCAATTTTGTCCGAATCCAGGACATTTAAAACATTATATCCGATATCAAGACAATCTTCATAAGCCCCGATATTAAACAGAATTTTCACATAAATTATTGACATCAATAAGAAATACAAATTGAAATCAGGTGAAGACGGATCAATTGAAGATTTATCAAGCGAAGATAAAACACTGTGTGTCAAATTCATTGCATACAAGTAATCGCCGTTTGCCATAGCGCCCTGAATCATTTTTGTACAAAGCGAAATATATTTTTCAGAACTTTGAGATTTTTTAAGACTTTCTAAAGTTTCCTCAGCAAGCGCACGTGTTTTATCAGGTTCATATTCAAACATATTGTTTGAAACATTTTCATACAAAGTTAATTTATATTTCAAAAGTTCATCTTCTGAAAAATCAGTTGAATATTTATCAAGAGATTTTAAGATTTCTGATGAACAATTTAAATACGATGAAAAATCTCCCATTGAAAGATTTATATTTGCGAGTTTTTCCCATTCATAAATAACTTCTTTATTTCTGCCTAACAAATCATAAAGATATGATTTTACAGGGTTTGGCATAGAATCAATATAAACAAGATTAAATAAATCATTTGCAACAGATTGCAAATCTTCAGGTTTAATAACCTCAAGCAGACACTTTCTAAGTAAGTTATAATTTGAGAAATAAATACAGTTATTA
>CASLVD010000082.1 GCA_949398305.1 uncultured Candidatus Melainabacteria bacterium | reverse complement strand
TTTAAAACAAAAAGCGGCGCCGGATTTTCCGGCGCCGCTTTTTGTTATTCTTTGTTTAAATTATCAATTTCGGCATTTAAGTTTTTTATTTGGACTTCAAGCTGTGTACGTTCATCAGCTACCGTATTAAATGCTTTTTCCAGAGTTTTAATTTTAGCTTCAAGAACTTCAACTCTGGATGCGTTATTCATACCGGAAATTGAAGTTTTTTCAAGTTCTCTTTGATAGGCTTTAACTTTTTCATTTTGTGCTGATAAGAACATGTAAACTATACCGGCGCCGACAAAGATTCCTGATAAAAGAACAAGGATTGTGTAGGCTGATAAATTTATTGTTTTATAAAAATATGCGCCTTGTTCACTCCAGCCTGCTTTTGTTTGCGCATCAAGCAGATTGCTGTATAAAACATTTATATTTACCGGATTTGAAGTGTTCATAAATGCAATATATAAGATTCCTAAAAGTAATAATATACTTATGATTAAAAATATTCTTTTCATATTAAACTCTCCTGTTTTTGAAGTAAGTCAGAACCTTGGATAATTTTTCATCGGGTTCAATACTTAATTCAATTATCTCTGGTGAAAACGGTTTTGCAAATCTCAGGTAGAATGATTGCAGAACTTGTTCATCTGTTTTAATTTTTCCTTGCCCGGCACCGTATAAAGTATCGTTATAGACAGGATGTTTTTTGAAGCTTGTGTGAACTCTAATTTGGTGTGTTCTGCCTGTAATAAGAGTTAATTCAACATATGTAGCTTCTTTGAATCTTTCAAGAACTTTTAATATTGTAGTGCTGGGTTTTCCATCCGGAGAAACGGTCATTTTATGCGGCTGAGTTTTATGTCTTGCAATCGGTTCTTCTATTGTTTCAGAATCAAGCGGATAATCTCCTTTTAACATTGCGTGATATTTTTTTGTAAGATTATGATTTTTAATCATATCAGCAAGATATTCGTGGGTTTTGTTATTTTTTGCTATCATCAAAAGTCCGGAAGTGTTTCTATCGAGCCTGTGCACTATTCCGCGGCGAAATTCCCCGTTTAAGTCTGACAGATTTTCACCAAACTTATATAAAAGTGCATTAACTAACGTACCTGAAGTTTCAAGTGGTGTCGGGTGGGTAAGCATTCCGGACGGCTTATTTATCACCGCCATATTTTCATCTTCCCAAACTATTTCAAGCGGAATATTTTCAGGTTCAATTTTTAAAACAGTTTCAGGAACAAGGTTTTCGAATTCTATTTTATCACCTTCTTTTAAGATGTAAGAAGGTTTTTTATTTCCCGAATTAACGGTAACTTTTCCTGATTTTATTGCAGATTGGATTTTTGAACGTGAAATTCCCTCATAAAGTTCTGATAGGTATAAATCAAGTCTGATTTCATCGTTGTTTTCATCTATTGTTAGAAGCATAAGTTATCTTCCTTTATAGAAAAGTAAGATTCCGACAAGTGCGATAACTCCGATTGTAATAAAAATATCTGCAACGTTAAATATCGGGAAGTTTATAAAATTTAACTGAATATAATCTCTGACAAAACCAAGAACAATTCTTTCGTGGCAGTTGCTCATTATTCCTGCACATAGTAGTGAAATAAAAGAAACCGAGATTAAATGTATTCCTCTGATGTTGTTATGAACATATAAACATAACAGAGTTGTTGCAACAATAGAAACAATTATTAAGAATTCTCTTGCGTTTTGCAGAAGACTGAATGCAGCCCCTGTATTTTTTAGGTAATGAAGATTAAACAATGCATTTGAATAATGATGACCGGATGTCAGATTATCTACAATAAGCTTTGATGAGAATAATGCTAAAAACAGCCAGAATATAAAACATAATATGAAAAATAAATATTTACCAATTGATGTATTCATTATTAATCCTCGATTTTTATGTAATTGTTTTTAGGAACTACGTTAACTCTTTTCATAATACAGGCAAGTCCTGCCATATAAATCCTGAAGTTTTCTTCACTGACGTTTTGTACTTTTGAAATTGCCATTGAAGCAACAGCATATTCGTTAATGTTGTCAGTGTTAGCGGTAATTAATCTTTCAAGGGTTTGAGTTTGTGTGTTTAATGCCCGCATTTTGGTTTCAGGAGTAGAAGATGGATATGTTACCGGATCTGAGTCGATTGAACCTACAATAAAAGTATCTTTATCTGCATCTACTTTTAATGAAACAGTGTATGTTTCACCTGATGCAACCTGGTTTGGAGCCTGGAGTTCAATATTCATAAACCTTGCATCACCGTATAATAAAGATGATTCTTCATCTAATCCTGTTTCGCCTGTTATATACCAGTTTTCGTTTATTTTAGATAAATGGTAAATTCCTTTTGCTGTTGAATGAATTTCACCTGCAAGTGTCATATCTCCGATATGTTCAGATATTGTTCCTGATGCTGTTTCAATTACATTAACATTTGCATTGTCACCGTTTATATCAATTGAAGTAATTTTTGTATCGTAAGTTAAATTATTACAAGATTCCCAAGTGGATTCAACACTTTTGAAATATGTTTTTTTATTAAATCCGTCATTATTCATATAATTATCGGAATAAAGTGGTTCTAAATTTTTAATATCGTGTTTATTTGCATAGAGGTTATGGCTTTTGATAAGCTTTTTAATATTTGCGATATCTTGTTTTTGAATACGTTTTTGTTCAATTCGATAGCTTCTGTCAGAAATCAATGAGGCATCAGCACTCAAATTGACAGAAGGAATAACAAATGCTGTTAAAAGTAATGTAAATATAATCTTTTTCATAAGTTAAGTATAGTTTAAAATCCCAAAAAGTTTAATAGTATAAATAATGGATTTTGTTAATATTTCTTAAAAAAGTGTAATTTTAACTATTAAAACGGGTTTATTAAATATATCGGATAATAATTTTGGTGAGGATATAAGATAATATGGAAATTGCCCTAAAACAAGGTTTTACACTGGATTTAGCTGAAAGAATAAGAGCTTTGAGCAATATGTGCAGGATTTCAAATATTGAAAAAATGCTTTCTGATTCTTTTGAAGCAATGCCTGAAAACCGCGGTTTACATTATATTGGCGAGCTTAATAAAAATGATGTAATGTTATAGTTTTATTTCTGAACTTTTCATGCTATCATAATACTGTTATAGTAAAAGGAAGTAAAAATGAGTTTAACAGTATATTTAGGGATAGACGTAGGTTCAGTAACCACAAAATTAGCACTTGTTGACCAGACAGGAAAATATGTTGACAGCGTTATGCTTAAAACTGCCGGAAAACCTGTTTTGGCAGTTCAGACAGGTTTGAATAAATTATATGAAAAACGCATTACCGATTATGAAGTAATGGGTGTTGGTACAACCGGTTCAGGCAGAGCGTTAGCCGGTTCTTTAGTTGGTGCGGATATTGTTAAAAACGAAATTACAGCCCATGCTGTAGCCGCAAGTACTAACGTTCCGGGTGTGCAGACAATTTTAGAAATCGGCGGTCAGGATAGTAAAATTATTATTCTACGTGACGGTATCGTAACTGATTTTGCAATGAATACGGTTTGCGCTGCAGGTACAGGAAGTTTCTTAGACCATCAGGCTCAAAGACTTAATGTTCCTATTGAAGAATTTGGTCCGACAGCTTTAAAATCAACAAACCCTGCCCGCATTGCTGGCCGCTGCGGTGTATTTGCTGAATCCGATTTGATTCACAAACAACAGCTTGGATATCCTGTTGAAGACTTGTTATATGGTCTTTGTCAGGCACTTGTCAGAAACTATTTAAGTAACCTTGCATTAGGAAAAGAATTACTTCCGACAGTTTCTTTCCAGGGCGGTGTTGCTACAAATACAGGCATGGTTAAAGCTTTTGAAGAAGCTTTGAATACTAAAATTGTTGTTCCGGAAAACCACCAGACAATGGGTGCAATCGGGGCTGCGCTTTTAGCAATGGAAAACCACCAGTATACAGAAGTTCCGACCAAGTTCAAAGGCTGGAATGTTGCTGATATGCATTTCTCATCTATAACCTGTGCTTGTACAGGATGTTCTAATAACTGCGAAGTTATTACAATTGTTGAAGGTGTAAATGAAGTTCAGCATGTAGAAAAAATCAAAGATGTAAAAGGTAATATCATAGCACGCTGGGGCGGAACCTGCGGACGCTGGGATATTAGTTAGGTATAATTTATGCAAAATTTCGGGCAAAATACTCAACGAACTTCTATATTAAAGGAGTTGTCCGGCGCTAATGCCGAACTTGGAGAGGCTTTTGCCCTTATTATTAACGATATGGTTGTCCAGAGCGGAATTACAAATCCGAATGCCGAAGTGTTTGATGTCGTGCCGGATTCTTGGAGAAAGTTAGCCGATAAACCGAACAAAACGCCTGACGAAATTAAAGAATTGGACGAATCTTTTAAGGCAGAAGTTTATTCTCTTGCAGAATCTTACCTGCTTTTTATGGCGCGTGAAGTTCGTAATCTTACCGGAAAACTTGATTACACACAGTATGAAATGTATATGCTGAAATATCGTTTCGGGCATTACGATGTCATGAACAAGCCGGAATATCTTAATAAAGTCAAAGTTCAAATCCGTAACGCTTTTAATAAGATTTCTGCGCATGGTGAACCAACCGGCGATAATCTTATTGATAAACATGATATGGCGACTTTTATCTATGCTATATCAACAAAATCCAGACGTGATGCAAATGGAAATTTTGCAGGGTTTGAAATAAACGGACTTATTAAACCTGAAGATTATGCGGTTAATGAAAATAATCTTTTTGCAGCGGACGATAATCTTTTCTCTGTAAAACTGCGTATTGCATATAAAATGTTAAATAATAAATTATAAGGAAGTTATATGAAAAAGTTTTTTGTATCATTATTTGTTTTATTAGTTTTTGGTTGTTTTCAAAATGTTTTTGCAGTTGAAGATATCGTAAGTCTGGATGAAGTTGAACAACCTGCTGCACACTATGATTTGTTGGAATTGGATTCACAAAAAGTTCCTCTGCAAGCTGAAATTTCTTTTGATTGGCTTGATATAACTCAGGTTCAACGCGATGAAAATATTGAAAAATATCACAAGCTTTTGTTTGATGATAATACAAGCAGAATTTATTTTACAAAACAAGAATTTAAGACACAATTTGCAAATTATTTTAAAGACCGAGATTTCAAACATCATTATTTTCTTACAAATAACGGGGTGACAGAAGATGAAGAAGCAAAATACTGTGCGTTTTTCTATAAGAAGAATACCCTTGTAATGTATGCAATCCAATATAAAAATAATCCGACAAATGCCTTTTATTACAATGCGTTTGGAAAGCTATATTATACGGATGTGATTTCAAAGGAATATCCAAACTTCCCGTACACTTCTATGCAATATAATCGTAAAGGTGAATTAAAAAGCGCAATATATTTTGTATCCCGTGATATTCAATATATGTTTGGACCGGAAAAAGAGTTTCAAGGGGTTTGGTACAAAGATAAAATGTACGATAAAAACGGCAAACAAACCCTGTCAAGAACTAATTGGTAATATTTACCCCTTCCACGGATAGTTTTTTTCTATTTTCCAGCCAGCACGTCTGATTTTTTCAGCACAGCAAGTTCCTTCACCTGTTGCAGAACAATCTTTATTAACTTCCGCATCTGTTTTGTCATAGCAATATGGTCGAATCCCGCCGCCATCATTTTGAGTTCTTGATAACCAAAAAACATCTTTACCAAATTTATTAGGTTTTTCACCACCATTTATATCAACAATAACTTGGTATAATTCATCCTTTTTAGTTCCGCTAGCCCCGTCATCACTGCTCCAAGTTGCCAAAAATATAATATATGTGAACCCGTCAGGAGTCATAAAAGTTGCTCTTAATCTTGGTTCTATTGCATACCAGCCGCTTTTTTGGTTATTTGCCATCGTAAATGGTGTATGAGTACGGTATCCGCATTGGCTTGGAGATGTACAATATGTATGAACTTTGATATAAGGTGCCCAATATGTGTTAAAATATGCCAGAGAATCCATATCTTTTGTTTCTTGTGCATCCAGTTCTCCAACATCATCATATGATAATTTGTAAGCTTGGTTCAGTATGGATATAGATCTTTTTAATTTATTCACAGCAGCTTCTTTTTGATATTTTGCAATAAGCCCCGGAATCGTTATAGCTGCAACAACACCGATTATGCCTAACGTGATTAAAACCTCTGCCAATGTGAATGCTTTTTTCATACAAATCCTTCCTTCAAAATTATCTAAAAACAATTTTATTGTATTACATTATAAATATTAATGCAATACGTCAAGTTTTATATTGCATTACATCCTTAATAAGTTTTTAAAATAAAGGTTTAATAATTATATGGAAATGAAAAGAAAATTCGGGAATAGATTAAGAGAATTGAGGATTCAAAAAGGCTATACTCAGGAAAAACTATCTGAAAGTATTGGGATTCAGCCTGAAAATTATTCAAGAATTGAAAACGGTTTAGCATTTCCAAAACCTGAAAATATAGAAAAAATTAGTAATGTTCTAAATATTGAAATTGCAGAATTGTTTTTGTTTAAACAGACAAATAATTATGATGAAATATTAAAAACTGTTGTAGATAAATTAAAAAATGATGAAGAAATTACTA
>CASLVD010000081.1 GCA_949398305.1 uncultured Candidatus Melainabacteria bacterium | reverse complement strand
ACATAATATATTTTATTGTCATTTTGTTGACAAATTAAATAATATAATTATAACTTTATTATGCAATGGAGTGAGCTTTTTAATTTTAATAAAAAATGTCAGCATAATAAAGTGCCGTTAGATACTGATATCGGTTATTGTCCGGATTGCGGGGAATTAATAGAAAATCACTGGTATATTACCCGCTGCGGCTGCTGTGGTGTCAAAGAGCGTGCTACAATCAGAAACGGTGAAGTCGTACCGGAAGCTGAATTCTGCCCAAACTGCGGAGGTAAAGCTTATAAGATTGAAGAAATTGAAAAAATAGATTGTATAAATATAAATTACGCAATAGTAGTCCGCGAAATTGTAAAAAATGAAATAAATGAATACACTCAAAGCTGGGTTGATGCTATGCAAACATCAAATTACACACCAAAACTGCTGCGGCAATCCCGATAAAGTCAGCCAAAAGCCCGATAATTAAAGCATATCTTATTTTTGTAATTCCAATTGCCCCAAAATATACGGCTAATACATAAAATGTTGTTTCACTGCTTCCAAGCATTATTGCTGCAAGTTTTGTTGAATATGCATCAGGTCCTGCAGAGTTTGCAATATCAGAAAATATTCCAAGTGCACCAGAACCCGATAAAGAACGTACAATCATTAGAGGTAGTGTATCTGATGGAATATTGAATCTTGTTAGAAGCGGCGATGCAAAATTTGCAATCATATCAATTGCGCCACTTGCTCTAAACATTGAAATTCCTACAATTATAGCAACAAGATACGGGATGATTTTAACAGCAACTTTAAATCCGTCTTTTGCACCTTCGGTAAATTCTTCATATACAGGAACTTTTTTAACAAGTCCGCAGGTCAAAACTATTATTAAAATTGCAGGCAATGCCCAAAGAGAAATTAGATTAAGAAGGTTATTCATTTTTAACCTCCTTTTTATTTGATATCCATTGAGCAAATTTTGCCATAACTATTGCAGAAATAAATGCAATTGATGTAACCAAAAGTGTCGGCGCTATAATTTCTGTAGGGTTTTTATAACCTATTCCAATTAATACAGCTAAAACTGTAGTCGGAATAAGTTGAAAACCTGCTGTATTCATTCCTAAAAATAAACACATAGAATTGCTTGCTGTTTTTTTATCTTTATTTACTCCTTGCATATTTTCCATTGCACGAATTCCGAATGGTGTAGCCGCATTTGCAAGCCCGAATGCGTTTGCTGTAAAGTTCATTGCGATATCGCCAACTGCCGGAGAATCAGGCGGCAGTTCGTTAAATAAAACTTTAGTTATCGGGCGAAGAAGTTTTGCAATCCATTCAATTAAACCGGATTTTTCTGCAATCCTCATAATTCCGAGCCAAAATGCCATAATTCCGATAAGTGAAAAAGCAACTTTTACGGATAATTCAGCACCTGACATAACTGCATTAACCACATCTTGCAGTTTCCCGTTAATTGCTCCGATAATTATTGAAAAAACTATTAAAAAATAGAATATGTAATTCATAAACTAATTAAATCATTAAATTATATTCGGGTCAATCAACAAAAGAATTTTATATTTACCATTATCTTATTTTGCAGTTTTTAAAACATATCTTGCCGCAGCTGTTGCAGGTTCAACAATACTGTCGTGGAGTCTGACAGGGTAAATATCTGTTAAATATTTAGTATCATTTTTTACAATACATGTATTTTGTTGTACATTATTTGAACCGCTTGTGCAACTTACTTCTGTGTTTGGAAGGTTTGTTCCGTTGATATCAATAAAACCTACACAATCAGACAATGTTAAATCACTTCCCGTCGGGTATGAATTTTTTAATGGAACACCTATAGGCATCGAACAGCTATTTAAGTTTCCCAAACCTTGATAAAATGCAAAAATTGAACCATCTGGCAAAATATATGCATGAAAATTGCTAAAATTACCATATAAAGATTTAAGGTAAGGACTTGTAATTTCGTAAGTTCTACTGGAGTTCCCTTTACGCGTCTTTAATTCAGAAATTTTATTAACATATGTTGCGCCTGTTAATGTTCCGTTCAAAATTGCGCAAATAGTTTGTGTTTGTTCGGGGTTTTCCTTTGCTGCGTTTGCTCCGCATTGTGCTGAGATACCTGCATAATCGAATCCATATTGAGCTTGAGCCATTCTCGCAGCGTTACTTAGTGTTGCTATGGTTTTCTTTAATGTACTTCTATATTGTTGACTTCTGGTATTAGCAATCAATGTCGGAATTGTCATAGCGGCAACAACACCGATTATGCCAAGTGTAATTAAAACTTCAGCTAAAGTAAAACCTTTTTGCATAAATTACTCCATGAATTTTTCTTACAACTTCATTATAAACTATTTCTTTTTATGTGTCAACCAATAGAATATATAAATATACCAACAGGTTACAATACTAATGTATATTTAGTTTACTTACAGAATACAGGAACTAAACTTATGTTGGATTTCAAAAACAGAATAAAACAATTACGAATACAAAAATCTTTAACTCAAGATCAGGCAGCTCAGCGACTCTGGGTTACAAAATCTACCATAAGTGCTTATGAGATGGGAACAAAATATCCCTCACTGGATATGCTGATAAAACTTGCAGCAATGTATAATGTCACAACGGATTATCTTCTCGGAGTAGACAAAAAACGCCAAATAGATATTACGGGATTGACACCGAAACAAGTTGAAATAATAAACATTCTTATTGATGAATTAAAAAAAGACAGAAGTTGAAACCTCTGTCTTTTTATTTGTAATTAGTAATATAAATTTACCCTTAAACTTCATCTAAAGCAGCAACGCCAGGTAATACTTTACCTTCGATGAATTCTAATGAAGCTCCGCCGCCTGTTGAAACGTGAGTAAAGTCTTCAGCTTTGCAGAATTTTTTAGCTGCTGAAACTGAATCTCCGCCGCCGATAACAGAAACTGCACCGTTTTTAGTTGCTTCAACAATAGCTTCTAATACAGCTTTTGTACCCTCAGCAAATGCAGGGTTTTCAAATGCACCTACAGGACCGTTCATCAAGATTGTTTTAGAAGCTTTTAGAACTTCAGCGAAAGCTTTTCTTGATTCAGGACCGGCATCAACGCCTTCAAATCCGTCCGGAATTTCATCGATTTTTACGAATTTATTTGTTCCGTTACCTGAGAAATCATCAGTAACTAAAACGTCAGTTGCCATAACAAGTTTTACACCTTTAGCAGCAGCTTTAGCTTCAATAGCTTTAGCAACATCCATTTGATCATCTTCACAGATTGAGTTACCGATTTTACCGCCGTTAGCTTTTACAAATGTATAAGCCATACCGCCGCCGATAATTAGGTTATCTACTTTATCAATTAAGTTTTCTAAAACACCGATTTTAGATGAAACTTTAGCGCCGCCTACAACTGCTGTAAATGGTCTTACAGGGTTATCAAGAGCTTGAGATAAACATCTGATTTCTTTTTCCATTAACAAACCTGAAACTGCAGGTTTAAGAATTTTTGCCAATTTTGCAGTTGAAGTGTGGTTTCTGTGAGCTGCACCGAATGCATCGTTTACATAGAAATCACCAAGTTTTGCAAGTTCTTGTGCGAATGTCATATCGTCATCTTTAGCTTCTTCAGCTTTGTAGTAACGGATGTTTTCTAATAATGCAACTTGTCCGTCTTGAAGTTTTGCAACATAATCAGCTGCTTCTTCAACGCTAGGGATGAACATAACTTCTTCACCTAAAACTTTAGACATATATTTTGCAACAGGTGCTAATGTAAATTCAGGATTTTTTTCACCTTTTGGTCTTCCTAAGTGAGCCATAAGGATGATTTTTGCACCTTTATCTTTTAAGAATTTTACGGTAGGTAAAATTGCTTGGATTCTTGTATCATCTGTTACGTTTTTGTCAGCGTCAAGAGGAACATTTACGTCAACTCTGATTAACGCTCTTTTACCTTGGATATCGCCAAGATCTTTGATTGATTTTTTCATTAGTCTCTCCTTTTTAAAAGTACCGCATGGTTATTTTACAAAAAACATAGGGGGAAAACAATACAAAGATTCTGAATATGTTAAAATCTACGCAGTAAATACTGCTTGATTTTTATACATTTCAGAATGACACCGAAAAATTAAAGTTTACACAAAAAGTGCCGATAATATAATTGTTGACTTAGGGATTATAACCATTAAAAAAATAACAGAAAGGTGTATTTTATGTCGATAAATAATATCGGAAGTTTATCTGGTTTTATTGTAATACAAGACAGGCTTAGTGAGCAAACCCGCCGCAAGCTTATTGCTCTTGGAATTGACCCGAGTACTGTTTCTTCTGAATCTGAAGCATTAAGACTTATTGAAGCGATTGAACGCAAAAAAGAAGTTCAAAAAGTTGATAATGAAAGCAATTCAAAAAATACTGTCAGTGAGGAAGAAGAAGTCAGCACCAAAAAACGTAATGAAGAAGCAATTTTTTCTATGCTTAATATGAGTGCTAATGTAAATAAATTTATTCTCGGACTATGATTTTTTACGTTTTATTCTGATTTTTATTCCTAAAATAGTTATTTCTTTGTGGGTTTTGTCTGTGGAATTTGTGATAGTAAAAAGTGATTTACATATAAATTTAATTATGCTTTCGTGTTTTCTGTTAAATTCAAATAATTGTGTGAATTTTTGATCAGAGCGTTTGCGGGAAACAAAACTTAGATGTTCGTTATAACCTTTATTACCCATAATGAGCATTTTTAAATAATCAAAATTTGTATATACAGGTGCACCTTTTTGAATATTTTTCTCATTACCTATCATTTTATATGGAATTTCACCAATTATATCTGCGGTTTCCTTGTCTAATGAGTTATTAAAATAACTAAAATAATGTTTGCTTATTTCATAAGAATTACATGATAATTGATTTGAAGTTTCGACAAAATACATATTTCTGGTGAATGCTAAAATGCCTGATATATATTTTTCAAAGCCCCAGTTAATTAGATTTTGTCTATTAATATTTTCAATTTCCGGTACGATTAAAGAGTCTGATTTTTTATAACCAAGAGTTTGTCCGTCAAGATTTCTGCATAACAGTTCAATGCCAAAATTATAGAAATTTCTTGTTGCAAAATAACATAGTTTTAATGATTTATTTAAATCACATCTTGTGTAGTCTTGATAAAAATAAAATGTAATGATTGGTTTTGGACAAATTTCCTGAATAAAATCTTCTACTAAATCCTGAGTTCGTCCGGAACCCTGTACATCCACAAATGCAATTACACTTTCATTAAAATTTAATTCCTGTTTAAAATATTCTTTTGCAAGTTGTATTTTTTCATAATTATCTTTAATTAATCTATTTTTGAATTCTTGATTTTCTAAAAGAATATTTTTTATCTCATCAATATTTTTAGTTTTGAGTCGTTTTTTTGAATATTTGGTTGTTCCAACAAAGTTTTCAAATTCTTCGGGTGACATATTAAACCTCATAGCTAAAAATTCGATACTAAAAAGACCGCGGAATTCATCAAAAATCCAGTTTATATATGTTTCGACAGTATTTTTTGACGGAATTTTCCATGCCGCACGAGAACCGTATATGTATTTTGTTTTTAAATCAAGATTTTTTAATTTTATTATTTCATCAGCTATAAGTTTTGGTATATAACCGTCTCTTGCAATAAAATAAAGTGTTTTAATCCCTCTGGATAGAGATTGCTCAATTATCCATTGAACGTAATTGTACAATACCGGTCCGGCATATGAACATCCAAAATCAAAGATTTTATCATTATAATCAGATAATGTTCTTGTAAGCTTTGCTGTACCTATAAGCATTTGTGAATATAAATTACTTTCGCTGATTTTGCTGTTTAAAAGCAAACTTTTTTCATATTCTTTTAAACCTTTTTTAGGTGTGTATATAGCTTTTATACCTAAAAGTTTTGCTTTTCTGATATCTGAATAACTATTATCACCGTAATGAGTCCAATTTTTATATTCTACGTTTTCTTGTTCTTTAACATATTCATATAAGTCTCCTGAAGTTTTTGTTTTGTTATATTCAGATGATACGTAAATTGTTATGTTCTCAAATATAGGATCAATATGGCTTAAGAGAGATCTTATTGTTTTTTCGCTATGGTACATATCAGATATTAAAATCACACGATTATTATTTGAAATAAGGTCTTTTAACATATTTATATTTCTTGAAATAGGTATGAGGTTTTTTAGTTCGGTTTCAAATTCCAGATTCATAAGAACATTAATTTGTTCTTCATTTAAGTTATAATTTACTTTTATAACTTTATAAATATCTTCAAAATTTATATCCTGAGCTTTATACACTATTTTTTTATTTGCCATTATAAAGTTTTCGGCTTCCTGTCTGATTATGAAGAAATTTTGTTTAACAATTTCCGGGAAATTTTTATATTCACTATCTTTTTGTAGATGCTTTTCCATAATGGAAAATATTCCGCACGGTGTCGCGGTTGTTCTTGTAACAAGGGTATCAAAAATATCAAATGAATATAAAATTGTTGTTGAGTTTGTTTTTTTATTATTTGTTCTAATTTTAATTACTTCCGCCATATCAAATACAATACTCCTATGTAGCTGTGCTTTAAAAAAACTTTAAAGTATTATGTTATGCAAAATATAATACATGCAAAACATGAAAAATCAATAAAAATTTGAAGTTTTGCATAATTATACTGTGTATGAGTTTATTGGATAATTAATAATTATGAATATTAAAAAGCTCATAGGTAAGCGAATTCAGGAAATTCGAAAATATCGTAAGTTAACACAGGAACAAATTGCCGAATTTGTAGGAATCGAAACTACAAGTATCAGTAATATTGAGAATGGAAAATATTACCCTACAGCGGAAAATCTTGATAAAATTCTTTCTGTTCTAAATGTAAAACCTGGGGAATTGTTTGAGTTTGAACATCATGCTTCGCAAGATGAATTGCTTGATGAAATGTA
>CASLVD010000080.1 GCA_949398305.1 uncultured Candidatus Melainabacteria bacterium | reverse complement strand
AATATTTATTTCTTTGCAAATGATTCATTTGCTCTGGATTTAATTTCTGAAACAATCTTGTCAATAAACTCATCAACTGTAAATGTCCCAATTTGACCAATACCGCGAGCCCGAACCGCAACAGAATTTGCTTCAATTTCCTTATCCCCGATTACGCAAACGTAAGGGATTTTCTTATCTTGAAGAGATTCTCTGATTTTGTAGTTCATAGATTCAGAACGGTCATCAAGATTTACTCTTATACCGGCTTCGCGCATTTTTTTGTAAATGTTTTCCGCAAAATCAACGTGTTTTTCGTTTGAAATCGGAACTATATTTACCTGAGTCGGAGCAAGCCATGTCGGGAATGCTCCTGCGTAATGCTCGATTAGGATACCGTGGAAACGTTCCATAGAACCGAAAATTACACGGTGAAGCATAATCGGAGTTTTTAATTGACCGTCTTTATCCTGATATTTGATATCAAATCTTGCAGGAAGGTTAAAGTCTAATTGAATTGTCGCACATTGCCAGGTTCTGCCGATTGCGTCTTTAATTTTAAAGTCGATTTTTGGTCCATAGAAAGCTCCATCGCCTTCGTTGATTTCGTATTTCATACCGCGGCGTTCCATAGCTTCTTTTAAGCCGGCTTCGGCTCTATCCCAATTTTCAATTTCACCGACAAAGCTTTCAGGACGGGTTGATAATTCAACTTCAAAACTCATATTGAATAAGCCCATAGCATCAGCAACAAAGTCGATAATTGCATTTATTTCATCAACTAATTGTTCCGGAGTACAGAAGATATGGGCATCATCTTGCGTAAAGCCTTGTACACGTGTTAAACCTGATAATGCACCGGATTTTTCTTTACGATAAACCGTACCAAGTTCAGCCATTCTTAATGGTAATGAACGGTATGAATATCTGTTTGCTTGGTAAATCAATATGTGGAACGGACAGTTCATAGGTTTTACTACAAATTGATCATCTGAATCTTCGTCTTTTTGAATGAAGAACATATTTTCTTGGTAGTGGTCCATGTGACCTGAAATTTCCCACAATTTTGATTTTGCAATTTGTGGAGTTTGAACAATAACATAACCGCGTTTTCTGTGTTCTTCTCTCCAATAATTTTCAATTTGTTCTCTTACAGTGTAAAGATTTGGATGCCACAATACTAAACCGCCGCCAAGTTCTTCACGAGTTGAGAATAAATCAAGTTTGGTACCTAATTTTCTATGATCACGTTTTTCAGCTTCTTCAATAAATGTTAAATAAGCTTGAAGGTCTTCTTTGTTCCAGTAAGCTGTTGCATAAATTCTTTGAAGCATTTTATTTTTTTCGTTACCGCGCCAGTATGCGCCTGCAACTTTTAATAATTTAATTGCGTTTGCTTTTATATATGATGTATTTGGAAGGTGAGGACCTGCACAAAGGTCATTAAATAAAGCATTTCCGTCTTTGTCTTTTGTTATGTACAAAGTAGGATTGTCGTTTTTGTGTTCTTCTAAAAGTTCTGCTTTGTAGATTTCACCTTCATCTTTAAAAGCTTTAATTTGAGCTTCAACATCAGGAATTACATATTTTTCAAATGTAAGATTTTGTTTAATAATTTCTTTCATTTTTTCTTCGATTTTAGCAAGATCTTCTTCTGTGAAGGCATGCCCGTCTGTTAAATCGAAATCGTAATAAAACCCGTCAGCTGTTGCCGGTCCTATTGCTAACTTTGCAGATGGGAACAGGCTTTGAACGGCTTGTGCCATGATGTGTGAAGTTGAGTGTCTTAAGATACTCAAAGTTTCGTTGTTCTTTTCCATTTTTTCTTCTTTCTATCCTTTCGGGTATTGGTAAATCTTTTCGGTTAGACCGCTTCAGTCAAAAACATTTGAAAGAATTATTTACCCCCGGGGCGGATCCCCCTAACTAAGTAACTATAAAATTATATCATAAAATAGAAAAGATATTATTTTCGCAAATATTTCATATTTTTATTGTGTAAAACATAATACGCACAACCAAATCCAGTGTTGTTTAAATTGCAGGAATTGGCGCTTGATGCGGAAGATTGTTCAGGATGTCCTGCCGGATATAATCCTTTCACCGGCAAATAATAAAATTGGAAAAAATCTCTACCCCAGGTATTTGGTTTTGCTTTGCCGTTTGTATCAACATAAAAAACGGCTATTGATTTTGCTTCAGGTTGCCCACCTCTTATATATATTGAACAGCCATTCATTAAAACTATTTTATATGTATGTGAAATACTATTAGTAGCGTAGTTAGTTTCATTTGTACCTTTAAGATATTTATATGCCATATTTGGCGCACAATGTGCATTTTCGTCATTAACGCCGCAATCAAGAGCTACTTTCATAAAAGGTTTTAATTTATCAGCGATTAATATTGCACTTGCTTCATCGTAATCTGTTATTCCCCAGCCTTCCATGCTGCCGTATTCTTCTTCTGCTGATCTAATTGTTTGAGATAAGATTGATTGAACGGCTCTAAGTTGTGTTACAGTACGGTCTTCTGTTAATTTTGTAAGCAAAGTCGGTATTGTCATTGCTGCAACTATACCGATTATACCAAGAGTAATTAATACTTCTGCTAATGTAAAACCAACTTTAGAAAATACTGGTGGCATAGCTACGTGCATAGCTCCCTTAGCTAATGTGAATGCAAACTTCTTTTTCATAAATCCTCCGTTCTAATATTAGCACAACTTGTTCTTAATTTAGCACTAATATTTAATTTATGCAAGAGGTTTATTTAAAAAATAAGAAGTTAATGCAGCAAACTTTATCTTCAATAATAAAGAAGTACCGTATTGAAAGGAATAAATCAATTAGTTTGATATCAGATGAAATCGGTATGACAAAATCTATGTGGGCTGATTTGGAAAAGTCGATTAAAGACCCTCAGTTATCTACATTGTGGCGAATCTCTGAGGCTTTAGATATTCCGTTGTCTGTTATAGTTATTGAATTAGAAAACGCTCTTGGAGAAGGTTTTTCATTAGTAAATTAGTTTTCAATAATAGATTGAGCTGCAATGAAACCTGTTGACCAGCAGTTTTGGAGGTTAAATCCTCCGCAAAGACCGTCTATATCTAAAACTTCTCCGCAAAAATACAATCCGCGGTATTGTTTAGATTCAAGTGTTTTTGCATTTATCTCTTTTAAGTCTACTCCACCGCAGGTAACTACTTCACCATTTTTCATTTTCCCGTTTATGTGAAGTTTGAAGTTTTCTAATGTGTTCAAAAGCTTTTGGTGAGATGTTCTGCCAAGCCAAGTACCTGCAATGTCTGGTTCTTTTCCCAGTGTTGTTAAAATATATTTTGTTAAAGATTTCGGAACATATGGTTTTAGCTGGTTGCATACTTCCATTCGGCTTTTTTCAAGAAAATACTGCGGCATATCTGTAAAGTCCGCGAATTTGAAACTCATTTCATACGGAAATTCTTTCCTTGCATATATGGAAGAAATTGTGTAAATTACAGGTCCGCTTACACCGTGGTGAGTAAAGAGAATATCTCCTTTGTATGTTTTTTTATCAATTTTAACCTCTGCATTTGCGACTTTTACACCTGAAAGCTGTGATAAATCTTCTTCTGTTGTAAGTCCGACAAGTGCCTGAGTCGGCGGCTGAATTTTAATATCAAGTTTTTTTAGAAGTTCATAGCCGGCATGCCCGCCTGTTGCTACAATTACGTAATCAAATAAGTATGAATTGTTATTAGTTTGAATCTTCCAGCCGTTTGAAATCGGAGAAATCTCATTTACACCTTCTCTGGCAAAAGAACACTTTGAAATACTTTTTAAAAACTTTTCTCTTACATCTGTTGCTAAATTGGAAACCGGAAAAATTCGGTTATCCTCTTGTGTATAAGTTTTTACACCTATATTTTTAAAAAAGTCTATGGTGTCTTGTGTTCCGAATCTTGAAAATACGGAATATAAAAATTTTTCTCCTCGTGGGTAATTTTTTGCAAGTTCTCTAAAATCATATTCTGCGTGTGCTAAATTACATCTGCCTCCGCCTGTTGGTAAAAGTGTTCGCAGAAATTTGCCCTTATCAAAAAGGGTTATTTCAAATCCCGCTTCACTTAAATATTTTGCACAAATACACCCGGCAGGACCAGCTCCAACAATAGCTACCCTATATTTACTCCAAGTCGACTCGTGTGCCATATAAAAATACCATTTCAGGGTTTTCTAAATCAGAGTGCATTTCAACTATGTTTTTATGAAGTACAGGATGGACGTATTCAGAATTTAATTCCATCATCGGAACAAGTGTAAATGCTCTTAAGTGTACGTATTTATGAGGAATTGTAAGATTTTCCTCATTGATTACATCTTTATTGTAAAACAAAATGTCAATATCTATGGTTCTGTCTTCATAATCTTTGCCATCTTTTTTTATTCTGCCAAGCTGTTTTTCAATTCTCTGACAAATCTCAAGTAAGTCTTTAGGGGAATATTTTGTTTTAATTTCCACAATTGCGTTAACAAACCAGCTTTTTGTATTCATATTCCATGGCTCTGTTTCATAAAACGCAGAAGTGCGGACAATAGTAATCCCCTCATCTGCTCCCAGCAGACTTGCGGCTTGCTGTACGTAACCTATACGGTCACCCTTATTTGAACCTAAACTTAAATATACTATTGCCATATTCTGATTTTATAAATTTTTGTATCTTATGTCAACATGTTCAAACATTTGTTGTATAATTTTCGTATTATGATGACATATTCAATTATTATTGTTTTAATTTTAATACTTGTTGTTTCAATGTTTAACGAATTGTTTTTGTATGGAATTGTTTCAACACTTTTATTCATTCTGCTGTTACCATTTTATTACATAGTCAGAGTTTTTAACGGTAAGTTTTTATATGGCTGGAAAGAAAAATTGGGATTTTTTAAAAATCCTAAGCTTGGCGATAAAGTAATAATGTATCACGGCGTTTCAGTTGGTGAAATTATTGCTCTGGAAAATTTAATCAAAAAAACAAAAGAAGAATTTCCGGATTATAAAATTGTTGTGACAACAGGAACTAAAACAGGACAGGAAATTGCAAAGAAAAAATTTGCAGAAGTTGCAGATTTTATTACTTATTTTCCGTTTGATATTTTCTTTTGTGTGGATTCTTTTTTGACAAAAATTAAACCGACAGTTGTTTTAATCGCAGAAACTGAGTTGTGGCCGGTATTTTCTTTTTCGTGTCGTGCAAGAAATATAAAACTTTATACAATTAATGGAAGAATGTCTGATTCAACTTATAATTTATATAAATTGTTCAAATTCTTTTTTAAACCTGTTTTATCAAAATATACAAAAATTCTTACACAAAGTGAAATAGACAGAAATAAACTTGTTTCAATCGGAGCTCCAGTTGATAGAACTTTTGTAATGAAAAACCTTAAATTTGATGTAAAAAAATCCAATGAAACCGTTGATATCGGACAAGAAGGCTATAGAGTTATAATTGCAGGAAGCACCCATAAAGGTGAAGATGAAATTATTCTTGAGATTTTTAAAGAAAAACATCAAAAATATTCTGATACAAAATTACTTCTTGTGCCTCGTCATTTGACAAGATTGTCTCAAATTACACCTATTATAGAAACCTTAGGTTTGAATTACGGATTACGTTCTAAAGGTGATACATTCAAAGAAAAAGATGTAATAATTCTTGATACAATGGGTGAACTTTCAAAGATGTATTCAATATGTGATTTTGCGTTTATCGGCGGAAGTTTCAATAAAACCGGCGGGCACAATCCACTAGAGGCTTCTGTGTATTCAAAACCTACTATTACAGGACCATCTATTCATAATTTCCGTGATATTTATTGGCTGCTTGCACGTACAAATGCTGGAAAAATCGTTAAAAATCCTAAAGAATTAAGTGAATATATTGAAAAATTATTGTCAGATAAAGAGTTTTATCAGCAGGCTTGCAAAGATTGTGAAACAGTGTTTAACGATCAGCAAGGCGCATTAGATGTTGTAATTAATGAATTAAAACAAGCTATATAAAAATGGTGAACTAAAAAAGGAGAGAAATTATGAAATTTACTAACGAATTCACAAAGCGGGGGGGGGTAACTGCTTAGGGGTAAATATATTTTCCCGATTATTTCCAAGTCATTTCAATGGTATTCAAAAAAGTAACGTCATCCTGAACTTGATTCAGAATCTTAAAAATTTTTGTGTGAGTCTGTATGCGCAGAGGCGAAGCATCCAGAAAATTCAGGAACTATTTAATAGATTCCGGCTCGGGGACCGGAATGACGGGGGTAAATGTAACCGTAAAGAACTTATCTACTTATCTACTTATAAACCTATCTACTTCAAAGCAGCTTTTACTTTAGCTGAAATTTTAATAACCCTCGGCATCATTGGAGTTGTTGCGGCAATGACTATTCCGGCTTTAATGACTAAGATTAAAAATCATCAGATTGAAGCTATTTTAAAAGAGGACTATTCGATTTTACAGCAAATGATGATTTCTGCAAATGAAGAAGGTGCTATAAGTTCTTTACCTGTTAGTAATGATATAAACTTAATACGCAGTTGGTTTGAAACTTATATGCTTCCTTATATAAAAGCTGCACGAGTTTGTTATGATGAACAAGGATGTTGGGCGGCGAATAGGGTTAAAAAACTCAACGGTGTTGATTTTAATTCGACTTCAGGTATTGGATGCGGTTATAAATCTGTAGGTATGGTACTTAATAATGGTAGTTTTGTATGTCTTGATGATTACGGCTCATCTACTATGAAAGCTCAATTCGGTATTAGTACCAAGGCATATGTAAGTCTTATATTTTATATTGATACAAATGGAATAAAGCCGCCTAATGTATTTGGAAAAGATATTTATATTCTAGGTTTCAAAGAAGAATTAGGAAGATTAGTTCCTGCCGGAACAGATACTACAAACGCAGAACAGGTTAAAGATTGCAGCAAAACAGGTACTGGATTCTTTTGTTTATCTCTTGTTAAAAATCGCGGTTGGAAACTTGTTGATATTAAATAATTACAAAACGCCGGCATTGAATTTATTCAATGCCGGC
>CASLVD010000079.1 GCA_949398305.1 uncultured Candidatus Melainabacteria bacterium | reverse complement strand
TCTTGCATTTGTTGATAAAGATGCAAATAATGAGCCGTTTGAAATACCTGAGTATAAATTTTAATTATAGATTCCGGATCTAATCCGGAATGACATTAACTGTCACCCTGAACTTGATTCAGGGTCTTTTTATTATATAATTTTTATAGAAATAAATTAAATGAGGTGAGTATGTTAAGAGATTACTTTTTAAATAAAATTGAAAATGCGATTGAAAAAGCCGTTGAAGCAGGTAAATTAGGACAAATGAGCGAATATAATAAGGGCTCGCTTCCTGTTGAAAAACCAAAGAATCCTGATTTCGGAGATTTGGCAATAAATGTTTCTTCGCTTGCACGCTGTGCAAAAATTGCACCTCCGATGATTGCAAATGCAATTGTTGAATTTATTGAAAAAGATGATTGTGAATATTCTGTAATTGGCGGGTTTATCAATTTTAAAGCCGGTGATTCTCTGCTTATTAACTTGTTGGAAGAAATTTATGCTAAACGTAATGAATTTGGCAGACCTGATAAGATTGAAAAAGAAAATATTATTCTTGAATATATTTCAGCAAACCCTACAGGTCCTTTCCATATAGGTCACGGAAGATGGGCTGCTATGGGAAGTGCGCTTGCAAATCTTTTGAAATTCTACGGACATGATGTGTATCAGGAATTCTACATAAATGATGCGGGTTCTCAAATTCAAAAACTTGGCCGTTCGCTTGTGATAAGGGTAAAACAGGAACTTGGCTCAGATATTGATTTCCCTGAAGACGAAATCGAAAGAAAAAATTATTATCCGGGCGATTACCTTGTACCTGTTGCAAAAGCTTTTATTAAAGAAAATGAAGAGATTCTGAATCAAGTTCAGAATGACGTAGATTCAATTCCGTTAGAAAAGTTTTGTGATTTTGCTAAAGCATATGAAGAAAAAGTTCAACGTGATTTACTTGATAATTTCAGAGTTAAATTCGATAAATTTTATTCAGAACTAACATTACACAATTCAGGTAAAGTTGATGAATGTGTTCAGAAACTTAAAAATAGCGGAAAAATCTATCAAAAAGAAGGCGCTGACTGGTTTAAATCTTCTGATTACGGTGATGATCAAGATAGAGTTATCAAAAAAGCTGACGGCTCAAATACTTATTTAACAGCTGATATCGCTTATCACGTAGATAAATTGGAACGCGGGTTTGACAGAATGATTAATATCTGGGGAGCTGACCACCACGGTTATGTAGCTCGTGTAAAAGCTTCAATTGAAGCTCTGGGATATAATCCTGATAAGCTTGAAGTTCTGTTGGGTCAGCTTGTTAACCTTGTTATAAATGGTAATGAGGTTCGTATGGGTAAGCGTAAAAATATGGTTACACTGGAAGACCTTATTGATGAAGTCGGAGTGGACGCAACACGTTTCTGGATGTCTATGAGAAATATTGATACAACACTTGATTTTGATATCGAACTTGCTAAAACAAAATCTGATGAAAATCCTGTGTTCTATGTACAATACGCTCATGCCAGAGCTTGCTCAATTATAAGAAATGCCACAACTGATAAAATTGACACAGAAACAGGAAAGACTACTCCTGCAATTTTAACAGAAGCTGATTTTGAAAAATTGATTAGTACTTTTGATTCAAATATTGCCTCAATTTCTGTGAAAGATGCAAGAAAATTGATTCTTAAACTTGAAGAATTTAAATCTCTTATTAAATCATCTGCACAAGCAAGACAAGTTTATACAATTTGCCGTTATGTTCAGGAGCTGGCTTCAGAATTCCATTCATTCTACAATTCAACACGTGTTATTACTGATGAACTTGATGTTACAAAGTCAAGACTTGTGCTTGTATGGGCGTTTAAAATAGTTCTTGCTAATGCGTTAAATATTCTTGCGGTATCTGCCCCTGAACGCATGTAGGTCCTCGCCGGACGGGGTAATATGCTACCAACTATAACCTAAAGTAAGCGATACCATTCAGCTCCGCAGGGTGCTCGGTCGCACGGGGTAATATGCTATCAACTATAACCTAAAGTAAGCGATACCATTCAGCTCCGCAGGGTACTTCGTACTGTAATTATCTTCAATCCCCGCCCCTTGAGGGAGGGGATGTAAAGGGGAGGGGTAAATCCAGAAAAATGTCATCTTGAACTTGATTCCTTATTTTGCCCTGCAAAGTTCTTCTTCATTGTCGATTTTGCCGTTGAAATTATTATCAACCCCATCGGTACAAGAACCAATGGATTCAAGACTTTCTGAACGCGCATTGTATTTCAAATATTTGTTTGGAATGATTGTCCACAAGTATAAAAAGAAATTCTTATGAGCTTTTGCTATTTTAGAATTCTTAATAACAAGAAGATTTTCGTCATTCTTGTTTTCACCGCTGTTTGAAAAGTTCATTGAACCCGTGATTAAATATTTATCATCAATAATAATTGTTTTTGCGTGAAGTTTTCCCGCGTAATTTTCGGTTTTTAATAAAATCCCGCTGCGGCGAAGAAGTCCGTGTTTTGAATTCCTTGTACCTGTTGAATTAGCATCAATTATAATTCTTACGTCAACTCCCCGCGTTTTTGCATTAATCAATTCATTTGCAATATTTGTATGTGTTATAAGAAACGCAGGAATGTAAATATATGTTTTTGCTTCTTTTATAAGCTGTACGATTCTTGTTGCAGATTTATCTTTAGGTGAAAAATACACTTCAACTTCACTGTTTTCAAGTAAAAATCTGTTATTTTGTGTTACTGATTCCTTTTTGGTGTGGAATTTACCGCCAAGCATTTGTTCAAATTCTTTTGTATAAAGTTTTGCTATTTCTTTAGATTTTATTATAACTACATTATTTACATCATATGCTGATGTTCCGGTCGGAGAAAAGTTCATTGAACCTGTATAGACGGTTTGTTTATCAAAGATAACAAATTTATTGTGCATTAGCATATTACTTTGTGTTTTAGATTCTGTTTTATCTGATCTGTAGAAATCTGCAAGTTCAATTATGATTTTGTTGTCTTTATAGTAATCTCTTGAAGAATCAAAATTCCCGTCATATACAAACCTGATTGTAACACCTCTTGCTTTCGCATTTTTAAGAGCTTGTGTAATTGCAGGAATTTCTGAATATCCGTATATCGCAATATCAATACTGCTATGAGAATTGTTAATCAGCGAAACAAGCTGTCTGCAAACTTCACTGTTACAAGTATTTGAAGGTTTTAGATTTTTTGTAAAATCGGTATAGTAAACTTTGATATTGCCATCTGTAACCTGTAACGGCGGTTGGATAATTTTCGGAATATTAAAAATTGTTTTGTCTTTTTTATATTTAAATACTTTTTTAGCAGTTTGTGTATTATGACAAAATTTGCACGGTACAACTTTTTCAGGAAGCTGATTTTTCGGGATAATAACTTTATCGTGTGCGGCATTTCCGTAAGGGCAGTCAAGTGTGTGAAATTTTCCTGAATGGTGATTTAGTACTACAAGGTGTAGTTTTTTAGCTTCCAAAAGATTATGTTTAAATTTAGCTAAATCTCCGGGGTTGCCGTTTATCAGCCCAAAGCCGCTGTTTTCTAAGATTTTTGCATAATTTGTACCATTAATTTTAATTTTGGCGTATTTGCATTCTGTTGTTATTTTCCCGGTTAATTTTACTCTTACTTTGGAGTTTAATATTGTTTTCTGAGCATAGTCCTGTGCCAGATACCCCAGTGCAATTATATCATTTCGTGACAGGTTTAATGATTTTGAGTATTTTTCATAGAATTTATCATCGGGTTCGAGTGAAAAGGTTTCAATACCATCGACACAAAGGACTTCATTACTGTCTGTTGATTTATCATTGTTCATATCAACTGAAATTTTATCAGGTGCAATTACGTTTAAAACGGTTTTTGTTCTGCCGTTTATAATAATAAACAGTGAAAATATTATAAATAAAATTATAAGTAGTAATGCTGTTAAATGTTTTTTCATTATTTTAAGCTTTTATAGTTGGTTAAACTGAACCCAAGTCTGTCAATTGTGTCTTTCAATATCATATTTTGAGTTATTACAAATTCTACAAGGTGCGAATTAACGGTATCGTTATTGTATTTGCAGGGATGAATAAGTGCTTCTGCGATACAATTTTCATCTTCTATGTTTTTTAGCCCGTACTCAATAGCATCAGAATCCATCATGCCGGTATAGCCGACACCAATTATATAATCATTAGTTTTAAGTCCGTATTTTGCTAATGTTTTTTTATTAGTTTTTGTAAAATACTGTAGTAATGCTATTTTTAGTAAGTTAAACGGATAATTAATTGTAAGGTGCTTTTTTAATTTCGGGATAAAATAAAGTTCTTCGTGTTGAGTTCTTACATACTTTATTCCGTATTCATTTGCAAGTTTGCAAGTAATTTCAAAGATTTCAGGAATAGCATGTGTATGTACGTGTGAATCCAGATGATCAATTTTAGTATCTTTTTGAATTTTTTCAATTTGTGCACGAAATTCTGTTTCTATTTGGCTTAGAAGTTTTTTGTTTTTTCTGTTAAAAAGTAATAACCAGTAACTCCCTATAAAATTCCCATTAATATCTGTCAGCAGGTTACAATCTGTTAAAGCTTTACCTTCCATAATGTTTAAATGTGCTGCGATACCTAAATTCGGGCAATCCGGAAGTATATCGTGAACAGCATTTTCATATGCTTCACCATTTGCACATAAACTTGCACTTGTTAAAAATCCGTTAATGTAACCTTCAAGTACAGCCTGATTGTGGTTTGGTGTTAGTCCGAAATCATCTGCGTTTAATATAAAATTTTTATTTCCCATTCTTAAATCCTTGCAATATAATCTTAAAATTATATAATTATGATATTAGAAAGAGGGATATAATGCAAACTCCTAAATTAGCTGTAACAATACCGTGTTTCAATGAAGAATTATGTATCGAATCAACTTGTAAAAGGCTTCTTGAGGTCCTTAACTTGTTAGCTGCAAAAGGCAAGATTTCACGGGACAGTTATCTGTATCTGGTAGATGACGGTTCATCTGATAATACATGGAAAATTATTGAACAATTGCATAATTCTTATCCTGAACGAATTAAAGCACTAAAGTTTATTCGAAATTATGGTAATCAAAAAGCGCTTGTGGCGGGTCTTGAAGGAGTTCGTGAACTTGGCTGTGATTGTATTGTTTCAATTGATGCTGATTTGCAGCAGGATGAAAATTCTATTGAAGATTTTGTTGACGCTTTTACAGAAGGAAATGATGTTGTTCTCGGGGTTAGGAATGACAGAAAAGACGATTCTTTTTTCAAAAAATCTACAGCAGTGCTGTTTTATAAATTAATGAATCTTCTGGGTGCTAAAATTCCTGTGAATCACTCTGACTATAGGCTTGTAAGTAAACGTGCACTTGATGTTATGGCACTGTATCCGGAAAAAGCTTTATTCCTTCGCGGTTTTTTTCATGAAGTAGGTTTGAAAACAAAAATTGTGAAGTTTAATGTAAAACCTCGTTTTGCAGGTGAGTCAAAGTTTAATTTTATGTCTTTAATGGCGTTAGCACTAAATGGTATTACTTCATTCAGTGTTGTGCCTTTAAGAATTATAGCGGTTCTTGGTATTATAATGTTTTTTGGCTCTATTCTTGTAGGTTTGGAAACTATTTTTGAAAAAGTGTTTTTCAATGATTCTCCAAACGGGTATGCAACGGCAATTATTATGTTATCGTTTTTCGGCGGGCTTCAATTGTTCTGTCTCGGGGTTATCGGAGAATATGTAGGACAGGTCTACCGCGAAGTAAAAGCACGTCCGAGATATGTAAAAGAAAAAGAATTAAAATAAAAAAGTCGTGTCACTGTCTATCGAAATTTACAAACACGCAGTCCTTTAATACTTTCTCCTTTAACAGAATCGACACCCGCAAAATCAATCTTAGTGCTGCTGGGTTTCCCCCCTGACACGGTTCGAAGGTTTACGCCATCGAAGCTGTTACTATCAACAATTGTATTAAATTTCGGCGTACTCATAAAGCCCTCACAACAGGCTCTGCACCCCGCATAAGCTTCGGGTCAAGGGCTTGCAACACCCCGTGGAACACGACTTAAAAATATTCTAACACAAATATTATTTATTTGGGTAAAATTAAAAAGAGAATATCTGACGTTTAAGGATTTAAAAAATATATGTGAAATTCTCGGGTATGATTTGCATATTGAAAAACGAAAATAATAGTACTATTTGATAAGCCGGTTTTCTGATGAATTAATTCTTTCAAGATTTATTCTTTACTTGAAAGGAGAAATTATTATGACCGAACGTTTAGAGTTATATAAATGTAATATTTGCGGAAATTTAGTAGAAGTTATATTACCCGGAGTTGGTGAACTTGTTTGCTGCGGCGAACCTATGGAATATTTAGAAGCTAAGAAAAGCGATTCTGAATATGGCGAAAAACATGTTCCTGTATTTTCTGCAACTGATAATCAAGGAGAGGAAGTTCGTGTTGGTTCAACTTTGCATCCTATGACAGAGGAACACTATATTCAGTTTGTTGAAACTATTGCAAAAGATAGAAGACGCTCTGAATTGGAATATTTCTATCCGTCAGATGAGCCGATTATGATGATAAAAGATAAATTGGGATTAGAAAAAGCCAGAGCTTTTTGTAATCTTCATGGGCTTTGGGAGTCAGAGCCGGAGGGGTAAAGTGAAAAACGTCATCCTGAATTTTCAAAAATACTTATAAATTCACTTACAGGAGGGATAATGATTAGTGATAAAATCAGAGATATACTCAATGAACAAATTAACAAGGAATTTTATTCTGCGTATTTATATTTATCAATGTCTGCTTATTTTTCTGAAATTGGTTTGTACGGCTTTTCTCACTGGGCTAAAGTTCAGTCTAAAGAAGAAATTGACCATGGAATGATTTTGTTTGAATACATTTTGGGCAGAAATTCACAGGTACATCTAGGACAGATTTCTATGCCAAAATTTGACATGAACAGTCCTATTGAAGTTTTTGAACAAATTTATAATCATGAACGTTCAATAACATCATCAATTGATTGTGTAGCTTCAATGACAGAAGGCGAGTGTGATCTTGCTACAAGAAATTTTATTGATTGGTATTTAAAAGAGCAAATAGAGGAAGAAGCTACTGTATCGCGTATAATTGCAAAGCTTAAAACGTTTGGTGCAGAAAAATCAGCATTATTTTTAATTGATAAAGAACTATAT
>CASLVD010000078.1 GCA_949398305.1 uncultured Candidatus Melainabacteria bacterium | reverse complement strand
TATTTAACTTAAAGGAAAGATATGAAAAATAAACAGGCATTCACTTTAGCAGAGATGCTTATAACATTAGGTATAATTGGAGTTGTGGCAGCAATGACTATTCCGGCACTAATGGCTCATTTTCAACAAGAACAAACTGTTACCAGACTAAAAAAAGCATTATCTGTAATAAATCAAGCATACAGACTTTCATACGATGATGTTGGTGAACCTGAAAGTGCATTTAAATTAGGTGCGGAAGAATATTTTAAAACATACTGGGCTCCATATATTAAAGTTTTATCGTATTGTGAAAAGCCCGAAAGCTGCGGGTATAATTCAAATTTTCCCTGGAAATATCCTAATGGTAAAAAAGTTGCTATTGCTCTTATAGCACCAACTGCCAGAACAACATTTTATTCTATGGACGGCGTTTTATATGTCATATTAACTACCCACGGTGATATGACTGTACCAAATTATAATATTTATATAGACATAAATGGTGGAAACGGTCCAAACCAAATGGGGCGGGATGTATTTATTTTAACAAGAGTTCAAAAAGATGGCGGTGGAGTAAGACCGCTAGGTTATAATTTATCTAATGAACAAATCAATAACACTTGTTCTAAATCAAATAAAGGTTCAGGCACAGGTTATTGTGCCGAAAAAATCTTACGTGCAGGATGGAAAATTGATAAAAACTATCCATGGTAGTCATCGCCGAACGGAACAATAGGCTACCAATTATAACCTAAAGTAAGCGATACAATTCAGCTCCGCAACGGATTTTGGCAAAAGCGAAACTCTATGAGCGTGGAGCAAATTCAAGATACAGGGCAATATGTTATTAATTATTTACCCCTATCTGATTTGAACAGGCATAATTAAGCAGATAAAGTCGTCTTCGCTGTTTGGTTTTAGAACTGTTGCTGATAAACTTGCATTTAATCCGATTACAACTTCATCACTTTCAATTATTCTCAATGCATCAAGAACAAATTTGTAGTTGAAAGCAATAAGTAATTCTTCTGCTGTATATTGAATATCAATTTTATCTTCTGATTTACCTGAATCCGGAGTATCTGCTGATAGCGTTAACTCATTATCTGCAAATAGCATTTTTACAATACTTGTTTTATCGTTAACCATAACAGAAACTCTTTCAAGTGCTGAGATAAGTTGAGATACATTTACTATCGCTTGTTTTGGACTTTCTGAAGGTATTAATTGATTATATTTAGGGAACTGACCCTCAAGAAGTCTTGAAATTGTTAAAGTTTTTTCTGTTTTTAGAACAATTGTTGATTTATCTTTGCAGATTTTTATAGTTTCATCATCAATAAAAGCGCCCATTTTCATGAATTCATTCAATGTACGAGACGGAATAATCAATTGAGTTTGTTCTGCTATATCAGAATTAATTTTTTCTCTTACACGAGCAAGTCTATTACCATCAGTTGAAGCTATTTCTAAAATTCCGTTTGAAAAATCACAAACAATACCTGATAAAAGATTACTTACTTCATAGCTTGCAGCGGCAAAACCTGCTTGTCTTATTGCTTTTAAGAACGGTTTTAACTCTACATCAAAGCATTTTGTTTCATCCATTTCGTAATTTGTAACTTCCGGCGGAAATTCATTTGCTGAAATACCGATTATATCAAATTTTGATTTATTGCAAGAGATATTTACATTTGTACCATTTTCTTCCATCTCAAAAGTTACTAAATCGTTACCGAGTTTAGAAACTATTTCGTTCAATTTTTTAGCAGGAAGAGTAATTTTTCCCATTTCTTCAATTTGAGCATCAGCTGTAGTTGTTACAGTAAGAACTAAATCTGTCGCTGTTAATCTGATTGAATTGTTTTCTAAAGTTTCAATCAAAATATTGTATAAAACAGGCTGAACTGCTTTTTGAGATGTTGCACGTTCAACAATCTTAATTCCGTTATATAAATCCTCTTTTCTGATAATAAATTTCATATCCCTGCTCCTATAAGTTATCTTTTACAATAATTATAGGATAAAGACATAAAAAAATAAATTAAAATCAATAATTATCAGAAATATTCTGTTACACAATAAGTTAATAAGTTATAGTCCAGTTATTTCTCATTATTTCCGCAATACAATAAGTTGCTAAACCAAACTTACAATCATTTATAGAAGTTGCTTGAACATATTCTTCATTTGTAGCTTGAAATTCATCCATGATTTTGCCTTTTTCAGAAATATAGAAACCAAAAAGATCTCTGCCAACTATGTTTGGTTTATCCTTACCATTCAAATCAACATTAAAAGTACCAAAAAGTTTATCATTACCAGGTAAAATTTCATTACTGTTAGTTACCCTGTAGTTTAAAACAATCCCATTTTTTAGAACTACATTAACTCCACCATTTGGAGGATAAGCAATTGCTTGATCCATATCACCTATTTGTCTATATTTATCAGCCCAGCAGTCAGCTGCGGAATCACAAAATTTAGCTATTTGAAAGTTTTTTTCCTGTAATAATTTTGCAGGATCTGCAAAATCTGTATCCTTTAATGTTCTTGATTTTTTTATTGCAAGTTGATTACCGGCTAAAGTTTGAATCGAAGATACTGTACTTTTTAATTGAGTAACCATTTGTTTTTTATTTAAGTTTTCCATCATTGACGGAATAGATAAAGCTGCAACTGCTCCAATTATTGTTAAAGCAATCAAAAGTTCTGTTAATGTAAAACCAAATTTTTTATTTTCAAACATCCAAAGTACCCTCATGTTTAATTCAAACTTTATTCTTTTATTATAATATATTTTCTAATTGAATACAACTTCATTTTTTACGACAAACAAAAATTTATAAATTATATTCTTTTTTGAATCTATATATAATAATATAATTTAAATAAATATATTAATATAATATTCTTCATGATAATAACGTGTCAATATTTGTAGAAAACTTCTGAAACTATGACTATGAAATAGTTTTAGATTGTAGGAAAATTGTAGAAAACTTTTTGTGATTTTTAGATAAAATGTAGAAAACTTTTTTATAATTAATATTTGACAATTAATTGTAGAAAACTTTTAATTTTCTACATTTATTTTACATAGTTTTCTACAATAATATTTATAATATAATATTTTTGTTATAAGTTTGGAGAGTAAATTATAATTATGGAATTGTGGAATAAATTAAAATTTTTCGGAAATAAACATGCTGATATTTTGACAGTTTTAGGTTTAGCTGTTATTTTTTATTTTATATTTTTTCACGGAATAGGAACATATTCTTTGATGGATGTTGATGAAACAAGATATGTTGCTATGGCTCGTGATATGTTTTTATCAAAAGATTTTATGACTCTTTATTTAAATGGTGAATATTTCTTTGAAAAACCGCCTTTATATTTTTGGCAGGAATGTTTATCTTTTGCTATTTTTGGTAAAATAAATGAATTTACCGCAAGATTTCCTGTGTCACTTTTAGGATTTTTGTTTAGTTTTGTTGTTTATTTTACATGTAGAAAAAGAATTAATAGAAGATTTGGTGTTTTTACATCTTTAATCCTTGCAACATCTTTAGAATTTATTATGCTTGCAAAATATGCAATTTTAGATATTGTTTTAACTTTTTATATTGGACTTGCTTTAGTATGTTATTTCCAGATTTATTTCTGTAATGAAAATCATAAAAAATTATACTGGTGGGCATTTTATTTATTTTCCGGACTTGCTGTAATGGCAAAAGGAATTCCCGGGTTTGTAATACCTTTTGGTACAGTATTTTTTACATCAATTATGACTAAAAAATTTAAAGAAATTTTTAAACCATTGTATTTTATACCCGGTGTAATTCTATTTTTATTAATTGTTCTTCCATGGCATATTGTAATGTTGAACAAATATAATCCGTTATTTTTTAATGAATATATTATAAAGCATCATTTGCATAGATTTTTAAATACTGAAAATAATGAAATAGGAAGAAAACAACCGTTCTATTATTATCTTCTTGTTATTTTGTGGGGATTTATTCCTTGGGTATTTTCTATGATAGCTGTAGCTGTTGAGAAAATAAAAAATTGGGATAAACAAAAATATATTGAAAAAATAAGAAATTTTGATTTTGATAAACTTGATAACGTTCATAAAATGCTTGCTCTTTGTTGGGTTATGGTAATTTTTATTGTGCTGTTTTTCTCAAGTTCATCAACAAAACTTGTAACTTATATTTTGCCTGTGTATTATCCGCTTGCAATTATTATTGGGCTTGTTTGGATGGATTATGCAGATAGAAAAAAACACGAAAAACCAATTAATATTTCAGTTAAAATTTTTGGATGGTTTGCAGTAATAGCAGGAATTGCTGCTATGTTTACGCAGTTTTATCTGCCGGCTCAAATTGAAGATGATATCGCTGAAATTAAATGGTTCAGCTTAATTTGTCTTTTAGTTTTTGGTGTCGGAACACTATTGTTTGTAAAATATAAAAAATATATTGGTGTTTTTGTTTTCTATGTTTTATTTATGACAGTTGTTTCAGCATTTGCAACAGAAGAATTTTTTGAAGTTGATTATAGATTCGGTCAAAGAGATTTGGTACAATTTGCAAAATATGCAAAAGAACATGATTATACAATTTCTGCTTTTAATATGGATAGAAAATATTCCCTGCTTTATTATAACGATGAAAAAGTTGATTTTAACGAGGATTTGAAACTTAATATAAAAACAGTAAATGATGATTTAAATAAAAAAGATAATGTTGTTGTTTTAAAAAACAAAGATATAGACAAAATAAAAAATAAAATAAAATATAAAGTAATAAAAACCGGAAGACGATATACAATGATTCAAGGTGTAAAATAAAATAAAAAGACCGAAGTTTATTCGGTCTTTGATTTAAGATTTGCTTTTATTATAGAAACTTATTTTACATCGTCTTTAATAACAATTAAATTATTCATAATTTTCATAGCACAAGTAGGAAGAACAACGTGTTCCAAGCCATCAGCAATGCCGATAATTTTACCTGCTCCAAGAACAACTTCTTCACCTTTGTACATGAATTTGTAATCTGTTTTTCTGTCTGAACGAATAGTGATTTTTTCTGCCATAACAATTTGCCCCTTAAATACTGGTTACAGTAAGGTATTATAACTTATTTTTGAGTAAAAATCAAGTATTAACAATTTAAATTTCAAGCATTTTTACGCAACAATGTCTATCAACTGTTATTTGATTTCCTTTTTCGAGGTTTTTAATTGATACCTGATGTTTTAAAATTTCATCTTCACCTAAAATAAATGCGTATTTTGCAACTTTTGAAGCTTTTTCAAGTTGTTTTGTGAATTTTTTGTTAGTTAAATCCAATTCAACATTCAAACCCTGATTTCTCAATTCTTCAGCTAAAACAAAAGCATCAACAGGGAAATTTGATACTACATAACCATCAAGTTTTTTAGGTTCTTTTTCAGGAAGAAGTGAAATTAATCTTTCCATTCCCATCGCAAAACCTACAGCAGGTGTTGGTTCTCCGCCAAGCTGACCAACTAAGCTATCATATCTTCCGCCGCCTGCTACAGCGTTTTGTGAACCCAAATTGTTCGATTTTATTTCAAAAACAGTTCTGTTATAATAATCCAAACCTCTTACAAGAAGTTTGTTTTCAGTATATTTAACACCCATTTTATCAAGATATAATTTTAATTCTGTATAATGTTCCGCGCATTCATCGCAAATAAAATCAGAATTAATAACTTCTTGTATTTCAGGTTTTGCAAATATTTTTTTGCAAGATTCAACTTTACAATCCAAAAGTCTTAACGGATTTTTTTCGTATCTGTTTTGACAATCTTCGCAAAGTTCATTAAAATAAGGTTTTAAAACTTCTTTTAACTTGTTTTTAAATTCTTCACGGCATTTTGGACAACCAAGCGAATTTATTTCAACATCCAAGTCATTCAAACCGATTGATTTTAAATAGTTAACTGCCATTAAAATAACTTCAGCATCAGCAGTTGGCTGTTTTATACCAAACATTTCAATACCAACCTGATGGAATTGTCTTTGACGTCCGGCTTGCGGTCTTTCATAACGGAACATCGGGCCTTTATACCATAATTTAACAGGTGCTGAAAGTCTTGACATACCGTTTTCGATATAAGAACGAACTACACCGGCTGTATTTTCCGGTCGAAGAGTAATTGACCTGTCACTTTTTTCAAAAGTGTACATTTCTTTGTTTACGATATCAGTTGTATCGCCGACACCGCGTGAAAAAAGTTCTGTAACTTCAATTATTGGTGTTCTGATTTCTTTGAAACCGTATTTAGAAAAAACTTCATCAGCTTTTTGTTCTATGAAATGCCACATATCAATATTTTGCGGCAAAATGTCCTTTGTTCCTTTTAAAACTTTTAAAATATTAGCCATAATTGAATTATATAATTTAAAGGCTCAAAGTCAAACATATTGACAAAAAGAAAAAAATAGTAAATAATATAATTGTAGGGTAAAGCCTTTAAGAAGTTGGTTTTTCTAAAGACTTTTCTATCATACCCTTACATGAATAAAAGAACAATTTTAAGAGCTGCTATCACTGCAATGATTGCAGCTTTTATTAATTGTATTTTCATGTCATCACCCCCTTTCTGACCGATTTCTTCATATAATCGAGTGTATCAGTGGGTGTGATAGGTAAATACCCTGTACAAATATTTTACAATAATCTGGTAATTTTGTCTATAAACTTAATAATAAGTCTGTATTTTTACTTTTTATTTCGTGATATAATCACTCAGAAAGGAGAGATTTTTATGAAATTATTACATACAATGATAAGGGTTAAAAATGCTGATGAGAGTGTAAAATTTTACACTGAACTTTTGAATATGAAACTTGATAAAAAGAAAAGATTAGATGATTGTTGGTTATATTTTTTGACAGATGAAGACGGTACAACACAGCTTGAACTTACAGCAAATGATGAAACACCTGAGAATGGTTATAATTTGGGTTCAGGATTTGGACATTTGGCATTTTCTGTGGAATCTTTGGATGAATTTACTGAAAAACTACACTCGCTTGGATATGAATATCTTTATGAACCTTTTGATTTAAACGGAAAAGGTACAAAGATAGCTTTTGTTACAGATCCTGACGGTTATGAAATAGAGCTTATTGAAAAAGTTGTGTGGTAGTGCTTTGTAAAGGGTCAACTCTTGACAAAAGATGTAAATAATGTATATGTAGGGCGAAGCTCCTAAGGATTAAGCGAGTCTTAAGAGCACTCTGCACCCTACAGTTGATTTAATTTTAATGCTATTACTGCGAGGGAAAATGCTAGTAATAGCATTATTATTTTGTCAACCATAACTTGTGTCGGATTATTCGGGTGTGCATAGTCCTAGTATTCACTACAATTTGCTTTGCAAATTTTCGTTCAATCGGACTATTTGCTCTTACGGGCTCGTTCGCATATGCTCAACTCCGCCCTACCGAAAATCCTCCTCCTTTCGTTCAATTTTACTTAAATTACTATCATTTAAATCATATTCATCTGCGAATTTTTTACGGGAGATGT
>CASLVD010000077.1 GCA_949398305.1 uncultured Candidatus Melainabacteria bacterium | reverse complement strand
CCTTTCCCTTTTTCCTATTGATTTTCCAACGACTGATTCAACAGTCGTTTTTTTTTTGCATAACTAGGACGGACGGAAAAATATTTGCGGATATATAGAATGAAACTTTATATGATAAAATTAAACAACTCTTTTACCGGAAGATTTAAAGCATTTGCTATACTTTCAAGATTTCTTACAGTAACATTTGTTTCTCCGCGTTCAATCATTCCTATAAAATTTCTGTTCAAATTAGTAAACTCAGCAAGTTTTTCCTGAGAAATCTTCTGTTTCTGACGTTCAATCCTTATCTTTAGCCCTAATTTTGAAATAGTATTCTGATTCATAATAGTTATTTTAATAACTACTATATTAACATTCTACCCAATATATGTTTGCAATACCTAATATATTAGGCGATTATAAATTAAAAATTCTTTCAGTTTCAGATTTTAAATTGTCAAGAATTTCGCGGTAATTTACTGTGATAGGTGTCGGAATTGATGATTCGATTATATCTGTAAAAATTTTGGAATTTTCAGGTTTTTGACCATCTTGTAAAGTATCAGCGCAATCAATTCTGGCAGGGACAATTAATCCGCTTTTTGCTAATTGTTCTGTACTTGATTTTGATGATAAATATTGTACTAATTTTATTGCTTCTTTTTTATTTTTTGAGGATTTTGAAATTACCCATCCTGAAGCATCAATTGGAGTTTTTGATAATGAATTTACTTTAGGAAATTCAATCACATCCCAGTTAAATTTGGCTTCTTCGCGGTATTTTGGTACAAGCCAGCGTCCTGAAAGGTACATTGCAAGCCTTCCTTGCAGAAACATTTGTGCCATTGTCATACTTGAAACTTCGGTTTTTAATGGTGCAATATGATATTTGTGCCGCAAATCCGCGTAATTTTGGATTGCGTTTTTTACTTTCTGGTCATTAAAATCCGGAACATAATCCACCCCGAAGCCCATTAAATAAGGCATATAAAACAAAGGTTCTTCATCAAATGAAATCCCGAAAACTTGCGGTAAGTGAGTTAATTTTTGGGATTTTGATAAAAATTCTTCATAGGTCCATCCGGATTTCGGATACGGAACTGCATATTTATCAAAAATATCTTTATTATAATAAATTACAAGGTTTGAAACATCACGCGGAACACCATAAATATGATTGTTCCAACTTAAGGCTTCAAGTGATTTTATATAAAAATTTTCGAATCCGAATTGTTGATTATAGGGTGTCAAATCCTCTAAAACGCCGGCATTCGCATACACCGGAAGATACTGATTATTCATAAAAATAACATCAGGCGCAGTATTTGAAGCAAAAAGCAGATGTATTTTTTGAAAATAGTTCTGGGGAATATGCATTAAATCTACTTTTATATCGGGGTTTTCCTGTTCAAAATCATGCAAAACGGGCTTCAAAATCTTCATTTCTGATTCTGAACCCCAGGTTGCAAATTGTATTATCGTTTTTTGATTATGATTATTGTTATATTTTAGACTGCAAAACAAGCTTGCTGTCAGTATTAAACAAACAAGTAAAATTATTTTTTTGAGCATTATTTATCTAGATCTCGATAAGTGTTCCCATTTTGTCTTTAGAAACATCTACAAGACATTTGAATTTGCCGACACGAACAATGTAAACATTGTTATCATCAGGTCTTACTTGAATTGGTTTATCAACTACATGATCGAATTTTTTCAAGACAAAAATACTGTCTTTGATTCTGCCAACTAAAGCTGAAACACCGTCAATGTTTACAACATAGAAACCTTTTTCAGAATCAATGTTATAACCTGATTTTACGATTAAACCGTTCATGTAAGGTCTTGTATTAGAGCCTGCCATAGGATTTGAACCTCTTGAGATAGGATTAGTTACACCTGAGCGGCTCATAGCTTCTGAGTTTGAAGATTTTACTTTTGCCAGAGTATCTGCTACTGTCGGTTTTTCTTCTGTGTCTAAAATTGATAAATACTCATCAAGAGAAGACAATAAATAATTTTCTTTTTCCTTGTTCATTTTCATTTCCCCATTATTTGTTAAATACTTGTTTCCTGTTCCGATTAAGTCAGAAATATTCAAGTCAGTTGCTGCAGATTGTCGTCTGTTTACACTTAGAGGTGAATTTTTCAACTTAACAAATCTGCCTTCTTTGTAAGATTTATTTCTTGAAGATTTCTTATCTTTATCAGATAAAATTCTGTTTGCTTCTTTAAGCCCGATTGGTTTTGAAAATGATTTCAATTTTACATCTGAAATCTTATTCATAATTACATCATCTTCTGATTTTACGGAATTCGAAACTTCTTCCGGCTCTTTTAATGTAGGAGTCTGTGCTAAAGAATGTTCCATTTGTGAAATCTTTGCCTGTAATTTTTCTCTTACGATGTCATCGTGAGATTTTTCGTGTTTTTCAACAGTATTATTTTGAAGCGAAGATGGCAGTTGTATTTTTTCTTGCGGTTTTGCAACTTCCGGTTGTTTTTCAGGTTCAATTACAGCTTTTTTCAAACCTGACATATCGGTTACATAAGACATAGCTGAAGGTGCTTTTTTAACCTTGCGTCTTTCTTCTTTTTCCGTATAAAGTTTATATTTTTCCTGCCAGTTTAATTCTTCGTTATTAACGATATCATAATACTCACGTCTGCGGCGTTTTGCCTGATTTTGAGATGATAATTTGAAGAATGAATTCAATCTTGTTTGATCTTTTTCATTTGCATGCTTCATTGCATCAAATACAAGGTACAAAATTCCCAAAAGCATAACTGATCCGCCTGCTGCAAGGATCCATATCGGAATATGTTTTGATGAACGACTTGATGTATCAGGTGTTTCAACCGCAGTTTCTGTTTGTTCCACATTTGCTAAAGGTTCTGATTGAATATTTTGAACAGGTTCATTAACATCAAACAAAGGATTGTTCATAGGTTTTGAAGGCTGTTCTGTTACAATTGAATGAGATACACGAGGTTCTAAATCAATCATACGTCTGCCGTTTTCATCAAATTTCATTTTTGGAACATATGAATTTGTTTGTGCAGGTTGAGATTGAAGTTTTGTTTCGGCTTTAGGCTGTTCAACCTTTGGCTGAAGCTTAGGCTGAGTTTTTTGCTCAACAGGTTTTTTAGTTTCTGCTTTAGGTTTAACAGGCTGTGTTTTTGCTTTTGGCATGTCAAATAATGCAATTTTTGGCGCTGCTGATGGTTTTGCAGGAGCAGATGCAGCTGTTTTTGTTGGTTGTGTGTTAGTTGTTTGAGTTTTTGCAGGAGTTGAATTAGCAACCGGTTTTGCAGGGGTTTGCTGAGCTGCCGGTTTAGGTGTATTATTTTTCGCAATAATTGCTTGTGAATCTTTTTGAGCTTGTGTTAACGGATTAGTTTTTTTCATGTGTGTTTTAATATTGATAGGCTTTGTTGTACCAAAAGTAACTTTGGTGTACCCGCCGATACCGTCATTAACGTGTTTTACATCAATATCTGTGATTAGGTCTTTAACCCCGCCGATACCCGGAGCTACTGATGCTGAACTTGAAACATTAGGCAGTAAAACCACATATCGATTATTGGCTTTTCTTGTTACAACAGAGTTTTTTTGCTCTCCGGTTGTATAAAAAGTAACATCAACAGTATTTTCTACAGAAGACTTTTTTACATCCATCTGTAATAAACTATTTGCACTATCTGCAATTGCAGGATTAAATCCTGTTGAAAACATTGCCAATACAGCCGCTATTATAATATTTTTCTTATTATTTCCCATTGTTCACATCAATCTAACAACTACACATTCCTACATATATAATACCCGAGAGTAAAAATTTTTGCCACTATATTAAAAAAATATAAGATTTATGTTACAATATCTTTATGAAAAGCGGATTTGTAGCAATAATAGGGCGTCCAAATGTCGGTAAATCAACCCTTTTAAATCAAATATTAGGGCAAAAAATTGTAATTACAACAGACAAAGCGCAGACAACAAGAAAAAGAATTAAAGGCATCTTAACAACAGATGAAGGACAAATTGTTTTTGTCGACACTCCGGGCGTTCACAAACCTTTAAATAAACTTGGAGAATTTCTTCTTGATGAAGCAAAAATTGCAGTGCCTGATGCTGATGTAATTCTATTTCTGGTGGATGGTTCCGAACCTGCCGGAAAAGGAGATAAATGGATTGCGCAAAACCTTCTGCAAACCGAAATTCCGATAATTATTGTAATGAATAAAGTTGATAAAATTAAAAAACCCGAAAAAGTCGAAGAAAATTTATTAACTTACAAAACACTTTTTGAAACAAACCTGCCTGTTGTAAGAATTTCAGCTAAAACCGGCAGAAACATCGATACACTTATCAAAAATATTTATAAAAAACTTCCTGACGGAGAACTGCTATACCCTGATGATGTTGTCACGGAAGAATCCATGCGCGATGTCACTGAAGAAATTATCCGCGAAAAGATTTTACTTAATACATCAGATGAAATTCCGCACTCTGTTGCCGTAAAAGTTATGAACTACAAAGAAGAAGAAACTATCGACAAAATCTCTGCCATAATTTACTGCGAACACAAAAGCCAAAAAGGAATCCTTATCGGCAAAGGCGGAAGCCTTCTAAAAAAAATCGGAACAGAATCTCGTCTTGAACTTGAAAAAATTGTTGAAAAGAAAGTTTTTCTACAACTTGAAGTTAAAGTTGAAAAAGATTGGCGTAAAAAAGAAAAAATCCTTAAAAATTTTGGCTATCAACAAGAAGGATAAGTATTTAACGGTTATTCAATTTCTTTGAAAAAATCATTTATATCAACTCTCAAAATTTTAGACAGCTTAAAAATCACCTGAGCACTCGGAATAATTACACCGCGTTCTAGTTTCCCTACATAATTTATGCTCATATCAAGCAATTCAGCAAGTTCATCCTGAGTATAATGTCTTCTTAACCTTTCTGCGCGAACATTTGACCCTAAAATATATCCAAAATCCTTATCCATAGCTATTATTTTATTATATTGACATATTCAACTAAAGAGATTATTATAATCATGATATTTACTATAGTAATCATGGAAAGGATTATAATAATGAAAAAAGGTTTTACTTTAGCTGAGGTCCTCATCACACTAGGCATAATTGGTGTTGTTGCCGCAATGACCATACCAACACTAATGACTAAATATGCGAAACAACGTACGGAAACACAGCTTGTAAAATTCTACTCCATGATGAACCAGACACTAAGAATGTCTGTAGCTGATAACGGCGATCCGGACGGATGGATTATTGCAAAGAAAACTTATACCTACGATGAAACAGTCGAGTTTTTAAACACTTATATCTTTCCATATATGAAACATCTGGGATATGAAGAATGCTCTGCAAATGGTCAAATCTGGGTTTGTGTAACACTTATGGATGGCGGAATCACAACTTTTTCTATTGACCCAAACGGGGGAGATATAACATATTACAACGATAAAAAATATGTTAATAATAAAACTTTGCCAAACATTGCACGGCACAAATTTCGGTTTCAAATGGCAAAAGTCAGCGGTGTTGATAATGTAACCAACAGTATCAGCTATATTGAACCTTATGTTTATGGCTGGAAGAAAACAAAAGAAGATTTAATAAATGGTAATACCCGAAGTTGCGCTCCTGAATGCACAGGTTGTGATTTCTGTACAAAACTTATTCAAATGAACAGCTGGAAAATCCCATCCAACTACCCTTGGTAGGGGTAAATATATTGCGATTATTTCCAAGTCATCTCAAGTATTCAGCTCCGCAGGATGCTCGGCCGGACGGGGCATTATAAAAAGAAATCATATACTTAAACTTTTAAGAGCTTCTGTTGTCTGAAATTTACTAATTTCTTTCAAATACTGATCAAGCGCTCTATAACCGTTATATATTTCATTTGAAATTGTAGCGTAACTGCTAGCTTCTATAAATTTTAATTCTTTAACACGAATTTGCAAAATATGTTCGGCAGTTTCACATAATGAAACATCGTCAGAAGCAGACCATTTTTGAAGCAGAGCAAGCTCATCATACATTTGCTTCATTGTAGTGTATTCCAAAGTATTAAAATCATATTTTTCAAGCATTGCCTTTTCAACATTTGTAATCCTGCTCAAACATGCCTGAAATTTGAAAACTTTTTTAATAATAATATAATTATCCGCAATGTTCTTATGAGAAACCGGAACATTATTTTTAGCTAAAAGAGCCGCAAAAGAGCGTGATGTAAAAGTATCATTTTCACTTGAAAACGCACTTTTTGAAGTTATATCAAAATCGGATTTGTTATTTATCATATCGTTAAACATTCTGCCTCCGCTTATATAAAAATGATAAAATAATCAGCAAATTTTGTCATGAGATTTTGTCAAATTTTTTACATTTGTTTAAGAAATATATTTGACAAAAAAGACCTATTAAATATAATAGGTCTTAGGGAGTATGAAAAAATTATGCCATTTGTATGTGACCCACCAAATACTGTTCCACCTGCAGTTGTTCAATTAGCTGATAAGTATGACTATTCATGTGCGCAAAAAATTAAGCCTATTCAAAATATTGGTGATTATGATGTTTATGGAGTTTATAAATATAATTTTTTTAGAAGTTATATTTTATTAAAAAACAATAATGTGAGATTTGCCTCAAATAATGAAGCTGAAAAAATATCATATTCATGTCTTTATTTTCAACCTCATTACAAATGCACACCTATGAATATCATTAATAATGAAGTTCATTATATTGAAGGGTTTTAAACTTTATTATTTCCTAGGTTTCGAAATTTTATTCAATATATCCACATTTATTTTAGCATTGTCTACTCGAAATATTTGAGGAAAGAGTTTCTCTGAAAATTTTATACCTATTTCTGGTGGATAAAGTACATCTTTTTCTAGAAGTGCTTTATCATAAGTTTGACCATTTTGGGGGTCATAGAATATAATATCTCCTCCTCTTGTTTTTGTTACTTCGACAACATGACCAGTTCCCTTACTATCATCTTTTGGAATATAAGTCATACTATATGTTTCTCCAGTTTTAATATTTGACTGTAACCACTTCAAACATTTTTGTTCATCATAAGAATACGAACATTTTACTTCAGGTGGAGCTCCGGTTGATGGGTCTATATAAGCATTCTGAGGATTGAAGCCCAAATCCATCATCACAGGGGTTGATTCATCAAGCGCTATTGCACTAACATCATATCCCTGTTTGCGTGCCTGATAAACTACATTCGCACTCTGGCAATTACCCATATCTTTTGTTGGATTAACATTACGGCGAGCCCTAAAATTCGACATCGAACTGCCCTGCGAAATTCCACCTGCAGGTTGTGCACTTTCAATATTTCCTAACGGCACAGCAGTATTTGAAACAACCCCAGCAGCACCGCCGGTTAAAACTCCATTTTGACGCAGCATATTATTCAAATTCTCACGGTAATCACTTAAGAAATTCCCTACATTACCCATCAAACCATCCGGAATAAAACCGCCCAATACATTGAATATATCTGTTAAATCAGTAATCGCTTGGTTAATATCAGAACCTTCTGTTGAATTAGAAGATCGTTCT
>CASLVD010000076.1 GCA_949398305.1 uncultured Candidatus Melainabacteria bacterium | reverse complement strand
GCCTCTTTTAAAATAAACTTATCTTGCACAGATTGTTCTTGCAACATGAACCCCTGAAGCTGACGCTTGCAGCAATCCTCTTGTAACACCTGCGCCGTCACCTATAGTGAACAGATTTTTTACACCTTCGGTTTCAAGCTCGTTAGTCAATTTAACTCTTGCTGAGTAGAATTTAACTTCGATACCATAAAGAAGTGTATAGCGAGATGCTGTACCAGGTGCAATTTTATCAAGCGCCTGAAGCATTTCAATAATACTTGTCATTTGTCTGTATGGAATAACAAGACTTAAGTCGCCCGGAGTTGCACAAGTTAGAGTCGGTGTAATCACGCTTGATTTAATTCTTTCCGGAGTAGAACGTCTGCCTTCAAGAAGATCACCGAATCTTTGAACAAGGATTCCGCCGCCAAGCATGTTTGCAAGTCTTGCAATATGTTGACCGTATTGAATAGGTTCTTTAAACGGTTCTGTGAATTTTTCACTTACAAGAAGTGCGAAGTTTGTATTAGGAGTCTTGTAATTTGCATAACTGTGACCGTTAACTGTTGCAATACCGTTATAATTTTCCTGAACAACTTCACCATTCGGGTTCATGCAGAAAGTTCTGACTTCATCCCCGAATGTTGGTGAATGATATATTAATTTAGATTCATAAAGTTTTGATGTTAACGGTTCAAATACAGGAGCAGGAAGTTCAACTCTGACACCAACATCTACTGCATTATTTACCATACCGATTTTATGCTGTGCAAACTCCTGAGTAAGCCAATCAGCACCTTCTCTGCCCGGTGCAATAATTGTATACTCAGCAGAAATAACTTCACCGTTATCAAGCTTAATACCTTTGACTTGTTCACACTCAACAATTAAAGATTGAGCAGAAACATTATTCAGGATTGTAATTCTTTCATCAAGATAATCCTGCATATTTTTAAGTACATCCAAGCTTCTTTCAGTACCCAAATGTCTTACAGGAGAGTGTACAAGTTTCAATTCAGCAAGTACAGCCTGATGTTCGATTTCTTCAAAAACCTTCATATCAGTTCCGAAAACCTCATCAGTTGCACCATATTGAAGGTATAACTCATCTGCATAACCAATTAAATCTTCAGCTTGTTTTCTTGTCATATAATCAACAAGATGTCCGCCTACATCAGGTGTTAATGTTAATTTCCCGTCAGAAAAAGCACCTGCTCCGCCCCATCCGCATAACAAACCGCATCTTCTGCAATTTACACACTTTGGAGAACCTTCACGAATAGGACATTTTCTCTTTTCAATTCTTTGTCCTTTTTCGATTAGAACAACTTTCCATTCAGGTTTTAACTTCATTATTTCTAATGCCGCAAAGATTCCCGCAGGACCGGCACCGATTATTGCTACGTTATACATCTTTTTACATCTCCGTTTTTGTCAACCGTTTAAGTATAAAACGAACATTTTTCATTTTGAAGCCTTTGTAAAGAAATTTGTAATACATTAATAAAAATATTATATTTACCTCTTGATATATATTTTTAAGTGATATAATATAATGGTTTAATTGATAGGGAGAGAATCTATGTCAAGTTCTTATGATAGATACAAAAGGCAAAGAGCCGCAAAAGATATTGCACGGGAAAATATTTCAAGAAAAAAGGAAAATAAATTTTTCGCGAACTTAAAATTATTTGTACTGACAATGACAGCGTTAATGCTTGCCGGTTTTGTGGCATTAAACCTATATTTATCTTCACTTCCGCCAATTGAGAATTTGGAAGATTATAAACCTAATATTGTCACAAAATTCTACTCTCAAGATGGTGAAGTTATAAAAACATTCACAGCATACACTTATGACAGAGTAGATTTAAAAGATGTTCCGGAAGAACTTAAAAACGCACTAATCGCAACCGAAGACAAAAACTTCTACCGCCATAACGGATATGATATTTTCGGAATTATAAGATCTTCTATCCAAAACGTTGTAGCTCGCCGTGCCGTTCAAGGTGCGAGTACTCTGACACAACAGTTAGCAAGGATTCTATTCCTATCTAATGAAAGAACAATTACAAGAAAAATTAAAGAACTAGAAGTTTCCGCAAGAATTGAAAAAACAATTTCTAAAGATCAAATCTTAGAAATGTACTTAAATAATGTATACCTTGGCGCAGGAGCATACGGAGTTTCCGCGGCGTCAAAAATATATTTTAATAAAAAGCTTAACCAGTTAACGCTTCCTGAACTTGCACTGATTGCGGGTTTGCCGCAAGCACCATCTGTTTACAACCCTTATAACAATAAGGATTTAGCTATCCAAAGACGTAATCAGGTTTTAAAGAGAATGCTTACAATGAAATACATTTCACAAGAAGATTACGATAAAGCAATTCAAGCTGATTTAAAATTAAGCACGATTCCGCAAATTTATACAACAAACAAAGCGCCATATTTTAGCGATTATGTTATTAAAGAAATGGAAAAACTCGGATTCACAGAAACCGATATCATCCATGGCGGTTATAAAGTTATAACAACACTTGATTCAAAAGCACAGGATGCGGCAAATGAATCAATACTTAGAAATATGAAATCATGGGGCTTAACAAATGTTTCACAGCAGGCTGCAGTATTTTCATTCAGTCCGATTGACGGCAGAATTTTAGTTTATGCAGGCGGAAAAAACTACGGAGAAAGCCAATTTGACCGTGTTACTCAGGCAATAAGACCGCCGGGTTCTGCATTCAAACCTATTCTTTACGCTGCAGCTATGGAAAAAGGTATTTCACCAAATGATTTAGTAGATGATAGTCCTATTACAATAGGAAACTGGTCACCACACAACTCAAGCCACAAATACAGAGGAAAAATTCCTGTTTATAAAGCACTAATGATATCATCAAACGTATGTGCAGCAAGAATAATTCAGGAAGTAGGAATCCGTTCTGTAATACAACTTGCAAAAGTTTTAGGCATATCAACTCCGCTTGAATACGATTATACAATATCTTTAGGTTCTAACGGGGTTAAAATGTTCGAATTTGTAAGAGCATACGGAGCTTTTGCAAACGGAGGTTATGTAGTACAGCCTTACGCAATCGAACGAATTGAAGATTCACGCGGAAGAGTTTTGTATAGAGCCGGCAAAACTAAATCTTCACATCAATTAAGCTTAAAAACTGCCGCTGAAATGACTGCTATGATGAAAACAGTAATCATCTCAGGTACAGGTACAGGCGCAAATATAGGTAAACCGGCAGCAGGTAAAACAGGTACTACAGATGATTATAAAGACGCTTACTTTGTAGGCTACACACCAGATATTGTAACAGGTGTTTGGGTCGGTGATGATAACAACAAAAAAATTAACGGTCTGTATGGTGGTACACTTCCTGCAAAAATCTGGAAAGAAGTTATGACAGTTGCAACCCGTGACCTTGGTGCGAAAGACTTTGATTATCCGGAAATTGAACTTGAAAACTACAGCGGCGGATACGGAAGTGCTAAAATTATCGGAGATGAAGAAAATCCGTCTAACGAAGGTAAAGAAGCAGCTCAACCTGATCCAAAAGCAGAAGAGCCTGCAAAACCGGAAGAAACTCCTGCTTCAGCTCAGCCAAAAGAAACAACAACACCTGCCGAAAACAAAACGGCAGCACCGGCAGCACCTGTTCCTGCTAAACCAGCTAATAAAATTACACCAATACCTATGGCTGTTCCGGAAAGTTTGAGGTAAGTTTTAAATGGGAAAAAGAATTCTTACAATAAATTTTGGCGGCATCGGGGATGAAATATTTTTCCTCCCGACTCTCATATCTTTAAAAAAAGAATTTCCTGATTCTGAAATTACACTTGCCTTAGAACCGCGAAGCAAAGGGGTTAAAGACTTAACAGACAAAATAGATAATTTAATACTAATTGATGTTAAAGGAAAAAATAAATATCTTGAAATGCTTAAACTTTTATTCAAAGCGCGAAAAGGAAAGTATGATATCGTAGTTTCATCAGGCGGGAATAAACTTATAAGTATTTTACTGTTTTTAACAGGCATAAAAACTCGCTGCGGCTATAATACAGGGTCATTAAGCCAAAAACTTTTGACATATGCCGTGCCGCTTAATAAAAATCAGTACGCCTGCAAAATGTATCATGATTTAATTCGTCCGCTTACAAAGCATAACACCGAACTTCCCGAAATAAATATTGATAAAAAAGAAAAAATTGCTAATTCGGTTCTAATCCATCCCGGAGTCAGTAAATTAAGTGTTCAAAAAAATTGTATCAAAACAATCTCGCCGGAAACTTGGGCAAATGTAATTGATTTACTTGTTTCAGAGGGTAAAAAAGTAATGCTTGTCGGCGGACCTGATGATAAAGAATGTATTGAAACAATTTTAAAAACAGTTCGTACCCAAAATTTTGAAAACCTTTACGGTACAACAAAAAATCTAAAAGAATTGGCAGAACTGATTTCATCTGCCGAAAAGTTTTTATGTTCTGATTCCGCCCCATTGCATGCAGCAGTTGCATTAGGAGTAAAAACTTATGTAATTTTCGGTCCGACAGATGTAAACGCGCTTATCCCGAAATCTGAAAATGTTACACCGATTATGGCAAATGACAATTGCGAACTTAAGCCTTGTCTTTGGGCAAGACGACAAACAACCTGTGATAAATTAGACTGTCTGAAAATCACAGCAGAACAAGTTGCCAAAACAGTTTGCGGAAAAGATTAACAAATGTAAACTTTTTATTACCCTTTGCAATTTCACACAAAAAAAATACTTTATATAAATGTAGGTTATAGTGTGAAAAGGTATATTGTTTTATGGCATACAGTAATGTAGCAACAGCTTTATTTTCTGTGAGAAATGCAGATAAAACCACTTCCGGCGACATCGGAAGATTACCTGTTACTGTCGGACAAGGCGCAGCAGCAGTAAAAGCAGCTGCACAAATGGATAACCCGATTTCAAAAGCTTTAAGCCAGGGGTTGGATATTGCAAAAAGTGATAAAGTTGTAAGTAAATTAGGCAAAGTTGTTAAATTTGCAAGCGATAACGTAAACCCGCTGATTGTCGCATCAAGCGGACTTAAAGTAGCATTAGCAGATAAAGAAGAAAGAAAAAGTACTATAATCACAGAATCAGGATGTTTAGCCGGTATGTTTCTTGGCGAAGGCTTAATGAAAAAACATCTTGATAAAGTTTTAGCAAAATTGCCAATAAATAAAAAATGGATTCCGATAATTAAAGGTATTGTATTTGTAGCAGGTTCAATCGGTTCTTCAACAATAGGTCAAAAAATCGGTAAAAAAGCTGCCGAGTATTGGGATAAACCGCTTGTTAGCAAAGAAAAACAAGAACAAAAAGTTTACGAACCAATGAAACTTAAAGCATAGTTTTGGTTAGAGCTTCTATGCAGATTAAAAACTACCTTGTATTATTGTCCCCTTGCGGAGCTGAACTATTGAGCTGACCCGAAAATAATTAAAGCAACATTTACCCCTTTACCCCTTTGTGATATAATTTACCCCAGAGGTGAATTATGACAACAATTAACATAACAAAAATGCAAGGGTGCGGTAATGATTTTGTAATCCTTGATTATTCAGAATACGAAAAAATAAATATGCCAATGAGCGATTTAGCCGTAAAACTTTGCGACAGACATTTTGGAATCGGCGCTGACGGAATGATTATTCCTGATACAAAACCAAACGGTGAAACAGATATCGCGTGGTATTTTTACAATTCTGACGGTTCAACCGCTCAAATGTGCGGAAACGGAATGAGATGTTTTGCAAAATACGTTTATGACAAAAAACTTGTTGATAAAAAACAATTCAGTGTAAAAACACTTGCCGGTATAATAAAACCTGAAATTCAAGATAACGGCACAGTAAAAGTTAATATGGGAACACCAATTCTTGAAGATGCTAAAATCCCGTTTAAAGGAGAACGAACTGTTCAAATCCGCGACAAAAAATTTGATTTAACCCCTGTATCAATGGGAAACCCGCACTGTATAATATTTACACAGGAAGATCCGATGCATCTTGCTCAAAATTACGGTCCTGATATGGAAAAACATCCATACTTTCCTGAAAAAACCAACACTGAATTTGTCAAAATCCTTTCCCGCAATGAAATAGATATGAGAGTATATGAGCGCGGATGCGGAATAACTCTTGCCTGCGGAACAGGAGCTTGTGCAAGTGTAGTTGCCTGTGTTTTAAATAACTTAACAGAACAAAACGTAAAAGTTAACCTCTTAGGCGGGTCTGTAAACGTTGAATGGAGCGGGAATCAGCAAAATCCAAACAAAGATATTTTCTTAATCGGACCGGCTGAATACAGCTTCAACGCACAGTACATGTTGTAAAAATTTCTTTTTTCATGGTAAGATTTAACCATACACTAGAAAAATAGTAAAAGGAGAAAATTTAAATGAAAACTTATGAATTAATGACTATATTCAAACCAAACTTAGATGCTGAAGAAGTTGATAAAGTTATTGAAAAAATTAACTCAGTTATTACTGAATTCGGCGGAAACGTTGTTTCTACTGACAAAGGCGGCAGAAAAAAATTAGCTTATGAAATCCAAAACTTCAGAGACGGATTCTTTGCTACAACAGTTTTATCTATTCCTGCTGACAAAATCGCTGAATTCAAAAGACAATTAAGATTAAACGACAACATCTTAAGAACAATGTTTATGGAAGTTTCAGCAAAAGCTACTGCGTAAGCTGGTGTGAGTCCAGTGTCGGCACACGGGAGTGTGACGAGAGCAGGGACGAACATTATATGACCGCCGTTGCGAATGTAAATGAGCGAAGCAATCTCTGATTGCACAGGCGGGAAAATCACGTAAGCCGGTGTGAGTTCGGCATTGTAAAACAAATAAAAAGGAAAAAATAATGACATTAGCAAAAGCAGTAGTAACAGGTATAGTTTATAAAACACCTAAAACAGGGTTTACAGCAAACAATGTTGCAGTTTCATCATTTGTTATGAACATTGGAACTCAAGAAGAAACCCTTGTTAGAGTAATTTCAAAAAGACAAGCTTTAGAAGAAGTTGTGTCAGGACTTTCAAAAAACCAAAAAGTCTTAGTTGAAGGACGTTTACAAAACGGTATCAGCAAAATGGACGATGGTACAGAAAAGAAAGTTTTTGAAATTGAAGCCTCTACTATTGAGCTAATGGGCGGAAGTTCATCTTCATCATCTTCAAATGATGACGGCGACATCCTAACATTTGGTGAAATGGAATCATCACCTGAAGCTAACACCGATGTGTTAATGGATGACGAAGAAATTCCGTTCTAGTCCTCGGCAAGTTTGCAATGCACAAAGATGTATGAGCGAATATAAATTAAAATTAATGTAGTATATATACCAATACCGTGGCGGAGCCACCCCTGCGGAGCTCATTAGAAAAACAAAGAGCAAGGCAGTTGGTAGCAAAATACCCCGTCCGGTGAGGACAGGCTAGAAAGGCAAATTAGAAAAATGGCAAGACAAGAAGATAAGAAAACGTAAAAATTGCAGTCTATGTGCTGACAAAGTTGAATCTATCGACTACAAAGATGCTGCTAAGTTAAAAAGATACTTAACAGAAGCTGGAAAAATCATTCCGCGTAGAATCACAGGCAACTGTGCAGCTCACCAAAGAATGATTGCTAAAGCAATTAAAAAAGCTAGAGAAGCTGCAATTATCAGCTACGTTTTTGACTAATTAAAAGTTAAAAAAAGCGGCGG
>CASLVD010000075.1 GCA_949398305.1 uncultured Candidatus Melainabacteria bacterium | reverse complement strand
CCAGAATTCTTTTTCTTTGCCTCGCAACAAAGAAAAAGAATTGCTGGTGCAGGGTTTGGGACTGCATAAGTTCCAGTATAAATACATAATATATTTTATAGTAATTCTTATTACTGTCTTGAAAATACCCAGCGGCCTTTTGCATTAGTTGTTACAATTACTTTTCCAGAACGGTTTTCTCTTTTTTCTTCCTTTGTTTCCACCACTTTTTTTTTTGCTTTTCTGCGATACATTGATTTTTTTGTTTAGCTTCATTAAACGCGCTTGCCATAAGTGTAGTGGTATAAACAGGAGTTGTATGAGCATAGTCAAATATAATAACTCCGTTTGAATTCATCATTCTTGTTTGATAAATTTGACGGATTAAGTCTTCAGGTGCTCCGCCCATAAAGGTTATAAATAATCCTGCAAAAAGCTCGGTTTGAGGCGATTTGATTCTCATAACATCGTTCATCATAGAAACAAGCATATTTGAATCGTTTGTTAAAAACAGCGGTGTAAATCCGTCTACATAATCATGAATAGACCAATTTCTCCAGTCCTGCTGTTTAGAAGCCAGAGCTGAAGCTATATCAGGAAAAATTACTGTACTTATGTAAACATTTTTACTGCGGCAAAGTTTTCCGGCTTTTTTTACAAAATTTGTGATGTTATTTCGTCTATACTGATTCCAGTCAAGCCATAAAACATCTGAGGTTGTTAATTCTATAGGGTCTGTGCCGTATAGAAGTTTAAAATCATTTCTTGCGTATTCTGTGTAGCCCCAAGAATTCATATCGCCTGAAGTATTTGCGTTAGGATATCTGATATAATCAAGATTTATGCCATCAGGATTGTATGTTGTGATAATTTCGTCCAATAATTCAAGCAAAAAGTCCTGAACTTCAGGGTTTGCAGGGTCTATAAAATATCCGTTATGCTCTGCTGCGGATTTTGTAGCTCCTGGTTTATCTGCGAATCTTTTTGTCTTATTTCCCCAATCAGGGCGGACTGAAAGAATACTTGATGGATTGTATTCCGGAGGCTGGTTGCCGACATAGAATGATTGGAACCAGATATGTACCTTAATATCTCTTTTATGTGCTTCTTTTATCCAAACTTCAAGCGGGTCAAATTCGCTAAATTTTTCATATTGAACAGTAAAACCGTATTTGTTCATTGTTTTACTCGGGAAAATAGTTTTCCCATGGAAGTAGGTTTCTAAAAAGATATTATTGAACCCTGCTTCTTGAATTTTATCTAAAGTTGCAATAATTTGTTCTTTTGTTACTTCTGTCGGACGAATCCAGGTTCCTTTAAGTTCATTTTTTACATATGGAAGCGATGTTTTTATAGCCATATTAGCCGCATCAATTGCTTCTTGCGTATATTGACGTAAAATTATACTGTTTTGTTTTTCATTGTCTGCGATTTTTAAATAATTCTGCGCAGTTTGTATGTGACTGTTCGGAAGATTATAATTATACCCCGGCTGATTGTTTTTGTAATAGTTCATTATAGAAAGCGCTTCATCTATTTTAGCTTTTGCTTCGTAGGTGTAGCTTTCAGAGGTCGTATAAACTGTAATAGTTTTGTTCATTATATCAACATACACCTTAGAACCGACTGTTATATTTTGAGTAATCCATTTTTTTGCTATTCCGTGACCGCTTATAACTAAACCGTTTTTAGGGATAGTTGAATCTGCTCCGCTTAATGATGTAACAGTATTTCCTTCAACTATTGCTTCTGTACCGAATTCATTTGTGCCTGTGTGAAGTCCGAAATTCGGGGTATATATAACAAGTTTATCAGCACCGCGTCCGCCCGGATAAATGCTTGCACTGAAACTTGGATCAAGATTATCAAATTTTCTTGTGTTTTGTTTGAAAATTATTTCACCGGTATTTGCGTTTAATGGCGCGAATACTTCAGGAGTTTCCTGTGCCGGAGCTTCTTGCGGGTAAAAAATCATTGAATCAATATCATTTGCGTATACGCACAAAGGTGTCAGAAATAATGCTAAAAGTATAATTGTTAAATATCTGAGTTTCATTATTATTTCTTTATCCTTCTAAAGTCGTAATATCCCGTATTTTTGTATTTTAAGGATTCTATTTCTCTGATTTTATCAGGTAATTCCGCATTTTCAGGTTTTACCAAATAAGCTTTTTTATAGTACTGGTTGGCTCTTAGCAGATCCCCGAGTTTTTCGTACATTACAGCCATTTTAATTAATACATCGTAGTTTTCTTTGTATCCGTTTTCAAAAGCTGTGTTGTAGAAATATAAAGCTTTTTTATACTCATCCCTTGCATAATAGAAATCCCCGAAATAGTAGTTTGTTGAGGCATTTTTTTTGTCAATTTTTAAAGCTCTGAAAAAATAGGCTTTTGAATAACTATTTTTGTTTTCATAATCATACACTCTTGCCATTTGAACCAGCGGATATAAATTTTCGGGTTCAATTTGGGTCAATATAAAATACTCGCCGCTTGCTTTTTGTAAGAATTCTTTTTTTTCGTCAGAATCTTGTGAATTTAAAGCTTTATTAAAATAAAAATCTGCCAACTTTTCAGTTGACGCTCTGTCGATGCTTGAATAATCAATAAAAGTATTATTGTATTTTATTGAGCCGAATTCTACTGCATTTACTGTACTACAGCAGGTGCTTCCAAGCAGTATGAAAGCACCTGATAGTATTAAATATTTTTTACAGGTCTGTATAAGACGGTGTAGTGTCATTGTCATGATGATAGAATGAGTAATCTTCTGCTGCAGGATCTGTATAAACATACAATTTTCTCCAGAATCTTACAAATTTGTTTTGTTTTCTATAAGCGGCTTCGTCAGCTGTATAGTATTCTTGATTAGTCGCTCTTGCTTTACTTACGTTAACAGTATCTGCTGTTTGAGCTGAATAACCGCTGTTTTTCAAAACTGCAGGATTTGTTGTTTGGTCAACAGATATTGCAGCGTGTGCAATTGTTGGCATCATAGCTGCTACAGCAATTAATAATAATCTTTTCATAGTCACCTCTTTTTTATACATTATAATTTTTTTTTGCAAGTATTGCAATAATATTATAATTTGTTAACAAAAAGATGTCATGGATTATTTGTAGGATTTTACAACATAATAATTATCATTGGAGCTGCATAAGTCCCAATTATAATTATTATGTATCTTAAATTTATTTGATTTCGCAGTTTATTATTTCTTCTAGCTTATCCAGAAGCTGTTCTTCAGGAACTTTGGCAATAATTTCGCCTTTTTTAAATACGTAACCTTCTCCGATTCCGCCTGCAATACCAAAATCTGCGTGTGAGGCTTCTCCCGGACCGTTTACGGCACAACCCATTGTAGCAATTGTTATATTGGCATCAAGATTTTTGAATCTGTTTTCAACTTTTTTAGCTAAATTTATTAAATCAATTTGAGTTCTGCCGCAGGTTGGGCAGGATACAAAATTTACACCTTTTTGTCTTAGTCTCAGACATTTAAGAATTTCATAACCAGCATAAACTTCTTCAACAGGGTTTTCTGTCAACGAAACACGGATTGTATCGCCGATTCCTTGAGCTAAAAGAGTTCCTAAACCTACTGATGATTTTATTAATCCGTTTTTAAGTGTTCCGGCTTCTGTTACACCTAAATGAAGCGGATAATCGGTTTTTTCAGCCATAAGACGATATGCTTCAATTGTTGTTAAAACATCAGAGGATTTTAATGAAACTTTTATTAAATCAAAATCTAAATCTTCTAATATTTGAATATGTTTCATTGCGCTTTCATACATTTTTTCATAAAGCGGAATATCTTTTTCTTTCAGTTCTTTTTCTAAAGAACCTGCGTTAACTCCGATTCTAATCGGAATTTGCTGCTGCTTTGCAAGAGATACTACTTTTTCAACATTTTCACGTTTGCCGATGTTTCCAGGGTTTAAGCGTAGTGCTGAAATCCCGTTATTGATACATTGAATTGCAAGACGGTAATCAAAATGAATATCTGCAATTAACGGTACCGGTGAAATTTTAACTAAATCTTTAATTGCTTCTGCTGCATCTTTGTTTAAAACAGCAAGCCTTACAAGTTCACAGCCTGCATCGGCAAGTTCTTGTATCTGGCGTGAAGTTTTAGCTATGTCACGTGTATCTGTGTTACACATTGACTGTACGCTAATCGGATTATTATTACCGATTTTTACATTTCCTATTGTAATTTCTTTTGATTTTCTTCTTTTTATCATAAAATAATTGTAGCACATAATAAAAAGAGAGGGTTAATTTATGAGAATTGCAGTATTATCTGACTTACACGCAAACGCACAGGCTTTGGAAGCTGTTATGAATGATGTGGTGAATCAAGGATGTGAGCATGTTTTTTGTTTGGGTGATATTGCGCTTGCCGGTCCTCAGCCAAAAGAGGTTGTAGAATATGTAATGGCTCAAAATACCTGGACTGTTATTCAGGGTAATACAGATAAAATGATTGCACAATACGGTCCGGAAGTTATTGAATTTTTAGAAGCTCAATATCCGATTATGGCAAATGCATTGGCTGATGATGTTTTACAGCTTGATGATTCTCATCGTGCGTATTTAGCTGAACTTCCTCCTATGTTGAGTTTTGATGTTGAAGGTTGTACGGTGCTTCTGGTTCACGGTTCACCAAGAGCCAATAATGAAGATATTTTACCTGAAATGCCGTTAGAAATCGTTGAAGAAATTATCGAAGGTACTACAGAAAAATTGATTCTTTGCGGTCATACCCATGTTCCTTGCGGATATCAGACAAATACTAATCAAACAGTTGTTAATGTCGGCAGTGTCGGAAGACCTATGACTCAGCAGCCGAAAGCTTGTTATGCAATTATTGATTTTTCTCAAGGGTCGTTTGAAGTTCGTCACAGATTTGTAGATTACGATAATGTTTTAGCTGCTCAAATGATGTCACAAAGAGGTTTTGTAGGTGCTGATAGATTAGCTGATTTATTGCTGAACCCTGTTGAAAGACATATATAAGGATTTGTTGTGAATTTAAGCGATGAATATTATTCATTAAAACAAAAATACCGTAAGCTTTTTCAAAAATCGACTCAAGAAATAGAAGCTAAATTAGAGCAAGGGTTATCAGTTGAACAGCTTGAAAAATCTTATAAACAAAAATGGCAGGCTGAGTTATCAAAAGTCGCAAATAACCGTGTAAAAAATCATTGTACCGGATGTGGTGTTTGCTGTCGTTTTGCTGTTAGTGAATTCTCGCCCGAAAAGTTAAAGCAAAAGGCTGAAAATGGTGACAATTTTGCGTATCAATTTATTAAGACTTTTATTCCTTATGAATCAATAGAGAAAGCAAAAAAAGTTTTTCCTCAATATATAAAAATGCTGGAAGAACAAGGGGAAAAAGATTATTATATTTATCATTGTCCAAAAGTGACAGAGGATAACAGATGTCCTGATTATGAAAACCGCCCGCAAATTTGCAGGGATTTTCCTGATAATCCTGTTGGATTTTTACCAAAAACATGCGGATTTACCCCCTGGAAATTGCAATCTGAATCTGTTTTACTTAAACTAAATGCAGAACGAGAAATTATAAATTTTTATTTGAAGGAATTAAATAAATCATGAAAATCCTATCAGGACTTAACTTAAAAGAAATAGAAGAAATTACAGATTCACTTGGTGCGACAAAATTCAGAGCGCGTCAAATTCATAACTGGATTTATCTAAAATCAGTTAAAGAAATTGATGAAATGACAGATTTATCTGTAAAATTTAGAGATGAACTGAAAAAAATCGCACAGATTAGTGATATAAAAATAAAAGTTAAACAGGTAAGTTCTGACGGTACGATTAAATATTTGCTTGAATTCCCTGATGGAGAGTGTGTTGAAACTGTTTTGATGCGTTTTGATAATCGTGCAAATTTGACAGCCTGTGTAAGTTCTCAAGTCGGATGTGCTGTTAACTGTAGTTTCTGTGCAACAGGGAAGCGCGGTTTTATAAGGAATCTTTCATATAAAGAAATTATTGAACAGGTTTTGACAATCCAACGAGATACAGGGCTAAAGGTTACAAATGTTGTATTTATGGGACAGGGTGAACCGCTTTTAAATCTTGATAACGTATTAAAAGCTATGGAAATATTTAACGAGAATTTCCAAATAGGTGCGCGCCGCCTGACTGTTTCAACATCCGGTATTATACCAAAAATTAAAGAGTTGGCAGATCTTGATATGCAATCAACATTAGCGCTTTCTTTACACGCTCCAAATCATGAAATTCGTAAAAAACTTATGCCGATTGAAAATAAATATAATATGGATGAGCTTCACAAGGCGCTTAAGTATTATGTTGAAAAAACAGGCAGACGTATTACAATTGAATATCTTTTGATAAAAGATTTAAACGATACGGTGGAATCCGCAAAACAACTTGCTGCATATTTAAAAGATATTAAATGTAATATAAATCTTATACCTTACAATCCGACAGAAAAAAATGACTACAAGCGTCCGTCAAATAATTCTATTATGAAATTTAAATATCTTATGGAGCATGCGGGTAAAAAAGTTACTGTCAGACTTGAACGAGGAGCTGATATTGATGCGGCTTGCGGTCAATTGCGTGGAAAAGTAGATTAGATATTTTTTTTATATTCTATATCATAACCAAGAATTTCTAGTATAACTTTAAATTCTTCGTATTTTAGTGTTTTTCTGGCAAGTTTATCTGAAATAACTTTTAAATTATAAGGGTATCCGGTTTTTTCTTTCATAAGTTCAGCTAAGCGTTTCATTGTCATTGCTTCTTTTGCAAGTAATAGTTTAACATCTTCTTTTACGCTCATGAAATCTCCTTTGTATGTATTAAATATACACATTTATCTTGATTTTAGGTAAGTAGTGTGTTATAATACGGACAAATATGTAAAAATAAGGAGAAAAATATCGGTATGTTAAGAATAAGTATGAAAAACTATTAGGTTTTACGCTGGCAGAGGTTCTCGTCACTCTCGGTATTATCGGTGTTGTTGCCGCGATGACAATTCCTACGCTTATGACAAATTATGCAAAACATAAAACAGAAACTCAGCTTGTAAAATTTTATTCTATGATGAATCAAACTCTAAAAATGTCTGTTGCTGATAACGGTGATCCTGACGGGTGGGTAGTTGCAAAAAAAAATTATTCTTATAAAGAAACCGTTGAATTTTTAAATACATATATTTATCCTTATATGAAACATTTGGGATATAAAGAATGTATTACTACTACGCCGCAAGTGGGTGTCTGTACAATGCTTATGGATGGCGGGCTGTTATGGTTTTCTATTGATATAAATGGTGGAGATATAGTTTATTGGGTTTCACCTAAATATTGGGATTTATCTATAAATGGGAAGCTTAAAAATGAGCCAAGGTATAAATTTCAGTTTCAATTTGCAAAAGTCAGCGGCGGACCAAATAATGTAACCAATAGTATTTCTTATATTGAACCTTATATTTATAGGTGGGATGGTACTAAAAAAGGACTGGAAAGTAGTCCGTGGGCTTGTGTACCTAATTGCACTAATTGCGGGTATTGTACAAAACGTATTCAGATGAACAGTTGGAAAATTCCGTCAGATTACCCCTGGTAGGTGCTCGGCCGCACGGGGCAGTATGCTACCAATTATAATCTAAAGTAAGCGATATTATTCAGCTCCGCAGCGGATTTCGGCAAGAACGGAGCGTAGCGAGTTCGTACAGGGGAGAGCTGCGATGAGCCGGTCGACCCGCCGATAATCCAAGAC
>CASLVD010000074.1 GCA_949398305.1 uncultured Candidatus Melainabacteria bacterium | reverse complement strand
CTTTAAAATAGTCTGATTCGTTTTTAGCCCGTTGAGAGCAGGTATAACCTCTTGCATTTGCTGGTCCGAATTTACAGTCATCTTTGAACTTATATGATGTTTCAACTTCGCCAATTGCGTGAACAACTCCTTCTATAACTTCAAATGCGAAAAAGTCATATCCAAGTCTGTTTGGACCTTTTTTATATCCGTTTATATCAATAAAAATAAGTACACCTTTCCAGCCTTCTGTTTCCGGAGAGTCATCAAAGAAAATAAGTGTTCCATCCGGAAGCATTAGTTCTCCGTTATTATAAGTCCCGTCCGCTATAAATCCGTTTCCATTCAGATATTTGTAACCGTCAACCTGATCATATATTTTATATTCATAACATCCGTCAGGGGTTTTATGTAAATTATTTTGATCTGTATAACCAGAACAAATGGTTGATTGGCTTAAATATTTTTGAAAGGTTAAATAAAATGGGTTGGTGCCGCGGTTATAATTTCTCATATTTGTATCAACATCATCTGACTCCATAAGTTTGAAGGCTTGTTGAACGACAGAATATGATTTGTTGAACTGAGCGCGTAATTGTTGTGCGCGATAAGCATTTATTAATCCCGGAATAGTTATAGCTGCAACAACGCCGATGATACCTAATGTTATGAGGACCTCAGCTAATGTAAACCCAGCTTTAGAAAATGCTGGCAGCATATTACCCGCTCCGGCGAGGATTTCTGCAAGTGTGAATGTAAGTGACTTTTTCATATGAACCTCCATATATAAGTATAACAATTTGCACTATATTAATCAAGTGCAATTTACACTATAAAAACAATTAATAATCGAAGTGTTTTTTATATCCTCATAATATGCAATAGTAATAATTAAGAGGTTTTTATGTTTAAAGTTGAAAAAACTGAGATGGTTAATAAAACGTTCAGATTGCCGTCTGAACTTATAGAACAGTTATCTGTGGTTGCACAAAATAAAGGTGTTTCTTTAAATAATCTTGTTAAACAGTGTTGTGAATACGCACTTAATCATCTTGATAAAGAAGATAAAGAGGTTTAAAAATCGGGCGGATGGGACATATGTCCCATCCGCCCGATTGATTATTATTTTTTGCTGTTTGTTGATGATGCCAATACTGCTTGAACTTTTTTCTTTTTCTTTTTGGATTCAATAATACTTTCTGTGTTGAATCTTGAAAGTTTTCTGTCTGCTTTATCGTCTGTTGTTGTGGTGTCGTTTAGGTTTGCGTTTGTAGAAGCAGATGCTGAAATCGCTGTGATATCGTCTTCTGTATTTTCTTGTTCAATGTTACTATTTTCTAAAGCTGTTTGCGGTTGTTCAGTAATTTCATTATTTTCATCGAGTGATTTTTTTGCTTCATCTATTTTTTTATTTGAATCTTTTTCTTGAGCTTTAGAAGTTTTTTCAGCAATTTCGGCTTCTTTTGCAGAATCTTTTGCTTTTCCGTTTTCGATAATTCCGTTTGTGCCTGTTGCTGCGGCAACTGTTCCTGTTGTAATTTCTGTCATGCCTTGAGCAAGTGTTAACGCGCCCATTGCGGTTGTTAAAACACCAAGAGCGTGTGTAAACGGGTTTGCCATAAGGATTGTACCTTCGGTTATCATTTGAGTTCCCTGGAAGGTATGAATGCCGCCGTTTATACCGGTTCCGATACCGACACCTAATGTTTTTTGAGAAACATCAAGCTGGTTGGCGATTTTTTTATCAAAATCAGGAATATTTTTTGTTAAATCCTGTGTGTTTTTACGGAATTTACCTAACTGCTGTATGCTTTTTGCAAGTGATTTATTTGCAGCTGTATTAAGTTGTTCGCCTTCTGTGATTGTGCCGTCAAGCTGAGTTGATAAAGCTTGTATTTCGGTTTGAGATGACTCAGCTTCATTAGTTGAAGAAGCGTTTTGCATTTGAGCTTGAACTGTTGTAATTTTTTCTGTTACTGCTTGGGATTGTTGAGTGTTTACGGCTTGTTTTGCTTCAGTTTGAGCAGTTTCTTTATCAACATCTTTTACAAGTTTTTCACTTTTTTTAGTTTCAGATTGAACTGTGGTGTTAAGTTTATCGGTATCTGCTTTGTTATTGGTCAGGTCTTGGGTTGCCTGATTTGTTGTTTGAGCGGCTTTGATTGAATTTGCAGAAGTGAATTCTAAAGATACAGAATAACCTTTATCTTCTGTTTTGTTTTGTTGCGTGTTGTTTTCATCGGTTGTTTCGGAATCTTCTTGTTCTTCTTCTTCTGTGTTATCTTCTGTTGTAACTTCTTGATTTTCAGTTTCGGTATTTTCCTGAGTTTCTGTTTCAGGTTCTGTAATTTCATCATTACCGGATGTTTCAGCAGGATTTTCAGAAGCTTGTGTATCTTCTGCAGCTGCTTCTTTAAAGACTTGTTTATTGTCTTTAAAGATTTTTGCAGCATCTTTTAAAGAAGTTTTAGCTTCTGTATTGGTGTCGCTTGCGGTTGCTGATGCGATAAGTCCTGCCGCACCGGAAGCAGTTGCCGCGATTCCGTTTACAAATTCTTGCTGGCCTTGAACTTGAAGCATTCTTCCTGCAATTGATAATGCCAAACCTGAGCTGTATGTCATAGGATTTGACATTAAGCTTACGCCTGTTGCAAACATAGATTCGCCTATTGCTGTTGTGATGAAACTTTTTGTGAAAGTTCCCGCACCGACAACTATGGTTTTTGATGCTACGTCTTGTGTGTTGTTATTTCTTTTAACAAGATCATTATTGTTGTCTGTTAAAACTTTTGTTAATTTTTGACTTTTTGTATTTGATTGTACTCCTTTTGATAAGGCTTTTTTAACTTTTTCTTGTATTGTATTGTTTTCGTTATGTACGTTTTCAGCTTCATCAAGGACTGCTTGTTTTTCACCGCTTTTTGAATCAGTTGAAGCTGTTGTATCTTTATTTTCTTTTTTGTCTGTTTGTGCTGAAGGTTGTTCTTGAAGTGTATTTAATTCATTTAAAAATTCTTCTTCTTTAGTAACATTTTTTTCTTGTGTTTGTTTTGCTTCTGTTGATTCTTTTGTAATATCTTTGATATCTTTTTGAAGTTTTTTAAGTTCTTTTTTAAGAGATTTATTAGAAGTTTCTGTTGATGAGTTGTTTGATAATAAATCAGCTGTAGCTTGAGCTGTTGTAATTGCGGCTTTTTGCGCATTTTGATATGTGAAAGCTATATCTACATTGTAAGTTTTCACATTTTTCTTTTGTTCTTCATTTTCGTCTGTTGGTTTGTCAAATTCTTCGCCCATTACGTTTTTGGTTTCTTCTTCTGTTTTAGACGCAATAGAGGTATAATCTTGTGCGAATTCTGTTAATTTTTGGTTATCTCCGCTTGTTAATTCGCCTGATAAATTGGTTGAAAGTTCATCGAGGTCACTTCCTTTTTCGATTGCTAAGTCAGCGATTTCGTCACCTTTCATTCCGTATAAAGTATCAGATAACAAACCTGTACCATCTGCTTGAACTCCTGATGTCATTTTTGGAAGCTGTTCCTGATGATATTGTTTTTCATAGTTGCTTAAGTCTGTGCCTGCTTGAATTGTTTCGCGCGCGATAGTAATATTGTTGTCTATTTCTGTATTTAAACCGTCAAGTTTATCTAAAAAACTATCTAAATCTGAATTATCAACTTGAATTTCTCTCATAAGACTTCCGTCTGAACCGTTAAGTTTTTTTGATAAATCAGCGTATCTTTTCTTTTCGATTATGGAAAGTGTTCCGTTTTTCTTTTTATCGTCAAGTTTTTTCCACTCTTTTGTAAGAGTGTTGATTTCATTCATTGAATCTTTGTATGAATTTTCTTTATTTTTTTTGATTTCTTTTGCTTTATCTGCAGTCAACTGATATTCTTGAACTTTTTGTTCTGTTCTTTTTGTTGCTTCTTCTGTTCTTGTAATATTTTGTCTTGCTTTTTGTTGTAAATTGCTTAATTCGCTTGTGCCTGCTCCTGTTGCTGATGCAGTTTCATCTTCTGCGGCTGTTGCATCTGATACCATAACATAATCTGTCACGTCAGTTTGCTGTTGAGAGTATGCCCATTGTAAAATTTCTTCCGGCACTTTATAGCCGTTGTTTGCCATTTCGATAATTTCATCATAAGAGTATCCTGCCCAGTTGGAATCTTTTATGTCACAGCGGCCTACTCTGTTTTTATGAATTTCATTATTTGCTCCGATTATATCTTGTAATTCTAAGCTTTTTGCATAATCAAGATAATATCCGTCAGTATATTTATTTCCGTGTTTTGCTTTTAATTCTTTTGCACGTTCAATTGCCGCTGGACTGAATTTATCTAAATCTTCCTGCGGAAGGTTAAGGCTTATTCCGGCAGTAGAATATTTACCGAGTTCACTTCTCTGTATTCTAAATGCCCAATTGTTTTTTTTAACTTTTGCCATTTGTCCTTTAACCTTTTGATTTATACTATTATGTTGTCGGCATATTAGCGGTGTGACTTTAAAGTATTCCGCTAATTTTGATTGTTTTTTTACATAATGTAACATTTGAACTTAAATTGCCGTTTTTGACAAAAATATATGTTTATAATATTGTTGTAAATATGTTGTAATTTTTATTACACTTTGGAATTATGGTTATGAGAAAAAAGATTTTTACAGCGGCTATACTAATGAGTTTTCTGACAGCTCAGGCTTTGCCTGCGAATTGCGCAGGCAAAATGACCAGAAAACAGAAAAAAGAAATGGTTTTAATCAATGCCGCGGCGGCAAGTTTTGATGATAAACAGTATGAAACATCTATTGAGTTTTATACTAAGGCTATCGAATTAAATAATGAAAATCCGGATTCATATACAGGACGCGGTAATGCAGAATTTTTGTCAGGCAAATATAAAGAAGCCGTTAGAGATTATTCAAAAGCTATTGAGCTTGATCCGGGACGCGAAAATTTACATTACAACCGCGGAATCGCAAATGCTAATTTGAATTCTTATGAAGATGTTTTAGAAGATTACACAAAAGAAATTGAAATCAATCCCGAAAATCCAAATGCTTATTTAAACCGTGGTACAACAAAAGTTATATTGAATAAATATGATGAAGCTATAGAGGATTTCTCAAAGGTTATTGAGCTTGATGATAAAAACGAATTAGCTTACTATAACCGAGGGGTTGCAAAACGGAATAAAGGGGATTACAACGGAGCTGTTGAAGATTATTCAAAAGTTATAGAATTAAAACCTGATAATATTGATGCTTATAACAACCGCGGAGTTGCAAAGTTTTATTTGAAAGACTATAAGGGTGCAGTTTCGGATTATTCAAAAGTTATTGAACTTAATACAACATATAAGCGCGCTCATTTTAACCGCGGTATTGCAAATTTAGGTTTGAAAAATTATGAAGATGCAATTCTTGATTTTACAAAAGAAATCGAATTATATCCTGACAATGATTCAGCTTATTATGAGAGAGCAATAGCTTTTTCAAGGTTGGATAAATATACATCGGCTCTTGATGATTATGCAAAAGCTATTGAATTGAATCCTGATAATGCTGATTATTACGCAGAACGGGGAGCTTTAATCAGCAAATCCGAAGGTGACTTACAAAAAGCAGAACAGGATTTGAATAAGGCGATTGAGCTTGATGATAAGGATTCTGAAAAATACTTAACACGTGCGATAATATTTTGCAAAAGAAATTTGTACCTTGCGGCAATTGATGATTTAAATATTGTATTAAAGATGGATGAAAAAAATACGCAGGCTTATGATTTACGTTCTTTTGCGATAAAATCTATGAATGCTGAACAAAAAGACAGTACCGGTGTAAGGTAATTTGTGCTATAATAAACCCGTAAAGGAGAGTTTATTATGGAAATAAAAATTGTTGACAGCACAAAAGATGTGTCTTGCGATGTTTTGATAGTTAATAAATTTGAAGGCGAATTAACCTCTAATCCGCTTGTGAATAAGTATGCGCCTGATACTTTCAAAGGTAAACCGGGAGAAATTTTTCTGATTCATACAAGAAATGAATTCCCGTCAACTTATGTTCTTGCTGTTGGGTTTGGTGATGAACAAAAACTTGATAATAATGTAATTAGAGAAAGCATTGTAAAAGCTGTAAAAAAATGTCTTGAATTAAAAGCAAACTCAATTGCTTTTGATATTGATACAAATTCAGCTTTCGGAATCCCGACACTTATGGCAACATCTATTGTTAATTATCATTTTGATAAGTATAAAACTAAAAAAGAACACAGAATTTCTGAGGTTTATATTTCAAATGTTACAAACGATATAAAAATTGCCGAATATGTATCAGAAGCAATGAAACTTGCAAGAAATCTGGCAAATGAACCTGCGGCATTTGCAACACCTTCAAAATTAGCTGAAATTGCACAAGGCTTTGAAGGATTGGAAACTACAGTTTATGAAGAAGAACAAATCCGTGAAATGGGTATGGGAGCATATCTTGCAGTAGCTCAGGGAAGTGCTCAGCCGCCTAAATTTATCCATATGAAATATTCTTGCGAAAATCCTAAAAAACGTATCGCAATTATCGGTAAAGGTTTATGCTTTGACAGCGGCGGACTTGATATTAAACCTGCAGCTTCAATGCTTAATATGAAAGATGATATGTCAGGTGCAGCTTGTGTATTAGGTATTATGAAAGTGTTGAACAAAATTCAGCCTAATATTGAGGTTCACGGGATAATCGCAGCATGCGAAAATATGCCGTCCGGAAATTCTTATAAACCGGGTGATATTGTTACTGCTAAAAACGGTAAAACTATTGAAGTAGATAATACAGATGCCGAAGGCAGATTAACATTAGCTGACGCACTTTGTTATGCTTGTGAACTTGGTGTTGATGAAGTCATTGATATTGCAACCTTAACAGGTGCTTGTATGGTTGCGCTTGGTTCTGCTGCTTCAGGTATTATGGGTAACAATGATGAATTTGTTAAAGATATTGTTAAAACCGGTGAATATACAGGCGAAAAGTTCTGGCAGCTTCCTATGTGGCAGGAATACCGCGATAATATGAACAGCGATGTTGCCGATATGAAAAATACCGGAACAAGATATGGCGGAGCTTCTGCTGCCGGCATGTTCTTAAAAGAATTTGTGACAGATAATGTTAAGTGGGCTCACCTTGATGTTGCAGGCACTGCATTTTTGGATAAACCTCAAAAAGGATTCTCAAAAGGTGCAACAGGAGTCGGTGTCAGAACACTTTTAAGTTATATTATTTCATATTAAAAAAAGAGCCCTTTAGGGCTCTTTTTCATATGTTTGGATGGGTGAAAGTTTTTCAAAATAATTTATAATCCGTTTATGAGTGAAATGTTCAAAAAAATAAAATATTTCTTTTTAGCTTTAAAAGAGAAAGATTTACAAGAAAAGTTAAAAAAAACTACTAAAAAAAGTTTTACAAATAAAACCTCTAAAAAAGTAATTGGAGGTGCTGCTGATTTAATCCTCAACAGTGAAACTTTAAAATTAGTTGATGAAGTTAAAGAAAATGTTTCATCAATTGTAAAAAAAACAAATTGTAATCCTGATGAACTTTTGGCTTATGTGAAAGCTGCAAAAACTCCGGTTTATAAGATTGCTAATGCTGATAAAATCCTAAATCTTATAAAAGAAGAAGAAGGTTTGATTTATGAAAAACGCGGGATTGAAGCTTTTTATTTGAGTATGGTGACAGGTCGGGGGATAAGTTTTAAAACTCCGGCAATGTTTGTATTGCGCGATGGTGTGATTGATAAATTTTATATGCTTCATAATTTTTACCGATGGTATTCTTTAAAATCCGGGCTTCCGGGGTTTGAACCTGATGTCCAGCAGAATTTTAAAACTTTTTTGTTTGATAACTCGGATGATGCTATGAAAAGGTTTTCTATGGAAGAAATAATTTCTTTAAAAGAAGCTATAGCACGTGATCAGGAAGCGACAGCATTTGTTCTTGAATATACAAAACAAGTTGATGGTTCCAAAAAAGTTATTGATAAAATAAAAAATGATGGCGGAGCAAATATATAGG
>CASLVD010000073.1 GCA_949398305.1 uncultured Candidatus Melainabacteria bacterium | reverse complement strand
TAATCTGGTGAATGTTGTGCTTTTCATACTCCCTCCTTTTTTATACCCCAGCATTGTATCATATTTAACATAAGTTATGCAAGAATTTAATTATTTCTGCTTTGAAGTTTTAATAAAAGATTAAGGATTTCAATGTACATCCAAATAATTGTTACTAATAAAGAAAATCCAAAATACCATTCATAGTTTTTATTTACTTTGTTTGAAAAAGTTTCAATGTTGTCAAAATCGATTATTAAATTGAATGATGCAATTGCAACAACCAGTACACTAAATCCTATACCAATCGGGCTGTTTGAAAAGATTTGCGGGATTATAATATTAAAAAATCCCAGAATAAATTGTACAAGATAAATTCCAAAGATTGCAAAAGTGGAATTCATAATAACCATACGAAATTTTTCAGTAGCTTTAACCATGCCTGTTTTGTATAAGAGAAACATCCCAAATAGCGCAAACATGGTTCCCAATGCTGCTTGTGAAGCCACTCCCGGTATAATTTGATTAACAAAAGCTGAAAAGTATCCTAAAACTAAACCTTCACATAATGCATAAAGCGGAGTTGTAATTATAAGGGATTTGTTTTTTGGGGCTACATAGATAAATATTGCAAGAAGTAATACTCCAATAAGACCACCGTGGTAGAGCATGACTGCTTTATCTCCAAATCCTGTTAATTGTAAGTACCAAGTATATGCAAAAGTGACAAACATTAAAATACCTAAAAGGCAAGTTTTAAGTATTGTACCGTTAATAGTCATTACATGTTCATTTTCGGAAAGTTCAAGCGAAGGCTGAAAACTTCTATCATTGAGTGTAGGATTAGCCATAATACAAAACTCCTTTTTATTGCTTAATATCGCCTAATTTATACTGTATAATATCATATAAAACAAAAATCTCAATTGTACACATGAAAAAAATAAAAAAAGTACTTTACAATAAATTTTTTTTGTTATATATTTAAGGAGTCGGCAGAAATGTCACAATAATAATCCTCAGTAGCTCAATGGCGGAGCATTCGACTGTTAATCGAAGGGTTGCTGGTTCGAGTCCAGCCTGGGGAGTTTTTTATTGCAAATAAAATGTCGGGTTTCACCCGACTTTTTTATTTATCAAAATTTTCAAATATTGCATCATTGATATCTATAAGTTTAAATATTTCAAGCATTTTGATTAATTTGTTTACAAATTCATTGTCAGTTGTTATGAGTTCTGGTTTTATAATAAATATTAGATACACTTAGATTAAGACTTGCTAATTAGTAATTAATTTATTTATATAATGTTTTTATAATACAATGATATATTAAGTGATTAATTCTTTTTAGGGTTGACAAGTTTATTATCATAATTTATCCTATATATATGAGGATTTCTGTACTGGTTGATAATAATACAAATATGGGGAATACCCTTACTCCGGAACACGGGTTGTCTTTTTATATAGAAGATGCTGATAAAAAACTTGTGTTTGATTGCGGAACAACTGATGCGTTTATTAAAAATGCTTACAAAATGGGTGTTGAGCTGGAAAATGTAACTGATATTATTTTGTCACACAGTCACAGTGATCATGTTGGCGGATTTTTGAAATTGCAGCTTCTTTATCAAAAATTTCAGGAAATAGGACTAAAAATTGCTCCAAAGAATATATTTTCACACCCTGATGTGTTTATGGAAAATACAATTGACGGGCTTTTTGAGGAAGAAGAAAATATACATTTTAATAAAGACACCCTTGATAGTTTCTTTAATCTGGTTTTAGCAAAAGAGCCGAAAGAGATTTCTGACAAGCTTTACTATCTTGGAAGTATACCTATAGAAAAAGCGGTGAAGCTTGATTATGCACCGGATGAAACTGCACTTGCTTATAAATCAGAAGACGGGTTGATTATTATATCAGGCTGCTCTCACAGCGGAGTAGAAAATATTATTGAACATGCCAGAAGAGTAACCGGTGAGCAGAAAATAAAAACTTTAATCGGCGGAATATATTTAATTAATCGTTCCGGAGATGAAATTAATGAACTTGGCATGTATTTAAAAGCTCAAGGAATCGAAAAAATTTATCCTTGCCATTGTACAGATTTAGAATCGAGAATAATACTTTCACGCTATGTTAATATAGGTGAGGTAAGTGTAGGCAGGGCTTTTTCTTGGAATTAGTTTGATTAAAATTAATACTTGTTTTTTTATTTTCAAATGATAAAATATCAATGCAAATAAAGTTTGGCGGTCCCGGATCGTCTAGTGGCAGGACGAAAGATTCTGGCTCTTTTAACGGTGGTTCGAATCCATCTCCGGGAGAGTTTAAAGACACCTTTAGGTGTCTTTTTTCATATGGAGGGTCTTCGAACCACAGAAAGTTTTTCGTGTATCTCAAAACTTTCCTGGTTTTACCCACAAGGGGTACCCTCATCAGTAAGACTCGTGCTGCTCGTCAACTGCTGAGCTGAAATCCATCTCCGGGAGAATAAAAAAAGACTAACAAAAGTTAGTCTTTTTTTTATTATTTTGCGGATTAGAAAAGAACCAACTAGGCATATGATTTAATTATATGGTGTTTCGAAATAAATAAAATTATTTTTTTAATTTCACATCAAAAAATTTGTAAAAATTATTTTGCTATATTAAAATAAATTCAAAGGAGTGTTTATGAGGAAACTATTTATTGTTTTAGTTTTAATTATATTAATTGGAATTCAAATACTTGCAGGAAATGTAACATATTCGGCGGATTTAAGTAAACAATTAAAACAAGAAATGGAATTATTAGAACAGAAACATTCACCTTATGGAAGCATCTTTGAATTAAACATATTTAATAAAAAATACACCTGCTATAATAATAATTGTTATAATTTGGAAAGCTTACGATATAATAAATTAATAAAAACTTATTATATTGATACTCTATTTGACTTAATGCAGTGTGACGCCCATCAAGAATACGAATCACCATATCACGACGGTTATATAACACATTTAATATTTAATACTAAACTACACGATAATAAAATCATTATAAAATGCAAAGGTTTTGTAACAGGTAATATTGTAGTAGATTATAAGAATGGCCATCCATCGAGTGCACACTATATTTTCAAGGATATTCACATGAAAAAACCTGCTACAATAAAAAATATTAAAGAATATGAAAGTATATCAATGAATGAGGATATTCATATTAAACTTTTTAAAAACTTGGTAAATAATTCAAAGGATTAATAGGTTGATCATTTTTATGAACACCGAAATGTAAATGTGGACCTGTACCAGTTCCGGTATTTCCACTTTTTGCTATAACTTGTCCTTGAAATACTTTATCTCCGGGCTGGAAAAATTACAAAAAATTGAATCCTTATAAAATATCACTCAAGACCAAGCTCAGAGGCTATTTATTCATCCATAAATTTAAAATCAGGTCCAAGTTTTTCTTCTAAACGGCGTCCAAATTCAGAAAAGCTAATACCACGAGCTTCTGCAATCTTCCAAAGAGTTGAAGCATGACTATCTATTTTCCCACTTTCCAAACGGCTTAATGTACTTTTATTAATGTCATATCCGTAAGCAAGCTTTGTCATTGATACTTTAGGTTCTTCAAGCCTTAGTTCTTTTGCTAATTCTCCTAAAGCTTTTTTAAATATTAAAAGTTTTTCGTCCAAGCGTTGCATATTTTCATCATAATTGTTATAATATATAAGGAGGTTTACTTTATGCAACAAAGATAAATAAAATTATTTTTTCATTACGAGTAAAATATTATAGATTTCGTGGAGTTTTTCCTGACTAAACCCTGGCAGCATACGAGCTATTTCTTTTTTATAATTAATATGTTCATCAAGCATTATCTGTGGTTTAGGGGTAAACAAAACATATGGAGCAACCTGAAAGAAATTAACTATTTTAGCAAGGAGTTTGCTTGTAACAAAATTTCTACCATTTTCAATTTGGCTTACACCTTTTTCATGTAATTCCAATATTTCAGCAAGTTGTTCTTGAGATAAACCTTTTTGCAATCTCAAGTCTTTAACTCTAGCTCCCAATATCTTATTGATACTTTTACTATCTTCCATAACTATATATTAGTTATTTTTTTTGTGCACATCCACCGTGTTAGACAATACTTAATATATCTTACAATATACAAAAGGAGTCAAAATGTTTATACAAGTAACAAAAGAACAACTTAGATTATTCGAAGAAGAAGTTTCAACACTTATCCATAAGGGGAATTCTATTATTGAATTTGCATCTACACCATTATTTGATAAGGTAATCAAAGTCAATGATTTACAACGCAAAGAATTAAAAAATATTATCAAAAAGGTAAACAAAATTAATAGCACATTAGAACAAATTCAGGATATTCTGGCTAAACCATAATCTCTTCCCTTTACTCTTAGCCAACGATAGCTTGCTGTAGGCGTGATGAACGGTTTTCGTTAAGAATATTTTTAAGTTTCATAATCGCTTGAGCATGAAGCTGGCAAACGCGGGATTCTGACATTCCGATTGTTTCGCCGATTTCTTTCATTGTCATGTTTTCCTGATAGTAAAGAACCATCAAAACACGTTCGCGTTCCGGCAGGCGCTGTAATGCTTTTTGAAGATCAGTTTTTACATTCTTTTCTTCCATACGTTCTTGAGGGTTTAGTTTATTTGAATCCTCAATTGTATCAATAATTTCCATACTGTCTTCAGATGTTCCGCGCTTATCATAAATTGAGGTTACAACAACATCTTCTGACATCACCTGATTAACTTTATCAACATCCATATCAAGGTAGTTTGCGATTTCAGTTGAAGTTGCGGTTCGGCCTAATTGTTGTTTAAGCACTTCTGCAGCTTGTTTTATATCTTTTATTTTTTTTCTTACGCTTCTTGGAAGGAAGTCTTCTGAGCGGATTCTATCTAAAATTGCACCGCGGACTCTTATCAGAGCATAAGTTTCAAATCTTGTATTTTTTTGAGGAGAAAAACGTTCGATTGCATTGATTAAACCTTCAACGCCGTAGCCTGCAATATCTTCAATAGAAATTGTTACAGGTAATGATACTTTTACACGTCCTACTACATATCTTACAAGATAGATGTATTGAACAATAAGAGTATCTCTTGCCTGTTTATTTGTCTTATCAGCAAGATATTTTTCCCATAAAGCGGTTAGTTCCTCTTCTGAAAGGCGCTTTATACTGTTATATGAAGAAAAATCAAAACCTTGTTCCATTAACCTGCCCAATCCGTTTTTCTACATTCCTATTCTATAATATTCAACAATTTATACAATCATTTAAAAGTATGAAAACTTGTAAAACGATTAAAGTTTTTGGGGTATATGAAAGCATGGTAAATAATGTTATCTTCCGCGGTAACGATACCAGATATTAGGATTATGCTTATCTCTTACGTATAATGGCTTTTGATATTTTTTAACAGGTGGTTGCGGGGCTTTTTTTGTTTCGATGTTGGTGTAATATTTTTTCGGGGGTTCTGATAAAATCCCGTTTGAAATATCTTCAAGTCCGTTTTCAATTGCTTCAATATAGCGATAAGTCGCATCAACTCTGCGTTGGGGTTCTGATTTTATGCGGTGATACTCTTTTAAATACATGCTCTGGTATTTATCAAACGGGATTAGCGAAATTAATCCCATTAAGGTAAATATTGTAAGCGTTATCCAGATGTATTTTAAAGCATTATGCATACCAAAAGGATAGCAAAAAATAAGCTTCATGTCTAAATGTTAAATTATTGTTCAAATTAGTATTATTATTTATAATAAATATGTGTGAACAAGCTTTTTGAAGAAGGAGAGAGAAATGATTAAAAAGTTTACATCACTAATGGCTCTTTTCACAATGTTTGCCATTGGTATTTCACCTGCATTTGCAAGTGAAGCTGATTTAGTTGTTCCAAGCATTAAATCTTTATCTCCAAGCAGTTACACATTGCTTTTGATAGGACTTGGAATTTCTGTTATCGGTTTGGTTTTCGGACTTGTTGAGTTTTTGAAAATCAAAAAACTGGATGTCCACACAGTTATGGACAATGTTGGAAATACTATTTTTGAAACCTGTAAAACATATTTGGTTCAACAGGGTAAATTCCTTTTAGTATTAGAAGTTTTAATCGGTTTATGTATTGCATTTTACTTCGGGTATTTGCAGCACATGAAGCTTGCCGGCGTTCTAACAATTTTAGGCTGGTCAGTAATCGGTATTTTGGGCTCTTATGCAGTTGCATGGTTTGGGATTAGAATGAACACTCTGGCAAACTCAAGAACTGCTTTTGCCGCATTAAAAGGCAATCCGCTGAATATTATGAATATTCCGTTAAAAGCCGGTATGAGTATCGGGGTTTTACTTGTTTCTGTAGAACTTATCATGATGCTTATTATTCTTTTATTTGTACCTGGTGAAATTGCAGGTGCTTGCTTTATCGGTTTTGCTATCGGTGAATCTTTAGGAGCTTCAGCACTTCGTGTTGCTGGCGGTATTTTTACAAAAATTGCTGATATTGGTTCAGATTTGATGAAAATCCAATTCGGTATTAAAGAAGACGATCCAAGAAACCCTGGTGTTATTGCAGATTGTACTGGTGATAATGCGGGTGATTCTATCGGACCTACAGCTGACGGGTTTGAAACATACGGTGTAACAGGTGTTGCTCTTGTAAGTTTTATTTTACTTGCTGTTATGGGACAGGAAAATCAGGTTCAATTATTAGCCTGGATTTTTGTAATGAGATTTTTGATGATTGTTACATCAGTTGTTGCATACTGGTTAAACGGAATTTGGGACAAATTTGTTTACGCTCCGCGCGTTGAAAAATTTGACTTTGAAACTCCGTTAACAAGACTTGTTTGGATTACTTCAGTTCTTTCAATTGGTATGACTTTTGGAGTAAGCCGCTGGTTACTTTCAGATATGGGTCATAATATCTGGTTAATTTTATCATGTATTATTTCTTGCGGTACTTTAGGGGCTGCATTAATACCTGAATTTACAAAAATATTTACTTCCCCTAAAGCTAAACACACAGAAGAAGTTGTTACCGCATCCCGTGAAGGCGGAGCTTCATTAACAATTCTTTCAGGTATCGTATCCGGTAACTTCTCAGGGTTCTGGATTGGTATGGTAATTGTTCTTTTAATGGGCTTAGCTTATTACGCAAGTACATATATTCCTGAAGACTTAATGATTTACGCATCAGTATTTGCATTTGGTCTTGTAGCATTCGGCTTCTTGGGAATGGGTCCTGTAACAATTGCTGTTGACTCATACGGTCCTGTTACAGATAATGCTCAATCTGTTTACGAATTATCATTAATTGAAGAACTTCCTGATGTTAAAGGTCAAATTCAAGAACAATACGGATTTGAAGCTGATTTTGATAATGCAAAACAATATTTAGAAGAAAACGATGGCGCAGGTAACACATTTAAAGCAACATCAAAACCGGTTCTTATCGGTACAGCTGTTGTTGGTGCAACTACAATGATTTTCTCATTGATTCTTGTAATCAAAAATACATTAGGCATTCAGCCTGAAATGATTTTGAACTTGTTAAACCCTTATACTTTACTAGGTTTATTAACAGGGGGCGCTGTAATCTACTGGTTCAGCGGAGCTTCAATGCAGGCTGTTACAACAGGTGCATACCGTGCTGTTGAATACATTAAAGACAACATCAAACTTGGTGAATGTGATGAAAAATGTGCAAATGTTGCAAATTCAAAAGAAGTTGTAAAAATTTGTACTCAATACGCTCAAAAAGGTATGGGAAATATCTTTATCGCGTTGTTTGCATTTGCTTTAGCTCTTGCTTGTTTGTCAGCACCTAGTGCTAAAACTCAATTAGCAGTATCATTCTTTGTAAGTTACCTGATTGCTATTGCAGTATTTGGTTTATTCCAGGCTGTATTTATGGCAAACGCAGGCGGCTGCTGGGATAATGCTAAGAAAATTGTTGAAGTTGACCTTAAAGAAAAGGGTACAACTCTTCACGAAGCAACGGTTGTCGGTGATACTGTAGGAGATCCGTTTAAAGATACATCTTCAGTTGCGATGAACCCGATTATTAAATTTACAACTCTGTTTGGTTTACTTGCAATGGAAATTGCTATTAATGAATCATTCAGATCAATCGCTCCGATTGTAGGTGTTGTATTTTTAGTAATCGCAATTATTTTTGTTGTAAGATCATTCTACGGAATGAGAATTCCAACAAAAAAATAATAATTCAATTAAGATGCGGCTGAGCAAATT
>CASLVD010000072.1 GCA_949398305.1 uncultured Candidatus Melainabacteria bacterium | reverse complement strand
TTCGCCTTGCTACATCCGTACGCAAATCCACCGAACCCACAGTTAATAGGCTCTTCTCATCCTCATCCCAAAATAACAAACCCAACATTAGCTGGGAATTTTAATTCAGAGGGGATGGCAGGCACGCTGATTGAGTAATCGCATTCGTTCAACTCAATCTAGCTGGCTGCATATGTCAAAACTACGCACCGCGTTGCTTGTGCTTGTTTGCCGTAGCATTCTCACCCGCTAACACGGCTTTGCCGTGTGTGGGTTCAATTCCTCAGCCCAAATAAACGGCAGGCTTGACATTTGTCAACCTGCCGTTTATTCAGAGGGGATGGGATTCGAACCCACGGTGGAGTTACCCCCACACAACCTTTCCAAGATTGCACCTTAAACCTCTCGGACACCCCTCTTTATTTTTTTCGTCAGTAAGAATAAATATATATTTACCCTGCCGCTACTATTTAATTATCCTTTAAACGCTGTGTTTCGTCAAGCTCTAATATTTCCTGTTGATAATATTCTTCTGTCTTTTCCATTTGATAAACCTTTGCATCAGCCAAACGCTCCAAAACTTTAGCATAATCCATACATTTCTTGCCTTTTATTCCTTCGGTTTCCATCTGAATTGTTCCATCCGGAAGAAGTCTTATTTTCATCTTACCCATATTTAAATCACCTTAAATATCTATTGTTAAAACTATCGAATTATCATCCATAACAGTTTCAGATTCAATTCGCATATTTTCTCTGTCCAACCGATCTTTAATCTTGTTATAAGTCATTTCCTGAATATTTAATCCGTATTCTTCATTCAAATCGTTAATAACATCTTCGCATTCACTCTTGTCGGAAACTTGTGTAATATCAAGTGTATAACCATTTGAACCGTCTTTTTTATAATAAACCATTTCCATTCCAAACAACTTACACGAAACTTCATCACCGGCTTCTGAAATTTCTTCAGCCCCGTGCTCAGTTAGAGTATTCAAAAGCACCCCTTTATCAGTATAATTTGTCTTATAAGTGTAAACAGTCGTAGAAAGATCGTTTATAAGTCTTAAATCCCTACCGGCAGCAATATTAAGCTTTCTAAAAATAATCTCCGCTTCTTTTGTTATTGCACTGTTATTTGAACCCGAAAACTCTGCTACATAATAACCGTTTTTCAAAACCCAGTTAAGCGTTGCATCACTATTTTTCAAAGGTGTTTGAGAATCCAGAGCGTAATACAAATAATTTGCCTTTTTTAAGAACATTCGCAATTCTTCAGGTTTAATATTTGTCTGAATTTTTAAATTTGTAAGTCCGTAAACTACATTTGAACCTTGCGCACCGCCCCGTAATCCTATATTTAAGATAGTAACTTTTTGTTCCACTTCAAGATTATAAAAATCGCTATTTGCAGGCTTAAAATATTTTATACTTTGTCCGTTGAGGTTTGCAACAACTTCATTGTTTTCGGTTGTAAATATTTGAGACGCACCTTCTTCTTTTAATGCGGAATATATCTCCGTAACTTTTGTATAGGATGTGTCGTAATTATAATAAAAGAATTCATTTGAATCTATTAATCTTACATTTCGTCCTGTGATTGAATCAAGTTCATTAAAGAACTTTTCACCGCAGCTTTGGAGATATTCGCCATCTGCATTGCAAGATAGAACAGCTTGAACATATTTACCTCGAATAAGCCATTCCACATTTACACCGGAACTTAAAATATAACAACATGTCTCAACCTGCTTACAATCCACACGATCCATTATATAACCAAGTTCATCTGCTGTAATATTGGTTAAGACTCTGATGGAACGTAAATTATTCAGTGCAGTATTTTTATCTTTATCAACACTTTCTGATGCTGTATGTAATTTTTCATTCGCGGCTTTTTCCGGTTCGATTAAAAATGCCATCGGATAAGCCATTAAAGTTATAGACATTCACCCTCCATAAACTGTTGAGATGATTTAAAAATAATTGGCAACATCATTTACCCCCTTATACATCCAGAGCTCTGCCGCCGCGGGAAGTATTTACATCATCTTCTGAATCTGAACTTGTTGAGTAGTGTTCCATATCATCTTTTTTAGTCGCTGCAACAGCACGAATATTTGCCCACTGACGAAGCGATAAAATTTGTTCCTTCTGAGTAACAGAAAGCGGTACGACATTTCTTATTGTATTTTCTATATCAGAAAATTCAAGCGGACGTTTGTTAAAGAACGCTTCATAAAGCGCTGTAATCACAACCTGTTCTATTTCAGCGCCGACAAAACCTTCTGTCATTGATGCAAGTTTTTCGTATAATTCATCATTAACTTCAAGTTTTGAAGCTACATCTTTATCTTTTAGCCTTTTTGCAAGGTGAAGTTTAAAGATTTCTTTTCTTTCCCGTAGAGTTGGTAAATCTACAAAAAAGATTTCATCAAAACGTCCTTTTCTCAAAAGTTCAGCCGGAAGCCCGCTGATATTGTTTGCTGTTGCAATAACAAAAACAGGAGCGGTTTTTTCCTGCATCCAGGTTAGAAAAGTCCCGAAAATTCTTGATGAAGTTCCACTGTCACCGTTGGAATTTATTCCGCTCAAACTTTTTTCAATTTCATCAACCCAAAGAATTGATGGTGCAACTGCTTCTGCGGTTTTTATTGCTTTTCGCATATTTTCTTCTGAACTTCCGACAATTCCTGAGAAAATCTTACCAAAATCCAGTTTTAATAACGGAAGCTGCCAGGCAGCACTCATTGCTTTTGCGGTCAAACTCTTACCACAACCCGGGACACCTGTAATAAGAACACCTTTTGGAGCAGGCAGACAGTATTTTTTTGCTGATTCTGACCAGGAATTGTTACGTTTATTCAGCCAGTTTTTAAGGTTTTCAAGTCCGCCGACATCTGCTACTTTAATATCAGTATTTATAAATTCAAGAATACCTGTTTTTTTGATAACCTGCATTTTTTCACTGAGAATTACGGTTAAATCCTTACCGTCAATTCTGCCATCATTAACCATTGCAAGTGCAAAAGCATTTTCTGCTTCCTGCAATGTCAGGCCTAATGCGGCTTTACAAAGTTTTTCCTTACCTTCTTCATCAAGAGCTGAAGTATCAATCTGGTTGTTTTGAGAAACCATTTTATCAAGCTTTGCCTTAATTTCATCCAATGTCGGAAGCGGCATATCAAGTATTGTAATTTCTTTTTGCATAGATTCAGGAATTAGAAGTTCTGAGGCTATAAAAATCACATTTTTTCTAAATTTACTTGTCTTAAGCTCCGGAATAATATCTCTCAGACGTCTTACTACATTATAATCAACCTGACGGCCTTTAACACCAAAATATACGTGGAAATCACACATTACAAAAACTGCATTCTTATTGCATTCTTTTACAAATTCAATAGCTTTATCAGGGCTGTTTGTGCCTTCAACTTTCTGACCGTTCAGCATAAAACCGTTAGTTTGTGTCCAGATATAAACATCTCTGGTAACTCGTATAAGTTTTTCAGATTTTGCAATTTTTTTAATAAGAGCTGTTGCTCTTTCTTCTTCCCAGGTTGTTATATAAATATATGGGAATCTTGCCCTGAATAATCTTGATAATTGTGTTATTATTTGGTTAGTCATCTTATCAGCCCTCTTTTGAAACTATTTTACATTATCTTTTCCGAGTTGTAAACAAAAATTTTTATTTATACTCTCAAAATCCCCCATACCATTGATTTCCAATCGTCCTTCAGGAGAAATTCGTGCTTCAATCTTATTTTTGTATTTAAAAATATCTTCCGGTGTATAAAAATCCGTCAAAAAATGATAATTTTGGTTAGATGATCCGACCCATGGACGGGAAAGATCGTAATTTTCCTGTTCAAACCCGCCATCAATAAGTAAATCAATTTCTTTAAGGAGTTTTTCTATATCGCGGTTATTTTTGGATTTCAGTTCATCAAGTGTGTAACCTGTAAAGCAAACAATAGATAAGCCGAGTTTTTTAATTTCGCGGCTAAGAATTGCTAATTGGTCAGCCTGCTCAAAAGGTTCACCGCCAAGAAATGTTACCCCTTCAATATGTGGTTCTGATTTAATTTGTTTTAAAATATCATCAACAGAATACTTTTTGCCGATTCCAAATTCCCAGGTTTCACGTGCCCAGCAGCCAGGACAATGTTTTTTACATCCCTGAACCCAGATACAAAATCTTTCTCCCGGTCCTTCTACTTTTGTATTTTTCAGGATTTTAAAAACATCAATCATTATAAATCAATAATCCTGCCCTGATCAAAATCTTCATCATCTGTTTTTGCAACAGGTTTTCCTATTACAATCATACTTCTAATCTTAGAAACAAAGTGTTCTTTTACGTTTGCGGCTTTGAAAAAATCTTCTTCAGAACTAAAAATTCCATTAATATCACGATATTCAACTATTTTTTTCGCACCAACTATATTTATCCCCGGCAGAATTGCTAATTCACCGGCAGTTGCTGTATTAACATCAATTTTCTGTGATGAATTTGATAAAATATCTCCCATATCTTTAAATTCAGGAGCATCAATTGTTCTTTCTTCAACGGGTTTTTGCTCTTTAATATTACCCATATCAACAAATTGAGCACCTTTATCATTAGGATTTTCAAGTCCTTTTGCATATGTATCAGGTGTAATTTCACCCATTTCTACAAATTTCGGTGCGCCGGTTTTCTTTTCGATAGTAATATTTTGAGGTTTTGAAGTATTTACAACTTTTGCTTCAAGAGTAATAATATCAATTTTTGTATCGTGGCTGAAAAAAGCCGCAAGAGAATCTAAAGTTATAAAGCTGTCAAAAACACGACAGAGCCTGTTCCATGCTTTATTAATACTAAGTTTACCTTTTGATAATGTAAACATTCTTTTTGCGTGTTTTCTGTCTGCGACATTATCCATTACAACAATTTTTTCATCCGGTGTATAAATAACCGTACAATGCTCGTTATGAAGCGCATTGTTTTTGAGCACAAATTGTTTTGAAACAATATTTATACTATATTTATACATTTTATCATTATAAATATTATATAGAATAAGCCCCGGGATTGAACCGACTAAAAATATTGCAAGTGCAAAATTTGCAATCTGCGGGGATATATACATTAACACAATATAACCTACAAATATAATTCCAATAAATTGCTGTATTCTTTTAAGTTTATAGTACATAACAATACAATACCACACATACCAAATTAGTAATGATTTAAATAGACGATTTTATGCTAATATTAACTTATGCAAAAAACAGTTTCAAAAGATTTTAAATACCTAAAAGGTGAAATAAATATCCCGCCAGATAAATCTATTTCGCATCGTGCGGTAATGTTTTCATCACTTGCTAAAGGAAAATCAATTATCCGTAACTTTTCAGACGGAGCAGACCCGAAATCAACACTTGAAGTATGTCAAGGATTGGGAATTTCCACTGAGTTTAAAAACAATGAGCTTATAATTACATCAAGGGGTAAATTCACACCGCTAAAAGGAAATTTCTTCTGCGGTAATTCAGGTACAACAATGCGGCTTATGACAGGAATCCTTGCCGGACAAAATTTCGATTCTGTATTAACAGGAGATGAAAGTCTTTCCGGCCGCCCGATGAAAAGAATTATAGAACCATTAAGTCTTATGGGGGCAAAAATTGAATCAGATAATTATAAAGCACCGCTAAAAATATACGGCAGAGAACTTAATCCGATAAATTATGTTTCAAAAATTGCCTCCGCTCAGGTTAAATCCTGTATTTTACTTGCAGGGTTAGGAGTAGATGGGGTTACAAGTTTTACCGAGCCTTATGTCTCTCGAAACCATACAGAACTTATGTTAAAAGCAATGGGCGCAGGGGTAAATATACATGGTAAAACTGTTAGTATTACAAAATCAGAGCTAGCACCCATAAATATTGAAATCTGCGGTGATATTTCTTCGGCAGCATATTTTATTACTGCAGCACTGATAATTCCTGATTCTGATATAATTATCCGCAATGTCGGACTAAACCCTACACGAACAGGAATTATTGATGTTGTTAAACAAATGGGAGGAAATATCGAAATCCTTGAGGAAAAAGAAACCTGCGGTGAAAAAGTCGGAGATATCAGAGTTAAATATTCAAACCTGAAAGGCTGCATAATTTCAGGTGAAATAATACCGCGACTAATTGATGAAATACCGATTATTGCAGTTCTTGCAACTCAAGCTCAGGGAACAACAACAATAAAAGATGCTCAGGATTTACGTAACAAAGAATCTGACCGGATTACAGCAGTTGTAACAGAACTTAAAAAGCTCGGTGTAAGTATAGAAGAAACTCCTGACGGTATGATTATAAGGGGTAAAAACAGTTTAGCCGGCGGAGTGGAAGTTGAAACCTATCACGACCACAGACTTGCAATGAGTTTGTATGTTGCAGGATTTGTATGCCAAAAAGAAATATCAATAAACGGCTTTGAATGGGTAAACATTTCATTCCCGACATTTGAAAAACTATTTTCGAAATTACATTAATTAATCTCCGCCTTTTACTGCACCCTGCATAATATCATTAATAAAATACTTTTTACCTAATAAAAACACCCCGACAACAGGTATAGTACAAATAACAGAACAAGCCAGCAAATCACCCCATAATGTAATTTCCCTGAAACTTCCTTTAAAAATTGCTAAACCTACAGGCAATGTCCGCATTGATTCAGAATTTGTAACAATTAAAGGCCACATAAAACTGTTCCAGCTTGTCACAAAGGTAAATATTGCAAGGGTTGCAATAACAGGTAACGCAAGCGGAAGAACGATTTTAAAGAAAGTTGTAAAAAGATTACATCCGTCAATTCTTGCAGATTCTTCCAAATCCTTCGGCAGTCCGAGAAAATACTGACGCATCATAAAAATTCCAAAACCTCCGAACAACCCCGGTAAAATTAAAGCCTGATACGAATTTATCCAATTTAACTGACGCATAAGAAAAAACAGCGGAATAATATTTACCTGCGGCGGAACAAGCATTGTTATTAAAATCAGTAAAAACAAGCCGTTACGGAATTTAAAATTAAGCCTTGCAAAAGCATATCCGGCTAACGCTGAAAAAACAACCTGCCCGATAGTCGTAACAAGCGCAACAAAAAGGCTGTTCGCAAAATATTTCCATAAAGGAACTTTTTCGAAAACACTAAAATAATTATCAAAAGTTAACGGACTATAAAATAATTTACCACCTTGATTAAAGATTTCGCCATTTGGGACAAGCGAAAGATTAATCATCGCAAAAAACGGATATAGCATACTTACCGCAATAAAAATCAAACAAATATAGCCAGCCATTTTACGCCAATTATTCATAAATGCATTATATCATTAAGGTATTAGAAAATAAATATCAATGCCTCCAAACTTTATCATCTATTTTCCAACCTGAATTTATTACATGTTTAAGACACCAGTATCCGTTTCCTTGCAAACAGTTATTTCTAACCTCCTGCGATGTTTTATCTGCCCCCGCAGGAACTAACCCGTTTTCTGTCCAAGCCATAATATAAATATCTTTACCAATAACATTAGGTTTTACAGCTCCGTTTACATCTATTAAAATTAATAACACATTAACTTTTGAATCTATACCAAATCTATCTTTTAAGCTTGCTAAACCATCCCAAATATCCAAACTAAAATAACTCCCGTTTGGATGCACAAATGTAATCACATTCAACCCCGGACCTGCCGGTAAATCATATAGGAATTTAGCTCCGTTTAAATCTTTCACAACATTTGGTTTATGCCAACATCCAGCCTGATTATAACAGACATGCGAAACTTTAAGATGAGATAAAATATTATTTTTAAACCATTCATAAGTTGCAGCGGTATCGTGATCTTTTAAAGAATAAAATCCGCCATCATCATATTCCATAAACCTCATTGTTTGTTGAATAACAGAATAATCAGCTTTTACCTGTGTTTCAATTTTTTGTTTTTGAATTCCGGCAGCTAAAGTCGGAATAGTCATCGCCGCAACAACACCGATGATGCCAAGGGTGATTAATACCTCAGCTAATGTGAATGCGGTTTTTTGTCGGAAGTGTATAAGTTTATAAGTAGATAAGTTTATAAGTTCTTTATGGTTACATTTACCCTTGTCATTCCGGCCTCCGAGCCGGAATCTATTACTTAATAGATCCTGAATTAAATTCAGGATGACGTTACATTTGAAAGGAGATAACTGAAACGCACTTAAATTAAGCTTTAAGCAAGTACCCCCCCCCG
>CASLVD010000071.1 GCA_949398305.1 uncultured Candidatus Melainabacteria bacterium | reverse complement strand
TTCCAGCTGTTTCAGTACCTTTTGCTGTAGCTTCTGTGCCTTTTCCAGCTGTTTCAGTACCTTTTGCTGTAGCTTCTGTGCCTTTTCCAGCTGTTTCGGTACCTTTTGCTGCTGCATCTGTACCATTAGCGGCACCTTCAGCGGCTTTTTCAGTTGCTTTATCAGAAATTTCTGTTGCTTTAGCCTGCATTTTGTCAGAAGCTTTTTGAGATGCATTTGCAACTTCCTGGTTAACACTCTTGAAACCGCTTTGAATTTCTTTTGTACCTTTAACAGCTGAAGCACCTGACATTACAGCTGCACCTGCTGACATTAAAGCTCCGCCAATGTTACCTTGAGCAACGTTAACTGCTGTTTTAGTAATGTTAGCAGCCATTTTACCGTAGTTACCAACAGTTTCAACTGTAATACCAACTTTTTCAACAACGCCGCCAGGTGCGATTAATGAACCGAAAGTAATAGGACAAGCTGTACCCAAAGCAATCATACCTTTACCAACGTATTGGGTAACTTGACCTGCTGTTGCTGTATAACCTGCAATTTCATCTGTTTTTTCAGCAACTTTCATTACTTTTTCAGATGTTGATTGATGTTGTTCTACATCTTTTACATTAGCTGTTGCTGTTTTTTGATAAGCTTTTGCAGTTTTTGTTAAAGTTCTTACGCGTTTGTTTGTTGCGACTTGAACTTTCTTCATTTTTACTTGAGTTGAACCCAATTTAGCTTGAGTTGATTGAATTTTTGTATTTGAAGCTTGAAGTTTTTGTTGAGCTGATTCTCTATCCGCATCTGAAACTGATTCATTAGATAAAATTGCATTTTGTTCTTCTACAATAGCATTTTGATCTTCGATTTGAGCTGATAATTTTTCCATATTAGTAGCTTGTTTTTGCATCTCTTTTTGAGATTTTTGAATAGCTTTTTGTTCAGTTTTCATCTGCTTTTTGAATTTTTTATCATCTTTTTTCATCTTTTTATCTAAAGATTTCATTTCAGATGCTGAATCATTCATTTCAGCAGTTCCGCGTTCTGTTTGAGCTGTAGCTGATTTTGCATCATTTGCAGCTGAATCTGCTTCAGCTGCAGCTTTATCACCAGCAGCTGCGCTTACTTCCTGATTTTTTGCTTCTTCTTTTTTATCTCCGCCTGCAACATTTGAAGCTCTTTTTTGCATTTCAGAATTAACTTTGCCAAGTTTTTTTTCAATACCGTTTGTTATAAATCTTGGTAAATTTTTATCTTTTAATTCTGTTAACTCATCTTTTAAATCGTTCAATTCACCATCAGGAACTGCTGTTAGATTATCAAAATCATAATTTCCAATATCAATTTTTTCGTTTTCGTTACGAGATTCTGTTCTTGCTGCTTGTTGTTTAGTTTCAGCTTTTTCGGTTTTTGCAGCCGGTTGAGTGTTTTGAATATCAGAAACTGATTTAGCAGTATTTGTACGAACAACATTACCAGCCTGATTAGTTTGAACCTGATTATTAATTTTCGCATTTTGAGAACTTACAGTATTAGCTTTAGCATTAAATACAGAGCCGTTCATTGTCATATGAACAGGAACTTTTGAAGTTAAGCCGGCTTTTTTTGCTTGGCCGCCTTTCATCATCTTCAAAAGCTTTTGAATATCCATATTCTGATTTACACTGTTAATGCTCATTTATTAAAAGCTCTCCAAATTACTCTCTTATATATATAAAAACTTTTGAAATTGCCTAATTTCAACACTTTTGCTTTTGTTTACAATTGTTTACAATGGCTGTAATATTTGCTAACAAATTGATATGTCGTTTTCTTTATGGTAAAATTGTCTTGTAGAATATTTTAGGGAGACTTTAATATGGATTTAATGAAAGGCAAAAAAGGGGTAATTTTCGGAGTATCTAACACTCACGGGATTGCTTACGGTATAGCTAAACAACTTCACGATGCAGGTGCTGATATCGCATTTACATATGCAGGTGAAGCTATGGAAAAAAGAGTTCGTCCAATCGCAGAAGGTATGAACGCTAAAGTTATTATGAGCTGTGATGTTACAAAAGAAGACGAAGTAAAAGCAGTTTTTGAAGAATGCGAAAAAGTTTACGGAAAACTTGACTTTGTTGTTCACGCTGTAGCATTTGCGAAAAAAGAAGATTTAATGGGCAGATTCATTGATACTTCAAAAGACGGCTGGGATACAGCATTAGGCGTTAGTGCTTATTCACTTGTTACTATCTGCCGCCATGCTGAACCTATCTTAAATGAAGGCGCTTCAGTATTTGCTTTAACTTATCTTGGTTCTATTCTTTCAGTTCCAAGCTACAACGTTATGGGCGTAGCTAAAGCTGCATTAGAATCAGCTATGAGATTCTTAGCTGTTGACCTTGGTAAAAAAGGTGTTAGAGTAAACTGTATTTCAGCAGGTCCTGTTAAAACTCTTGCTTCAATGGGTATAAGCGGATTTTCTAAAATGCTTAAAGCAGCTGTTGCAAGATCACCTCTTGGCAGAAACGTAGCATTAGAAGAAGTTGGTAAAGCTGGGTTATACTTAGCTTCTGACCTATCTACAGGTACAACAGGTGAAGTTATTTACGTTGATTGCGGCTGCCGTTCAGCATACGGTTCAGCTGAAGAAATGGATATCTTAGCTGAAAATATTGAATTATAATAAATTCTAAAGAAGAACAAAAAAAGAGTGAAAGATATACTTTCACTCTTTTTATATGATAAAAAATTTTAATACATTGATTGCAAATCCAAATCCATCTGCATTTTTAATTCATCAAGATTATCAAACTTAATTTCCGGACGAATCATGCGATTGAAGCTAATTCTAACATCCCTGTCATATAAATCACCTTCAAAATCTAAAACATAAACTTCAAGAATAGCAATTCCGTCATTTGAAACTGTCGGAGAGATACCATAATTAGCTAATCCTCTATGTATACTACCGTCATCAAGTTCAACTTCCACATCATAAACACCATATGGCGGTTCAACTATATCAAGCGGATAAATAATATTTGCAGTAGGATAACCTAAAGTTCTGCCAAGTTCTCTGCCCTTGATAACAGTACCAGAAACTGCAAATTTTCTACCAAGCATAGAATTTGCCATATCAATAACACCGGTTTTAATAAACTGTCTGATAGCAGTAGAACTAATTACATCCCCCCAGATAGATTGCGGCGGTGTTGCAGAATATACATAATCAAATTTGTCCTGATAATCCGATAAAAATTTAACATTGCCGGATTTATCAACACCAAATTTGTGGTTAAAGCCTGTTGAAATAGCTTTTGGATAAAAATATTTTACTAAAACATCTTCTAAATACTGAGCAGGCGAAAGATTATAAATTGAAGCAAAATCTAACTCAAAAACATAATCTACCCCTAATTGCTCCAAACATTTATATTTATCTTCTAGCGTTAAAATATATTTTGGAGATTCTCCTTTAAAAAAGCAATAAGGATGTTCTTGAAAAGTTATTACAGCAGACTTACAGTTATTTTCCTTAGCAAAATCTACAGCACAGGAAATTACAGCCTGATGTCCAAGATGAACACCGTCAAAAAAACCCAGCGCTAAAGATAAATTCGGAATATTTCTAAGTTCTCTGATAATCTCCATAATATGATTATATCCTAAAAATAACAAATGTAAAAAATGTTAAATATGTTAATTAAATAAGATTCCGGCTATAGCAGCTGACATGTAGCAGGTTAAAGTACCGCAAATAAGAGCCCTAACACCCAATCTTGCAAGATTTTTACGCTGATTTGGTGCAAGCTCGCCTATACCGCCTAATAAAATTGCAATTGAACCGAAATTACCAAAACTGCAAAGTGCAAAACTTGCAATAAGAAAAGCTTTTGGCGATAAATGTGTAGCCGGAGAAGTTAAATCCATATAAGCAACCATTTCATTTAACACAAGTTTTGTACCCATCAATCCGCCGACTGTTGTAGCTTCTGCAACTGGCACACCCATGACAATTGCAAGAAGTGCGAAAATCTTACCTAAAATCATTTTTAAAGAAAGATGAGTTAAATCAAATCCGACTGAAGTCAAATTAAAATGAAGATATTTAACAACAGCATTGCCAATTCCGCCTAAAAACCAGTCAATCATAGCGACAAGTGCAACAAGTGCTAAAATCATTGCAATAACATTTATTGCAACTTTCATCCCTTCAGAAGCACCTGATGCTATTGCGTCAAATACGTTAACATGCTGCCTGTTTCTTTTGCTAAATGTTAATTTAAAATCTTTACTGGTTTCTGGTTCTCCTGTTTCAGGATAAACGATTTTTGAAATAACAAGCGCACCCGGTGCGGCCATAACAGACGATGCCAAAATAAATTCAGGCGGAACACCCATACCCATATAAATCGGCATAATAGAACCAGAAATACACGCCAACGACCCCGACATTGAAGCAAGAAGTTCTGAGCGGGTAAGATTAGGCAAATAAGGTTTAATCATAATTTGAGCAACAATTTGCCCGACAAAAGCACTTGCCACGTTTGATAAAGCTTCGGCACCGCTTACTCCAAGCAGCTTATTCATACCTTTACCTAAAACTGCAACAACTCTTTGCATTATCCCGTAATGGTACAAAATATTTACAAGAATCATCATAAAAATCGTAGATGATATCAATTGAAGAGCAAAAATAGAACCGCCGTGCCCAGCAAAAATTTCACCAAATTTTGCATTCATAAGCCCGCCAAAAACGAATTCTCCACCCTGTTTGGCAAATACAAGAAGTTTTTGGATAAACATACCGATTGCCATAAATATTTTTTGTCCAAGCGGCACTTTAAAAATAAATACCGCAAATAAAACCTGTAATAAAAAACCTACACCAATAGTTTTATAATTTATAGCTTTTCTGTTATTTGACATTAAATACGCTAATGCAAATATAATTATTATCCCTAAAATCCCAATAAATCTGCTCATACTGCCCCTTAACTATCTACTATTTAATTATACAAAAAAAGAAGCCTGAAAGACTTCTTTTTTTTCAAAAATGTGATAAAAGTTAACGGTTGAAAAAGCCCATAATTTTGTCAATTAATCCTACAGATTCTTCAGCTTCTCCAACGCCTTGATCAAGCTTATCTAACCTGTCTTTTGCCATTTTATAGTCAACAGGATCTTTTACAAGCTCTAAATATTTTGTATAAGCCTCAATTGCTTTAGATTTTGCTTTAGTTTTTTCATAAGCCCGTGCAAGATTTTTTAAAGCATTCAAGTCTTTTGCATCAATTTCACAGATTTTTTCCAAATAATCAACCTGTGTTCTGTAATCACCGATACTTTCTCTAAATGCCGCTAATTTAACCAGTGCTTCTTTATTATTAGGATCAATTTGAGCGATTCTTTCATAATATTCAGCGGCATGATTTACATCACCGTTTTCAGTTAAAAGTTCAGCTAACAAAAATAATAAATTTGTATCATCCGCTTTTAATTGCACAGCATTAAGCAATTCATTAATTGCGATATCCTTATTACCTCTTAGCATGTTGTATTTACCCCAGTTTAGATGGGCATTATAATCATCTCCGGCTTCTTCATAAACAAGCGCTCTCATCTGGAATGTCAGCGGGGAATTTGGCTGAAGTTTATTATATTCTTCAATATAATTTAACGCTTTCTTAAAATCTTTTGAAGAATAACAATACTGTGCCTGAAGGGTAAAGTAACGCGGCAGTGCTTTGTATTCATCAGGAAGATTATTTAATTTTGCATAAGCCTCCTGAATTTCGCCAAGTTCAAGCATACATTGAATTTTTAGTAATTCATCTTTCGTATATTGAATTGCACTTTTAGCATCTCCGCTTTTTAAATAAACTGCTGCTAAAGCTTCATTGATTCTATCTGTATCAAAACCTTTTTGTTTTGCTCTTTGTAAAACATCAATAGCACTCGGATAAGCTTCATCATGCATGTAAATATCAGCAAGCTGTAAGAAAATTTCTTCATGCAAATTGTCATATTCTAAAATCAAATTATATTCATCAATCGCTTTCAATTCTTGACCCAACTGACGATATAAATTAGCAAGAGTTAAACGGGTCATTACAACCTGAGTTTCATCTTCGTTAGCATGAGCTAATGCTTTTTTAAAGTCATTTACTGCAAAATCAAGCTTACCTTCAATAGAATTCTTATTACCGCGATAAATATAATACTTGTATCTGTCAGTATTTTCATAAATAGACATCAGCTGCTCATATGCAAGTGGATTAGCAACATCGCGTTTTAAAATTTCATAGTAATAATTAGCCGCTTCATCTGTTTTTTCAAGAATCAAAGACAAATGTCCTAATCTTTCCAAAATTCCTACATCATCAGGGGTTTGGGCATAAACTTTTTTATATTCTTCATATGCTTGTTCATATTGTTCATTTGCTTCAAATTGTTCAGCTAATTGTAAACTCATTTGCTCTGCTCCTTTAATATATAACTCTCTTTGCCTTTGTATTATACCATTAAACACAGGATAAGACAAATTTAATTATAGAAATTCTGTGTTTTTTGCATTCCGTTTTCAAAATAATACTCAATACCTTCAACAGAATTTTTTAAAGCCGGCTTTAACGCTTCTAACTGATCTTTTGTAAAATTCTGCAATACAAAAGCTTCAGATGGTATTGGCGGCTGAGGTCCTATGCCGACTTTTAAACGCGCAATGTTTTGATTTGAAACCGATTTAATAACTGATTTAATACCATTATGCCCGCCATCAGAACCGCTCGGACGAAAACGGATTTTGCCGACTTCTAACGATAAATCATCATAAACAATAATTACATCAGAAATATCAATTTTATAATAATTCATAACTAATTGAACAGAATCCCCTGACAGATTCATAAATGTTGTTGGTTTAATCAAAATTATATCTTCACCATTATGTTTAAATTTCCCGATAAAACATTTAAGTTTTTTATCTTCTTTAAATGCTACATCATGATTCATTGCCATTTTATCAACAACCATAAACCCTGCATTGTGTCGGGTAAAACAGTATTTATCACCTATATTGCCAAGTCCTGCAACTAATTTCATAATAAAATATCCTTCAATCTTATATTTAGTATTTTAACGTAAATAAATATTACCATAATGGTTTACCGTATGTAAGCTTAACAAAAAGATAAATAATAACTAAATTAGGGTAAAAATAAAAGAGGTAAATATTATGAAACACGAAACCAAAGCACAAAAAAGCTCACAAAAGGTTGCCGATTTTTTAGAAAAAAACTCTCTGCACAAAAAAGATTTCGCTGAAATGATTGGCGTAACATTGTCGTATGTTTATAATCTTATCGATGAAACAATACCATTTTCAACAAGAAGCACAACTCTGGAAAGAATTGCAACCGTTATGGATATTGAGCCTGAAGAATTCGAGGAATACAAAATCCCGCAAGAACCAATTTTGAAAGATGATACTATTGAACTTCTAAAAAGTATCATGAAAGAAAAAAGAATGAACATCGTGGCATTTTTAAAAGCTTTTCCTCGCAAGAAAAGAGTTGAAATTGTCGACATGCTAAGAGGTGCCTATCCTATACCTATAGACTTTAAAGAATTAACAATGATCGGGCAGATTCTTGAACTGGATAAAAACGATCTTTATAACATCTGGGAAGAACGGATAAAACAGGTTCTTGAAACTAACGGAATGAATCTGAACAACAATTCTGCACTGATAAATTCAATGTTTGAATGTGCAAGAAAACATATTGATATTTAAAAAGGCTCATAACGAGCCTTTTTTATTTTAAACTTTTCCAATATTCTTTTGTATTATCATCAGGATTTTTATTCTGTTTGGCAAACCTGTAACACCCGCGTCCGTTATAAATAGAATAAGCATTTTGTTTCGCTGTACAAAGCGGATACCATGTACCGATATTAGAGAATAAGAAAATATCATATCCCATTCTATTCGGGCCGCTGTCAGGACCGTTTGTATCAAAAGTAAAAGCAATATGATCAGAACTACTGTGATACTTAAAAGTCATTGCACTAACTGCCATTCCGTTTAATAAAACATTATAACTCCCATTTGGTGTATTAAAAGTAGTTACACCATATAATTGCGTGATATCATGTCCTCCCTGAAACCCTGCAAAGTCTTTAAATACATATTTTTTACCTTTAAACATTTTAGAACACCCAAGATAAGTACAAGAATGAGATATTTTAAAATTAGATAAAAAAGTATTTGAAATATCGGTCAATATCCCTGTTCTGCACTCTTGAATAGGAGTTGAACCGCATACTTCATTCACTGTAAATTTATTAAAATCAGGGATTCCATACTCATCTCCGGTTACTTTTAAAGCCTGCTGTATTAAGGCATCGGCTTTTTTAAAATCTGTTTCCAGACGTTTTATCTTATAAAAATGCAGTAAATTCGGTATAGTCATCGCTGCAACTACACCAACGATGCCGAGGGTGATAAGAGTTTCAGCTAGAGTAAAACCCTCCTCGGCCGGAGTGGGCACTTTGCTACAAA
>CASLVD010000070.1 GCA_949398305.1 uncultured Candidatus Melainabacteria bacterium | reverse complement strand
AAAGATTTATTACCGGTTGATTTCACTACAGCATCTTTAGTATTATCTTTAAATACAGATTTTAATTTATTAATATTTATATTATCCATATCAATATTAAATTTTCTTCTTAAAAATTCTCTTGCAAAAACAATTAACATAATAGCAATAGCGGCATATAAAAATCTCATATCCATAATATAAAGCTCCATTTGTCTTAACAGACATAATATATCATATTACAGGCAAAAAAACAAGACGGCTGAAACAACCGTCTTGCTTTACAACATATCTCTGTTTTAAAATCAAACTATTTGATTTCAACAACAGCACCAGCTGCTTCAAGAGTTTTCTTGATTTCAGCAGCTTCTTCTTTTTTGATGTTTTCTTTAACTGCTTTAGGAGCTGCTTCAACAAGATCTTTAGCTTCTTTTAAGCCTAAACCTGTTAAAGTTCTAACTTCTTTTAATACAGCGATTTTCTTATCAGCCGGAACAGAAGCTAAGATAACAGAAACTTCAGCGTCAGCATCTTCAGCCGGAGCTGCTGCTGCAGGAGCTGCTGCAACTGCTACTGGAGCTGCTGCAGAAACACCGAATTTTTCTTCCATAGCTTTTACTAATTCAGCTGCTTCTAATAATGTTAATTTTTCAATTGATTCTAAAATTGATTCTACACTCATTGTTTTTCTCCTTTATGTTTTTGAGTTATTTTCTAATACGATATAGTTTAGTGGTAATCCACTATTTATTTTGCTGTCTTAAATTTTGCTGTGCTCAAGTTTTTTGTTCATTTCGCTACGCTGCTATTCACTATTAACTTTCGCATCTTACGGGACTACGCTGCGCTTCGCCCTACGCAAAATTTGCTATGCAGCTTTTTGGTCGCGGACAGCAGCCATAGCTCTTGTAAGTTGAGACATAACTGCGTTGATAGATCCAACGATACCAGATGCCGGTGAATTGATAGATCCAAGCATTTTTGCAAAAAGTTCTTCTTTTGAAGGAAGGTCTGCTAATGCTCTTGTTTCTGCTTCTGTCATCAATTTTCCTTCTAAAACAGCACCAACGATAGCGCCTTTTTTAGATTCTTTAATAAATTTAACAACAGCTTTTGCAGGGCTTACAGGATCTTCAAAACCGAATGCCAAAGCGATAGGTCCTGTCATTTTTTCTGCTAAAGCTTCATATTCTGTACCTTTAACAGCAATTTTAGCCAAAGTGTTTTTGGTAACCATATAGTCACCGCCAGTTTTTTGGATTTCACGTCTTAATTTAGTGATATCTTCAACTGTTAAACCTTGGTATTCAGTAATAACTGCAACCTGAGCTTTTTCGATTTTTGCTTTTATAGCATCTATTTTTTCTGATTTAAATGCTTTTGTTGCCATTTTTAGCTCCTTTGATTTACTGCGATTGTATTTAAACAATCAATTGTTATCGACCTGTTTTAAAAACCAAAAAAGATTTTGCTTTCTGGTTTTTACCGCAAAATCTTACACAAATCTTTTTATATTTTGGTACATTCTTTAGCACTTAGGCGGGCCGCCCCTTTGTTTGCACTAATGCACCCTTGTGTAACCTCGATTAGCTGGAATTTTAAGGAGTTACAAAATACAACTTAATTTTCACTTAAGCCCGTGCCCCAATTGAAGCATCCCTTTATCTTGCACCCCGCTAATTGTCTGCGGTTGTATGTTTAATATATCTTAAACATATTTTTTTTGCAAGTAAAAAGTAATATTTGTTAACAAAACAGGGCAATTTTGGGATAAATTGTGTTTTTATAAATATATGGTAGTAGAAATTGATAATCCTGCAAATAAAAACATGCACTACGGTGACAAGCTCCCTGTAGGTATAATTACTGCGCCTGACAGACTGCCAAAACGTGTTTTGTATTCTAACTATGACGCGGAAAGGCGATATAATGAACTTCAATATGACATTTATCAGGATCAGAAGCACACAAAACCGCCTAAAAAAAGGAACTTTCCTACTGTTTTGAAAATCATTTTAGGAACAGCAATAGCAGGCTGTGCTGTAATTTTCAGAAAAGATATTCTTAAATTTATAAAGAATTTTAAAAATCCGTTTAGGAAATCTACTCTTTAACTTCAAATTCTCTTAACTGGGTATATATAATAGGTGAGAACTCTTTTGTTGTGACAATATCAATAATTTTATATGCTTGCGGCAAAGTTAACAGTGACGGAGAAGAAATATGATAAACTCCGTTTTTCATATTTTCTGAATTTACGTGAAAATGACCGGAGATTATGGCAAGCAGATTATGATGCTTATCAAGTAATTCTCGATACTCATCAACCCTGTAGGTTTTATGAGTTTTTAAACGGGATTCAACTCCTTCCGGGTATTCAACAGGGAAATGTTGGAAAATAATAACGTTTTTCTTTGCATTTTTAGTTAATTCTTTATCAACCCATTTTAAAGCATCTGCTCTGTAATAACCTACAGAACCCGGTATAACTTCTTTTGCTCCGTCTACAATTAAAAATACAAAGTTATCTTTTTCAAATTTATAATTAGGTTTTCTTTGAATATAAAACGGATTACGTTCTCTTAAGAGTTCAAAATATCTTACTTTTGATAAGCCGCCTGATTTATAAACATCATGATTACCTAAAACAATATAGTAAGGCACTTTAAGTTTACTTACAGTTTTAACAAATTCGCGAAGATTTTCCTCTTTAGGATTATTTATATTATCACCGGTAAAAACAACAAATGAAACATCTTGCTGCTTATTTATATCTTCAACAGCGCTTTTTAGGACATTAATAGAATACTCAGAACCTGCAGATAAATGTGCATCTGTTACCTGAATAAATTTAATATTATCTGCCAAAGTAGTACAGCAAGTAAACACTAAAGTTATAAACAGTGATAATAAGAACTTTCTCATAAAATCCTTCTCCCTAACTATCAGAAATTATACCACAAAATCTAAATATGTGTTAAAATAAATACTATGAGATTAGACAAATTTTTAAAAGTATCAAGACTTATCAAACGCAGAACTGTTGCCAATGAAGTTTCAGATATGGGCAGGGTTTTGATTAACAACAATCCTGCAAAACCAGCCAAACAAATCAAAGAAAACGATATAATTACAATAGAATATGCTCATCGAACAGTAAAAGCCAAAGTGCTGAAAGTTCCAACCGGCAATGTAAGCATTCAGGAATCTTCAACACTTTATGAGCTCATTAGCGAATAATTTACGGCATATTATGTAAATAATAATACGAACATCCCGCACCATTATCGTTATTTGTTTTTTCGCACTTGCCATTGCCTCTATCCATTTTAACTTTGACATCATCAGCAGCTCCCCAACCGGTCCTATAACCTTTTGCCGGTCTGACTTCAAATTTATCAAAATCTATCAGAGCGAAGAAAATATCTTTTCCCCAGGTATTAGGTCTGCTGTAACCGTTTACATCCATTAAAACAATATATGCATCAAAACACATCAAGCCGCCGCTCAATATAGACATACACGAAGCTCCTCCGCCCCATTGACTTAAATCATTATCTAACTTACGCCCATCCAAAGCATAAACAGGATAATTGTTAGGAGAACACCCGCCTGATACAAATTCCCTGGATTTGCATATAGAACCGGTTTTAATATATTGAGACAATTTTTGAGCTATTGCATATTCGTATTCATCTTGACTTGCAAAAGAGTTATATGACGGCATAGGATCTTCGGCCTCCTGCATTGCTCTGACAGCATTTGTAAGAGTTGCGTAAGCTTTCCGCCAGCTAATAACATTAGACCTTTCCTGATATTTTGCCATCAAAATCGGAATTGTCATTGCCGCAACAACACCAATTATGCCGAGGGTGATTAATACCTCAGCTAAGGTAAATGCTTTTTTAGGAGATAACTGAAACCCGCTTAAATTAAGCTTTAAGCAATTACCCCCCCCCGTTTTTCTAATTTTGTTAGGTTTTTCATAATTTCTCTCCTTTGTATTTATATCTCTTATATTACTTCAAGCATGCAAGACTTGGCAACATCTGTTACATAATCCATATCATCAGACTGAATAATTAACGGCGGATTAAAATAAATTACATCCCCGAGCGGACGAAGTAATACACCTTTTTTCAACGCTTTTTTATAAATTTCATACCCAAGACGCAAATTTGACGGGTATGGTTCTTTTGTTTTTTTATCTTTTACAAGTTCTATTGCATTAATCAATCCAATTTGACGGACTTCACCAACATTTGGATGGTCAAGAAATTTTTCACGGATTATTTTATTAAAATATTTCGCGTTTTCAACAGCCTTAGGGATAATTTGTTCATCTTTAAGGATATTTAAGACCTCAATAGCTGCAGAACAAGCCAAAGGATTACCAGCATATGTATGAGAATGCATAAACGCCTTTCCCTTACCGTAATCATCATAAAAAGCATCATAAATATCTTGCGTTGTCACACAAATCGACATAGGCATATAACCGCCTGTTAAACCTTTTGAAAGACACATAATATCAGGTGAAACACCTGCATGGTCAAACGCAAACATCTTACCTGTACGGCCGTAACCTGTTGCGATTTCATCTGCTATTAAATGAACATTATACTTATCACAAAGAGCACGCAGTTTTGTTAAATATAGCGGAGGATAGATTTTCATACCTGCTGACCCTTGAAGCAAAGGTTCTACAAGAATCGCACAGGTTTCATCACCGTATTGTTCAAATGTTTTTTCAGCTTTTTCAAAACATTCGCAAGCACAATTATCACGGCATTTGCCATAAGGACACCTGAAACAATCGGGGCCTTCAATTCTAACTACATCCATCAAAATAGGTTTGTAAATTTGAGTATACAAATCACACGCCCCAACAGAAAGCGCACCGATAGTTTCGCCGTGATAAGCATCTGTTAATGCCATAAAACGTTTTTTCTGAGTATTTCCAACCTGTTGGTGGTATTGAAAACTCATTTTCATAGACATTTCAATAGCGGCAGACCCGTTGTCCGCAAAATTAAATTTACACAATCCTTCCGGCAAAACTTCCATCAATTTTTGGCAAAGCGTGATTGCAGTTTTATGAGTAAAATTTGCAAAAATAACATGTTCTAACGTGTCCAGCTGTTTTTTCATCGCCTCATTTATACGTGGATTACAATGACCAAGAAGATTACACCACCAGGAACTTACAACATCTTTGTAACAATTTCCCTCAATATCATAAAGATTTATACCCTTTGCATGGTCAACCACAATAGGTGCTAAGGTTTCGTAATCCTTCATCTGTGAACACGGATGCCAAATATATTTTAAATCTTCTTCCTGCCAATTCATAATCTAACCTTCTTTCGGAGTAAATAATTTTATCAAATTTTCTTTTGTAATATCAATATTTTTATCATTTTTTGCAACTGTTGCAATAACATTAATACCTGTTAAAACTTCAACCTGCTTTTTATTATCTAAATGCATAAAATCAGTTTTATCATAATTATTCAAAATAATCCCGGGGATATTAAGACCTCGTGATTTAGCATATTCCGCCGTTAGAAGTACTGAATTTATTGTTCCCAGGCCGCCATCAGCCACAAGCAGAACATCAGTACCAAGTTCTTTTATAACTTCAGGTAACAGCAGCTGCTCTGTTGCCATATTAAACGGACAGGTAATCCCTCCAGCGCCTTCTACAACTAAATAATCATAATTTTTACATCGTTTTTCAAACTCGGTTTTAATAACATTTTTTTCAATATTAATTCCGAGTCTTTCAGCCGCAAGATGAGGTGATACAGCTTCTTCAAAACAATAAGTTACGCAATCTAAGGGTAAAACGTCTAATCCTGCTGTCTTTACAACATAATCACAATCTCCCGGAAGCAAAGTTCCGTCAGACTGTCTTATTGCACCGCTAAGAGCAGGTTTATAATACCCGCAATTCAAACCAACTTCGCGCATTTTCTTTACCAGAAGTCCTGATATATAAGTTTTACCGACATCTGTACCTGTTGCGGTTATAAAAATTGATTTACATCCCATATCCATACCTCAAAATAAAACGGTAACCCTAAAGTTACCGTTTATATTATATAACAAAAATATGATTCAAATTATAATGCTGTTGCAGAACCATCTAACATATAGTCATAGTGTCTGATATCATCATAATTATTATCAAGCGGAGCCAACGGAGCTGGCTGCGGCTGTTGACGAGCCGGCTGCTGCGGCATAGGCTGAGCTTTTGTAGAACGTTTTGCTAACAAACCGCCCAAATCCGGTTCAAGTGTAAGTTCAAAGTGGAATCTGCCCATATGTCTATGCTGTTCATAAGCATTATTAACTAAAGGATAGCCCCAGTATAAACGAGCACTCAAATCACCCGGTAATTGAACTCTTAAGCCCATACCGATAGATGCTAAGAAATAACTTCCGCCATAAATATCTTCTCTAACATAAGGGAAAATACCGGCTGTATCAGCAAACACTGCACCTTTTAAGTAATTACCGATAAATGATCTGGTGATACCATCTTTATCAACACGTGTTCTAGGAAGAAGCGGGAACATCAATTCACCACTGAAGAAGTAACCGCTCTTACCTAGCATTACACCTTCAGAATAACCTCTTACAGTTGCTAAACCACCTGTTTGGAATTGATCCAAATAAGGTATATGTTTACTGTTAGGAATAATTTGATAACTACCTCTTAATTGACCGATTACACCATGAGAGAAGTCATGTAATCTCAAGAATCCGCCTGAATATTTGAAGTAGCTTGATTCACTGTCAAATATAGGAAATGCCATTGCAGCATTCTGGTTCAAGTACCAGATACCGTATTTAGTATCTTTTCTTACGTTGAACCCTAAATCAACACTTGTTACCTGATCAGTATCTTTGATAGGGTCATCAACATGATAACCTAAAGCATCACTGAATAAGTTACCTAAATTAGACCAGCTTCTTGAACGTTTATAATTCAAAGATGCAAATGATCTTAATTCAAAGCCACTTTTTCTGACAAGCGGTTGATCATAGTATAAACTGTAAATATATGAATTACTTTTCAATCCCATCCAGTCATATTGACCGTTTCTAACTTTTGCAAAAGTTGAAGAGTAAGAGAACCCTACACGACCGTCTTTTTTGTTAACAGGATAACTGTAATCAAAGAACGGGCTGACTGCGCCGCGAGAGAAATAAGAACCCATTGACATCTGATCCCTATGATGGAACAAGCTATCTGCAACAATTGCAGGACCACCTCTTAATTGACCTGTACTTCTACGACCTGCATTATCCATCATACCGATAAGGTGGAACGGGAATGTTTCCTGAGCAGTTAACTCAATATCAGTTGTTCCCGGAGCTTGACCGGCTTTCAAGTTAGCAGCAAGGTTTACCCCATCGTGATATCTGTTAAAATCAAGTACATCTTGTTCAAGATTTACGATATCAAATAAATCGCCTGATTTTTGAGGCATACGATCTAAAATATATTTATCAGTAGTATATTTGTTATTTACAATTGTAACATCACCGATTTTGGCTTCAATAAGTTCAATTTTAATATTACCATTAGAAACGGTTTGCTCAGGCAGGTAAGCACGAGCCGTAACATAACCTTTTTCTGCATAAATATTATTTAAAGCATTAATCGCATTTTGAATATCAGACATAAATACGTTTTTACCGACATATTGTCCGATAACGCTATTAATTTCTTCTCTGGTAAGAATTTCTGATGGGGAAACTTCAATTGAATTTACATAAACGCCTTTTGTGCCGACTTCATCAACTGTAGCTTTCATAGCATCAGGTATACTTGTTGCCGGGGTAGCTGAATTAGTAACAGCAGAACCGCCTGTACCATATCTTTTTTGTTCATATTGGTAATAATCACTTTCGCCGCGGCGTCTGTTTTTATCATAACGCATCATATCACGGTCGTGAATTGAAGCGCCGCCTACCTCATTCATTACAGGAACCATACCGTGAGTATAACCGTAACCGGCAAAATTACCGCCTGTTGACGCGCCGGCAAACTCACCTGCAGCAATTGCCACAGAACCGGTTCCGGAGATTGACAAAGCACAGATAGCAGAAACCGCTAAAACAGTTTCCAATAATCGATTACTTTTCTTAATCTTCTTCATATTGTATTCACCTTCTATGTTTGTATATCTAGTTATATATAAGTAAATATATCTTGTAAGTATATTGTGGTACAACAAAAGCCGAATAAAAACCTTTTTTTAAAATTTTGTTACAAACTTTACAAAATTTTAAATGAAGTATACTTTATACCTACCGTATCATTATACAAAATTACAAATATCATGTAAAGATGTAACAGAAAAAATAAATCAAACGGACGAGCACCTGTTAATTATTTTATTTTGTGCTAAGATAATTTTTGATATAAGGAGAAGCATTATGAATAAAAAATTATGTTTATTTACAACAGCTATAGCACTTTTGGGCTGTTTATCTTTTGGTCCTGCGGCATTTGCAGAAGGTTTTTCTGTTGCAATAGTAGATGTTCCTCAAGTTGTAAATGCTTCAGCTCAGGTTCAGGCTCTTAAAAAAGAACAAGACGCTAAAGCTAATGAAATTATTAAATTTATAGAAAAAGCAAGAAAAGATGTTGCAAGCATCACTGATGCTGATAAGAAAAAAGCTGCTGAAGAAAAATACACAAAAGAACTTCAGGCAAAACAACAAAAAATTAGCTCAGAATACACTGCAAAATTAAAAGCAATTGATGATTCTATTTCAAAACAAATTGAAACCCAAGCAAAAGCTCAAGGTTATGATATTGTTTTAAGTAAAGGCATCGTTCTTTTCGGCGGAAAAGATATTACAGCTGACATTATTAAAGTTGTTAAATAAAATTTTGTAAAAAAAGAGGCGGCGCCA
>CASLVD010000069.1 GCA_949398305.1 uncultured Candidatus Melainabacteria bacterium | reverse complement strand
TTTATATTATTAATAAACAACCATTAGCTTATTAAAAAGTACCGGCAGGTTTTTTCTGAGGTGTAGCACCCGGAATTGACTGCCAGTTTGCTGCCATGATTTTTTTGAATGATTTAAGAGCTGTATCTTCAAGTTCGCCTAATTCTTCAGCTTCCATAATCAATTCTCTAAGCGGCATAAGAGCTCTTTGATCTCTTAAAACACCTAAAGCAGCAGCAGCGCCTGCGCGTACAAGTTCATTTTCTGAACGATTTTTCATAACATCAATCAAAGCCGGAACAGCTTTAGTATCGTTTAATTTACCAAGTGAAGTTACTGCATAGATTCTAACGTTAACCCATTCGTCATACAACATGTTAATAATTTTATCAACAGCTTTTTTGTTTCCGATTTCGCCTAATGCGCGGGTTGCATCGCATCTAACGTTAACTTTTTCGTGGTCTAAAGATTCAATTAAAGCATCAGTTGCAACATCTCCGATTTCGATTAACGCATCAGTTGCAGTAATACAAACTTGCGGATTTTCGTCATTTAAAGATTCAACAAGCGGTTCAACAACGATAGCACCGCCTAAACGACCTAATGCACGAGCTGCACGAACACGGACATCAACGTTGCGGTCTTCACGTAAAGATTCAATCAAGTGAACTGTTGCAGTTGAATCGCCTAATTCACCTAAAGCTCTTGCAGCATATAATCTTACAGAACCGTTTTTATCATGTTTTAAAACATCAATTAATGGTTCAACAGCTTTAGAATCGCCCATCTCGCCTAAGATACGAGCTGCATTATATCTGACTTTTTCTGAATTGCTTGTTCTTAAATCAGATAATAATTCATCAAACGATTTTTTCACTTGTTTTTTCTTACTATTCACACTAATTGTCATTATTTTCCTCCGACACTATTACAATAATTTTCACACCTACTCTTTTATAAAGTTTTTGATTAGAAAATTATTGCTTATTTATCTTCTATATATTAACTTTTGTTTACAATTCATAAACTTTTTTGTTTTCCTACTACTACGAGTACTTGTCAGATAGTTGATTAAGGGTAATACTGACACTTATTTAATCTGTACTACTATTATAACACATTTTTCTAATTAATTCCGCAGTTTTATGAAAAATTTGAAAAACTTTAATAATTGTTTTTATAAAAATAAATCTAATTTAAGGATAGATATAAAAAATTTGTAACAATTCTTAACTTATTACTACTCACAATTGATAGTAATGATAAACTCTGTGCCTACTCCTACTTCACTGTTTACTTTAATTTTGCCGCCGTGTTTATCAATTATCTTTTGACTTATTGCAAGACCCAAACCCGTGCCTACTCCTACTCCTTTTGTTGTATAACCAACTGTAAAAATTTTACTTAAATTTTCTTTCGGTATCCCTTTTCCGTTATCTTTTATTTTCACAATTAGTGTTTTATTCTCAAATTCTGTTGTAATTACAATTCTACCCGACCGGTCAATTGCCTGACACGCATTTACTAAAATATTTGTAAATACCTGATTCAACATATTCGGATAACACTTAACTTTTGGAATTTCGCCGTAATGTTTTTCAATTTCAATTTTATTTTTTGTTTCATGCCTGATTAAATCAAGGGTCAAATCAAGTTCTTTATTTATATCAGCTTCTTGAAGTTCAGCTTCATCAAGGCGGACAAACTTTTTCAACGAAACAACGATATTGCTGATTCTTTGAATAGCTTCACTATCTATTGTATTAATATCAGAAAGCATTGTCCGAATATCTTCCTGCTCAATTTGAGGAATAAGTTTAGAAATAATAGAATTATTTGACTTAATTGAAGCCACAGGAGTATTGATTTCGTGTGCAACTCCTGCAACTAACTGACCTAGTGATGCCATTTTTTCTGAATTTATAAGCTGTAATTGTGTTTCTTTCAACTCTTCTAAAGCAGCTTTTAAATCTCTAACGTTTTTAGCGTTTTTTTGATAAAGTTCAGCTCTAATAATCGCGTTACCTAATTGAGAAGATACCGCTTCAAGAATTTCTAATTCTTCATTCAGTTCCCGTTTTTGATAACTCAAAAGAACAAGCACCCCAATCATTTTTTGCATATGAAAAACCGGAACAACAATCCTTAAAACAGACTGTTTAAAAGGTTCAGCGCCAATATATTCAGATAGTGAATAACTGATTGAAATCTTTCCGGCTTTTAACTGTTTCATTACAAGCGCGTCAAAATTTATTACAGAATCTTTTAAAAACCCGTTTTCTCCAAAAGATTCTTTTACACAGAATCCATCATCAGCAGAAGATGCATAATACGCCCTGAAACATCCAAACATTATTCCAAGTTCCTTTAGGGCAGAACTTAGAATCACAGAAATATCCATTGATTCTCTTATAATATTTGAAACTTTATTAATAAGAGCTATCCTAATAGCTTGCGACTGGGCTTTTAAACGAATTTTTTGCAATTCATCATTTTCTTCTTCAAGCTTAGACAATTTATCTTGAAATAAAGCACGCTCTTTTTGATTATCCTCCAATAAAACATCAGAACTAACATCCACAAGAAAAATAATAGTATATGCTCCGCGTTTAACTGCTGTCATATCGTAAAATAAAATTTTATTCTGTGGTGAATTATATGAAACCCTTGCAAAGAAATTTTCTTTAGAAACAATTGCCTGAAAAACCGGTGAAAATAAATCCACATTTTCACTATCCATAGGACACATTTCAAAATTCATACGGTGAGCGAACTTTCTTATATCACCGAACGTTTTAAAAACACGGCAAAACATGTTGTTTTTAAAAACAACATTTTCATAATCCCTGACAACAATTACAGGATCCCTGTATTGATTAAAAAAGTCAAACTTTTTCATAACTAGATTATAAGCCAACTAAAAATTTCAGGCAATTTGTAAAATAAAAATAGCCACTTTACCGTTAAATTTCACAAAACCATATGTTATATTAATAATATAAGGATTCAGCAGCCGCAAAGAGGATTAAACTTATGAAAAAGAAAAAATTAAAAACAATTTTAATTGACTTAGACGGAGTTTTGAACAATTATAATGGAAAATTTGACGAAAACTTCATCCCCGAAATTCGTGAAGGCGCTGAAAAATTTATCAAAGAACTCTATGAACATTATATTATCAAAATTTTCACTACCAGAAACAAAATTCTTACCGTAAAATGGCTTATGAAATATCATCTTGACAAATACATCAAAGATGTTACAAGCATCAAAGAGCCTGCCTGGCTTCATATCGATGACAGATGCATAAATTTCTGCGGCAACTATAACGAAGTAACAGAAAAAGTTGCAAATTTTTCTACCTGGTACAATTAAAACTCTTCAAAAAACTCATCTAAACTTAAATTTAATACCCTTGCTATTTTTAAAAACTGAAAAATAGTCGGACACTTTAATCCCCGTTCTATATAACCGATATGAACAGCAGAACAATCAACCTTTTCTGCTAATTCTTCCTGTGTCATCTTATTCCGAATTCGTTCAATTTTAAGATTTAAACCGTATTTTATCTGGAATTCACTTTTATTCATTGAATAATTATAGTCACTTGACAATTCTCTCTCAACAAACTATATTTATATTTAATAACTATAGTTATTAAAGAAGGAGAAATTGAATGTTTTTTAAATTAAAGTTAAAAGGATTTACTCTTGCCGAAGTATTAATAACACTCGGTATTATAGGGGTGGTAGCAGCGATGACTATTCCAACATTGAACAATCACCTGCGCGGGAAAAAACTTGAATCTCAATTTAAAAAAACATACTCAGAATTAAACCAAGCCGCAAGAGGTTTTTATGCTGATACTGATATGCCGTTTAGAGATTTTCAGGATTCGGTATATGACGGCTCTTGGAATGCCAATAAATCAATGGAAAAATTCATGTCTTATTACAAAGGAGTTACAACTAATACTAAATGGAATCATCGTACATTTGATCAAATACACAAAATTAAAAACTTAAACCTAAATAATCAAGAAGTTAACCAATATCCATGTGATCAATCTAACGTATTTATTGATATAGTTGGGCGCACATACACTATGGATGATAATGCCGGATATCAAAACCTTTCATACGGCCCTAAAATTTGTGTAGATATTAATGGGGTAAACAAACCAAATAAATGGGGTGTTGACAGATTTGTATTTGTATTTACCGAAAATAACAGCATAGTTCCATACACAGGAGCAACCTGGAATACTTTAGGTTCAAAACAACTTACTAACGATGAAGAAATTGCTAAATATTGCAATGTTGATAATGAAAGTGTTTCACACACCTGTGCTTATTTCGCGTTAAATAACAAAAGTCCTGACGGTAAAGGTAACTACTGGTATGACTTCCTAAGAGGGAAATAGTCCTCGGCCGGACGGGGCATTATGCTACCAACTAACACCTAAAGTATGCAATAGAACTAAATAATATTTTTACAAAACCCACTATGTATGATAAAATTTAATCAACAAAAGGGGGAAATATGGCAAGAGCAATTATTATGGTTATTGATTCAATGGGAATAGGCGCAATGCCTGATTGCCGCGAATTTAACGACATTCCGGAATGTAATACCTTAAAACACGTTTGTGAATTTAATAAAGGTTTAAATGTACCAAATTTAGAGAAAATGGGACTTGGTAATATTCAGGATTTTGAAGGAATCAAGAAAACCGAAACTCCAACAGCAACATACGGAACTCTTGTTGAAAAATCAAAAGGAAAAGATACTACAACAGGTCACTGGGAAATCGCCGGAATCACATTAGACAGACCATTTGCCACATTTCCGCAAGGATTCCCATCTGAGCTTGTTGAAAAATTTATTAAAGAAACAAACTGCGGCGGAATCTTAGCAAACTGTCCGGCAAGCGGAACTGCTATTATTGAAAAATTAAACGATGAACACCACGCAACAAGATTTCCGATTGTTTACACATCTGCAGATAGTGTTTTCCAAATCGCAGTTGACACAGATTTAATACCTTTGGAAACCCTATACAAATGGTGTGAAATAGCAAGAAAAATCTTAACAGAAGACGATTATTACGTATCAAGAGTAATTGCACGTCCTTATAAAATTATAGACGGCAAACCAACAAGAATTTCGAAAGACAGACGCGATTATTCAATAAAACCGATTGCACCAACCGTTTTAAACGAAATCAAAGATAACGGCGGTAAAGTTATTGGTATCGGAAAAATCGAAGACATTTTTTCTAAATCAGGCATAACACACGCTATTCACACAGGTTCAAACAAAGAAGGTCTTGAACTTACATTAAAAGCCGTTAAAAATGAACTTCCGCTTGAAGAAATCGCCTACGAAAAAGCAAAATCTTATAATGATAAAGAAATAATTTTCACAAACCTTGTTGATACCGACATGCTTTACGGCCACAGAAACGACCCGAAAGGTTACGGAAAAGCAATCGAAGAAATCGACACATACATAAAACCTATAATTGATGCAATGAAAGAAGATGATTTACTCATAATTACAGCAGATCACGGATGCGACCCAACCGTTCCGGGAACTGACCACACACGAGAAAAAGTTCCGGTATTAATATACTCAAAATCCTTAAAATCATGTAATAATTTAGGTGAATTGGAAGGTTTTGATACAATAGCAAACTACATCAGAGAATGGATTTAAAAAACTTATTGTAGATATTTTCTGTTTTTTATTATATAATTTTGTTGTGAAAAATTTTCACAAGTTGTAAAAATAAGGAGAACGTAAAAATGACAGTTAAAGTTAATGACAATTGCATCGGATGCGGCGCTTGCGAATCAATCTGTGATGCAGTATTTTCAATCGAAGACAAAGCAGTAGTTAATGAATCAGCTGTTGCTGATAATATTGACGCAGTTAAAGAAGCTGCAGATGCTTGCCCAGTTGCAGCAATTGAAGTTGAATAATTAAAAAGTTAAAAACTTAAAAAACAAACGGCGGTTGAAAAATTTTTCAACCGCCGTTTGTAATTAGATATTAAAATTAAAAAGTACAAGTTACAACAAGTTCACTGTTATTAACCTGAGCTTCCTGTATTGCAGCTTCCGGAGATAATTGTTCAACCCCGTTAGAAGTTAAACTTCCGTAGATTCTGCAATTTAAACCTGTAGAATTACCTTTTTCACCCATATTGCTTAATTTTTCATTCAACTCATCTACTCTGCTATTAAGTAACTCAATTTGAGATGTTAAATCCTTATTCTCAGTAACCTGAACAGTATTTTCGTTTGCTGTATTTGTTTCTGTATTTTCTGTTTTAACCTGAGATTTCACATTTGATACGTCTTTTGTGTTTGAATAAATCGCACCAACGGCAAAAACAAATAAACAGATAAAAATAATTGTAAGAACTTTAAACTTATTCATGCTTTCCATAATTAACTCTCCCCTTATTGAAATGTTTGATTACATTTTAGCATAAAACATATTTTCAGGGCTAGTATGTAAAATAAAAAATGGACCGGTTATAATTAACCGATCCACTTTCAAAGTTTATTATTAAAACTATACTGAAGCTAAAGCAGTTGCTTCTTTAACAACTGATTCTAATGCTTCTAAAGCATCAGCAGGAAGTTTATCGATACCTGCTTTTTCAGTTTCTCTTGATTTAACAAAGTTAATTCTGTCGTTCATACGAGCAACGAATTGTTGAGCGTATTCTTTGTTGCTAAATGATGCATCAAAGCCTTCAACATCCATAATTTGGATATCTGAGAAGTTTTCCCATTTATGGAAGTTAGCAGTACCTTCAACGATAGCTTCAATGATACCTAAAGTATGTTTAGGTTGAACTTTAGTACCCATGAATTCACCTGTGTTCAAGATGTAGCAATCAACGCCTGTTGCGATTAATTCTTTGAATCTTTCGTAATCCATTGATAGAGGATAAACTCTGAATGGGTTAGCGTAAGGTTCAACAACTAAAGCGTTAGGGTCAACACCTGCTGCAAGTCTTTCTGCTGATGAACGTTTTGTTGCTAAAGTAGCACCCATAGCAGAACCTAATGAAGCACCTGACAATTTCAATACAGGAGGAATTGTAGGGTCTTTCATTAACCAGAAAATAGCGTTGATAGGTTCATTGATTCTGTCAACTCTGTTTGGTGACCAAAGTTTAGATTTTACAGCACGTCCGTTACCGTTTCTGATATCTTCTGTAACTGATACAACTTTACCGTCAGCTAAAGCAATAGCACCTGCGTTTTGTTGAGTTAAGATATATTTGTTATCTTCGCAGCCGATTGGGTAATCTGCTGTTTTATCAAAATATGCAGGTTCTAAAGCGATTGTGTATTTGTCTTTCATGTTGATAACAAATGCGTCATCGTGTAGAACTGTAATGTTGTATTTGTTATTGTGTTTAGCGTGAGTGATTGTTGATTTACCTGAACCTGATAGACCAAATACAGCAACTTGGAAAGATTTTCCGCCGTCTAAGTTATAACGTTTCATACCACCGTGGCAAGAAGCGAAACCGTTACGAGCAGCGCAGCCCCAAGCTAGAGTTAAAGTACCTTTTTTGTGTTCACCGAAGTATCTCATACCTAAGATACAAGCACAATTGTGTTCAGGATCAAAGAATGTTAAACCGTAAGGGAAATCAGGGTGTGTCCAATCAGGATCTGAGAATACGAAGATATCTCCTTCCGGATATTCTTTAGATTCAGCATACATTTCAGCATAAGCTTCGCTGATGTATTGGAAGTTTAACATCCAAGAGTACATAATATTTTCGAAACCTTCAGGAATCATCAAATGAGCTTTAATCATAAAGTCTTTGTCTAAACCTACAACAGTTTCAGTTTTGTACATTAATTTATCACGAGTACCGTAAATAGCTTCACGGATGATAGGTAATAAATATTTCATATCGCAGTTTGGTTCGCCTACGATTTTTCTTGCTGCTGCGCAGCGTCCAACAACTGTACCATCGTTGAATAACAATTGGTTAGCACCTTGAGGTAAACCTAATTTTTCAGGTTTGTAAACAGGCATGCCTGTTAATTCGATAGTACCTGAAGATGATTTAGCCAGTTTGTATGCTTCTGATACAGACTTAACTTCTTCAACATTGTTGCCAAAGAATGGGGCTGTAATAGTAGCACGAGCAGCTGACATAAGTTGTTTCAATTCTTCTGAGTTTGTAAAGAATTCTTTTGTTGTCATAATCTTTCTCCTTTTTCTACTAAAAGTATATATTAAGTGTAAAATTTACATTTAACCTATATATAGTCAGTGTACTACAAATAAAAAAAGTAAACAAGTAGTCCGTACAATCTTTTATTATAGGCATTCGGGGAATTAAATGAACATAATTTTTTTGCTTTTATAAAACAAAAATCAGGAGAAATCATGTTAAAAAAAATACTTTTATTTTTAATATTTATATATTGCACATCTCAAGGCGCGTTTGCTGAATGCTGCTGTCCGCCTCATTGTATGGATTACAAGCAATATATAAAAAAGATTCAAAGTGAAAGAGCAGTTGTTTATAATGCATTAAACCTGACTGATGAACAGCTTAAAGTTCGCGAAGATATATTTAAGGAAAATTCATGTCTATATGATGAAAAATTCAAAAACCTTATGGTTGAAAGTTATAAATTAAAAGCATTAAAATGTGCTCATGCCGGAGAATACGAAATATCAAAACAAAAAAAAGTTGTAAAAAATATAAAAAAAGACATAAATAAACTTATAAAAAAAGAAAATAAAATTTTTGAAAAATGTTTAACAGGTGAACAAAAGGCAAAATATTCTATGATAAAAAAGCTTGAGCGCAAAGACTTTAGAAAAGTCTGCAAAGAAAAAGATTACCGCAAAGCTAACCCGAAACTACACCCTTTCGGCAACCCGCAATCATAAGAACATATGTTTAATTAATTTTATTTTACGGGTAGTTAATGAAACAATAACAAAGCGTGTATTATCTGAACGGACAAATGAATAGCTTCCGGCTCGAGTCCGGAATGACAGATTAGTGAGTTTACACGCTTTTGGTTGAATTTACTACCCGTGTTTAGTTAGCGTGTTTCTTTTTCTTGTCCAG
>CASLVD010000068.1 GCA_949398305.1 uncultured Candidatus Melainabacteria bacterium | reverse complement strand
CAACGGCGCCGCCTCTTTTTTTTTATTTGTTTAGATATCTTTATAGGAACCTTCAAATTTATTTTGATAAGTAGTGTGAAGGATTTCGTGAGCTTTATGTGAATTAGGATGTTCAAGATATTCTTGATAAAGCTTTTGAATAGAAGGGTTCATATGAGATTTTCTTAAATTAAGCGCATTATCTTCTTTATATAGACCTTCCGCTCTTTGAGCTTTTGTTGAAGAATTATCACAGCTTCTCGGCTGACCTCCGCCGTTTACACATCCGCCAGGACAAGCCATAACCTCAAGCATCTGAAAATCTGCCTTACCTTCTTTAATTTCCTGAATTGCTTTTTCAGCTTCTTTTAGCGTTGAAACAACACGAACAACAAGTTTTGTACCTTTTATATCCAGTTCTACACTTCTTGAACGGTTTGTTGTGCCGCGCATTGGTTTAATATCAACATCGTTTAATGGTTCACCTGTTGCAAACTCATAAGCTGTACGAGCAGCAGCTTCGGCCACACCGCCTGATGCTCCAAATATTGTACCAGCACCTGAGTATTCTCCAAACGGTGAATCGTTATTTTCCGGATGTAAAGCTTTAAAATCAATACCTGCCGCTTTAATCATTTTACCAAGTTCTTGTGTTGTCAGAACATAATCAGTATCAGCTCTGCCATCCCTATACATTTCAGGACGTTTACATTCGTATTTTTTAGCTGTACAAGGCATAATTGCAACAACCACAAGGTTTTCTCTAGGCACGTTGAAATACTTTGGCACTAAATCTACAAGAACGGGTGATAACATACTCATCGGAGATTTACAGGTTGATAAGTGCGGAAGCATATCAGGATGCTGATCTTCCAAATATTTTACCCATGCAGGACAGCAAGATGTAAATAACGGAAGATTTTTACCTGATTTTAATCTTTCCAAAAATTCTGTTGCTTCTTCCATAATTGTTAAATCAGCAGAAAAATTGGTATCAAAAATAAGGTTAAATCCAATTCTTCTTAATGCAGCATTCATAAGTCCGATTGTATTTTCACCTGCCGGAAGCCCGAAAATTTCACCCAATGCAACACGTGTTGCCGGTGCCATTTGAACCACAACTGTTTTATTAGGATTTGTAATTTCTGCCCAAACTTTATCTGTTTCATCTTTAATTGTTAAAGCTCCTGTCGGGCAAACTGCTGCACACTGACCGCAATTTACACAATCAACCTGTCCTAAAGGACGTCCGGCCATTGGTTGAACAACAGTTTTTGAACCACGGTTTGCAAAACCTAAAACCGAATGTCCTTGAAATTCCGAACATGCTCTAACGCAAGCTCCGCAAAGAATACATTTATTAGGATCTCGAACAAGTGACGGACTGCTGTCATCTATTGGAAGATAATCTTCTAACTTTTTATCCGGGAATCTGATATCGGTAATTCCGTATTCTCGCGCATACTGTTGTAATTCACAATTGCCGCTGCGTTCACAAGTTAAACATTTTTTATCGTGATTAGCAAGCAAAAGCTCAAGAACAGTTTTCCTGATTCTACGTGTTCTATCTGTATTTAAATGAATTTTTAACCCGTTTTCAGGCGGCATTGTACAGGATGACTGAATTCCGCGTCCCTCAACTTCCACAACACACATTCTGCAAGCGCCAAATGATGTTAAATCAGGTCTGTAACAGAATGTCGGAACATTCATGCCTGCTTTTCTGATAACTTCCAGCAAATTCGGTTCATCAGTAAATTCAACCTCTCTGCCATCTATAAATAATGATTTTTTATCTGTCATTTTTTGTTTCCTTTATTTGAAAATCTACTCTAATACAATTGCTCTGAACGGGCAGTTTGATAAACAAGCTTCGCACTTGATACATTTTGATTGATCAATTACGTGCGGCTGCTTAACTGTACCTGAAATTGCGCCAACCGGACAAGTTCTTGCACATTTTGTACAGCCCTTACATAAAGATTCTTGTATAACAATCTTTTTCATAGCCGCACAAACACCAGCAGGACATTTTTTATCCTTAATATGAGCAATATATTCATCTTTAAAGTATTTTAATGTTGATAAAACCGGATTTGGAGCAGTTTTTCCAAGCCCGCAAAGTGAACCGTCCTTAACAGCAACAGCTAAATCTTCAAGTAAATCGATATCACTCATTTCGCCTTTTCCGGCTACGATTTTTTCTAAGATTTTCAACATATTTTTAGTACCTTCGCGGCAAGGAACGCACTTTCCACAGCTTTCGTGCTGGGTGAAGTTCATAAAGAATCTTGCGACTTCAACAATACAGGTATCTTCCGCCATAACAACAAGTCCGCCTGAACCGACCATTGCTCCGGCTTTAATCAAGTTATCGTAATCCATCGGGATATCAAGATGTTCTTCTGTCAAACAACCGCCTGAAGGTCCGCCGATTTGAACTGCTTTGAACTTCTTACCATTACGAACTCCGCCGCCGATATCAAAGATAATTTCTCTTAATGTAGTACCCATCGGAACTTCTATTAAACCAGTATTATTAACTTCACCGGTTAAAGCGAATGTTTTTGTGCCTTTTGAAGTTTCTGTACCCATTGAAGCAAACCAATCTGCGCCTTTTAATAAAATTACAGGAACATTGGCTAAAGTTTCAACGTTATTAATCAGTGTAGGTCTGCCAAACAAACCTTTATTTGCAGGAAACGGCGGTTTTGGTCTTGGCATACCTCTCTCACCTTCAATTGATGCAATAAGAGCTGTTTCTTCACCGCAAACAAATGCCCCCGCACCTTCTTTAATATGGATGTCTAAACTAAAATCAGAACCCATAATATTTTTACCTAAATAATTACGTTCTTCTGCATCTTTTATAGCTTTTCTCAAGCGTGTAATTGCAAGCGGATATTCTGCACGAACATAAATATAAGCTTCATCAGCACCGATTGCATATGCTGCAATTGCAATACCTTCCAAAAGCTTATGCGGGTCACCTTCCATAACGGATCTGTCCATAAATGCACCGGGATCGCCTTCATCTCCGTTACATACAACATAAGATTTTCCGCCTCTGTTTGCTGCTGTAAATCTCCATTTTCTACCGGTAGGGAAACCGCCGCCGCCTCTGCCGCGTAATCCTGATTTTTCAATTTCATCAATAACTGCATCCGGATTGCCCTGAGCAATTACATTTGCCAAAGCTTCATAACCCCTTACAGCGATTGCTTCATCAATACATTCTGCATTAATATGTCCGCAATTTGCTAAAGCTGTACGTGTTTGTTTTGCGTAAAAATTAATATCTTCATCTTTAACAACTTTTTGATGAGTTGCAGGATCTGTATAAAGAAGTCTTTCTACAGGCTGACCGTTTTTAATATGGCTTTCATAAATTTCTTCAACATCTTCAAGATGAACTTTCACATATGTAACGTGCATATCAGGAATATTAACAAGTACACCCTGTTCGCAAAAACCGTGACACCCTGTCGGAACAACAGTCAATTTGTCATAATCTGTCATAATCGAAACATCAGCACCTAGTTCTTTGAATTTTTCAATAATTTCTAATGAACCGTTAGCAACACAACCTGTTCCGGCACACACAAGAACACGCAGCCCCTGAGATTTAATTTCTTCCTGCGCCTTTAATTGCTCTTGTCTTATATCAATATTTAAAACTTTTTCCATAATTATCTTTCTCCATCCATAAGAGTATCTATAATAACCTTAATAGCATCAGAGGTCATCTTCGGATAAACCTTATCATTGATTACGCAGACAGGTGCAAGCCCGCAAGCACCAAGACAACTTACAATAACAAGAGAAAATAAACCGTCTTCAGATGTCATTTGACCGTCTTTCAGGTCAAGTTTTGCTTTAATCGCATTTAGTACAGGCATTGAACCACGTACGTGGCATGCGGTACCATCACAAACTTTAATTTCATATTTTCCTTTAGGATCAAGAGAAAACTGGGCATAAAAAGTTGCAACCCCATAAACTGTTGCAGGCGAAAGCCCTTCCATCTTTGTACCTATGTAAATTAACGCATCTTCAGGAAGATATCTGTATTCTTCCTGTACTTTCTGTAAAATCGCAATCAAGTTAGATTTCTTTGACCCGTAAGCCTCAATAATAGAATCTAACTTAGCAGTGTCGATTTTATGAGGATTTTTTACGCTCATTCTCGAACTCCTATAATATTCATTTGTATTAACCCGCAATTGCCCTGTACACTAATAAGACCTTGGCAATTAATACTTACAGAATAGCATATAATCATATTTAAATGCAAGTACTTATTAAAACTTTGGCATTTCTGCAGCCAAACAATGAATGCCGCCTTCATAATTTTTCAAAAACATTTTAGAATCAACAAAATAAATATTTTCAGGCTTAATATAATCTTTGACACTGTTTACAAATTCTGTTTGAAAATCAAAACCTATTTTTTGGGCAACCTTTTCCGTAATCCCGCAATATTTGTTCAAGTTAGATTTATTAGTAATATAGACCAAATCGCCATTCTTATCTTCATGAACAATTCCGTTCATATAATTTAAAATGTGCTGAGGTAAAATACCATCACTGTCATTTATATAATCAAATATTCTGCCGGGAACTTTTACAACATTGTACCCAGCATCAGCTAATTCTTCTTGAACTTTTGAGGTATGAATATATTGCGAATTAGGAATTTCTGCAACCATAACGCATAGTTTTCTTCTAATTTCAATTAATTTATTACGTACTTTTGTTAACGAACAATCATTTTCAATATCTTTTATTATTTTATTAATTCTATCAAACCAGATTTTATCATCCGCAACTAAAACTGTTTTATTTTTCAAAGGACGTACAAATAAATCAATATGAAAATCAGACTGTGATAACAACTTAACAGATGAAACATCAAGCTCTTTGGCTAATTTTTCTACACCTTTCGCGTTAAAACGTCCTAATAGAAGTTCTTTTTGACCATTATCATCAATGATAAAATAATTTCCACCGGGAATATGTTTTTTGACTTCATATTTTTGTAATCCAAAAAACTTTTCAACTTCATAACTTAATTTATTTATCACATTGGCATTTGAAATAAATTTATTATCCTGTAAGAATGTCATATTATCCTGACACCAGATATATGCCGAACCGCCTCTAAGATATTCATTATCAGGTAACAAGCCAAGGTCTTTTGAATAAATACCTTTATTTGTTTGAACAAATACATCAAAACCATGCTTTTGTCCTATTTTTTCAAGTTGTGATGTGATTTTTCTAAATTTACAAGGATACAAATCCGTACTGCGTAAAAACAACCCTCTTAACGGCCTTGCTCCATATCCTGTAAAAGTTACATTTTTATTTTGAACCTGCATTTTCTACATCTCTTAAAACTTGTTACCATAAGTTCAAAACTCATAAAAAACTTTTTTGCTAATTATTTTAATTTTTTCTGATTAGAAGTATAAATATAAGAAACAAGCATTAAAATTATACCCAGAGCCAAAAATGCAATAAGCTTATATAATGCATCCACTTTTGCAAGGTCAAATATAAATATTCTGAATATTGTTAAAATTATGATAAATATACCTGAATTTATTAAATAGCGTTTATTCAACAGGATACCGCAAATAGTTATTCCGCCGGAGTATAATACCCATGCAAGTGAAATTATAAATTTAATATTTTCATAAATATGAGTTAAGCCGACACTTTCACTGTGGACAAGGAAGAATCCCAAAATTACCGCAATATATTTAAAAGCCTCACCCTTCATCCATCTTGCAAAAACAATACTTGCTAGTATTGCAGTAACATAAGCTGCACATCTTAGATTTACTACCGGTAAATATTCTGCCGGATATGTATAAGATCCGCACAATAATAAAATTAACGAAACAATATATATAAACCAGCTCGCAACTTCAAAAAGTACAAAACCGTTTTGTTTATACAGTCTTTTTGTCTGCACGGAATAAACAAAACCGATTATTAGATACAACATCCATTTATTAAAATCTGCCGCATCCCCGGTGTGATTTAATAAAGAAGTTATCTCACCAACTACATATAAATACGCAAGTGAAATTCCGCTGAACAACAATAAATTATGTGCATTTTGATTTTCTTTTTTAAGAATATATGCAGACAATAACATTGCAGCAACAGGAATTCCAAATACAAGAGTTCTTATATTTAAAATCGGCGCATAATGTGCAAACATACAAAAATCACCGCCTGATTTTGCAAGCAAAGCCCCTGCAAATGCAGTAAAAAAGTAGCCTTGCATTGCTGCATTTAAATACTTTCTGTTAAATTTAGCAACAAAAACAGCAAGCACAAAACCAATAAGCGAGAACGACATTACACTATGAATATCATTCAACAAAAACAATATCACCAACCATACATTTAACAAAATATAATATACATAAGTTTTATAAATTTCATTTTTAACAACATAAGAACGATATGCAAGAATATAATAAACTAATGCCGCTACCCCAAGCATAGAGCCAAAATAAACCTGAGAAGTCCTGAATAAAATCATTGAGAATATTGTCAATACCGCATAATTTACAATACTAACAGCATATCCAACTTTGTTTGATTTATCCCGCAACAAATCATAAACGACATAAATGCCCCATAACACTACAGGTAATACAGGTTTAGCCGGTTCGATAACATACGGAACAAAAGCAAACATAGTAACCATTAAATTTATTATATTAATACTACAGAATCGTTGATTTTTTAATGTAAAAATAAGTGAAACAGCATTCAGAAATATTAAATACCACATACAAACTTCATACTGCGCACCCGAAAAACAAGGTGTCAAATAGCCGCCGATTAAACCTATTACAAGCATAGAAACGGTTTTCATCTGCTGAGCCAAAATAAAAGTAATCATTAATAATAATGCGCCAATTGTTATAACTGCACCAGTGCTAATTAAATGAAACATAGAATAAGCGCAGAATGTTGTAATAAATAAATCCGCAAAACCTGTACCTAAAAGTACTTCAGAATAATTTTTCATATTATCTTTTTTATGAAGATACATAGCACCGGTAATCATACCAACACCTGCCAGACAGCCAAAAATAACCTTCATCAAAGGAGTAATCACAATAAACGGTGACACCAATTTGATAAAAATAATTACTGCAACAATTATTGCAAGCGCCCCGATTTTATTAAAAATATTACCTAAAAATGCACCCTGCAAATTAAAATCATCTTTTTTTACAACGGTTTCTTTTAGTTCAGCTTTTTCTGTGTAAGTTTCCGGTTTAACTTCAACTACAGGCTTTACTTCAACCTCTTTCATGTCAAGCGGAGACGCAGGAGCAACTTCCTGCAAAGGCTTTTTAACATCATTTTTTTGCGACTTATAAATTTCTTTTACCAAACAATCAAGAGTTCTTGAAACCTTATCAAGCTTTTGCTGAACAAAAGCAAGCCATATAATACAAATCACACATAAAAAAACTGACATAATATCCCCTTTAATTTTAACCAGAATATCATATCAAAATTTATTTAGTCAAATTATTAAGCTATTTTGTTGTAAGCGTTTTTGTCAAATCATCAACAGCACGGTAAACTCTCCTTATAAAAGGATCTTCAAATGTAGATATACCTCTGGTTTTATATTTTACCCCATCTTTATTTTTAATCATTAATCTTTTGACTTTAACCACAGTTGAAGTCTCAGAATTTAATAACAAATCCATCGAAGCTTTATTCACACCCCGTTTATTTTTGCTATTAAATCGACTAACTGTTACCTGCAACAGGTTATCATCTTCCGGTATAAACATATCAACATGAATATTATTCTTTTTTGCAAAACGATATATAGTTTCTTGTATATTATTAAGTTCATTAATATATGAACGTGAATAGTCAGAAACATCCCAAGATTTTGGAATAGTTACATACTTATTTATATCCATCTGAGTTCTCAAATGTTTATATTTATGAATTTTATTTGAAAAATTTTCTATAATACGATTTAACATTTTAATACCTTTATAGAATAATACTAAAAACAAACAATATCTAAAATTGACAGAATGTAAAGTTATATTAATTTTTGACAATAATCAGAAATCGGACAGTTATCACATTGAGGTTTTATAGGTTTACATACATTCTGCCCGTGAGTAACGAGTAAAGTATTAATTGGAATCCAATATTGAACAGGAAGTTTTTCTCTTAATGCGAATTCAGTTTCTTCAGGATTTTTGGTTTTTATATATCCAAGACGGTTAAATATCCTGTGCACATGAACATCAACACAAATTGCAGGAACACCAAACCCTAAAGTCATAACAAGGTTAGCCGTTTTTCTGCCGACACCACGGAATTTACATAATTCATCAATACTATCAGGAACTTTGCCGCCGTATTCTTCTACAATTTTTCTTGATAATTCAATAATTTGCCCTGCTTTATTTTTATAAAAGCCCACAGGATAAATAGCCTTAGCGAGTTCGTCTTCTTCAACTCTCATCATTTCCTGCGGAGTTTTGGCAAGTTCAAGCATTCTAAGGGTTGCAGGATATGTTGTCCTGTCATTTGTACGCAAGCTTAAAATACAAGCAATCAAAACCAAGTATGGATCTTTAAAGCTATCCATAAGTTTTACAAAATCACTTTGCGGCTGTTTTGCATTTACAAGATTTTCAACAACTTTTCCAATCATAAGCTAACTATAACACAAAAGTTTTTATATATTTATAAGCAAGTAATAACTGTTCATCATCAAGGTTATCAATCATTCCCGTCAATTCATTACGAACCTCAGAGGACGATTTTAAATAAGAAAACTCAAAAAGATGTTTAGGTTCTACATCAAATACTTCGGCTAACTTCGCTATGACAGCAGCCTGCGGCATATTTTTCCCGAGCTCAATCCTACTTAAGTGTTTATCATCAATCCCGAGCTTTTCTGCCAGCTGAAACTGCGTAAGTCCGTGTTTCAATCTATATTCTCTAATTCTTTTGCCTAATAGTACTTTAATATCCATATCTTTAAAATCATAATTTATATCACTCATTTTTAATACCTCACCAAGTAAGAAATATTGACAGAAATTCGCAAATAATATAGAATCGTTATTGATAATTTACGAGAATATGTTTAAAATTCTCATTTAATATAGAAAGGTTGTTGTATGAAAAGGAATGGTTTTACGTTAGCAGAAGTATTAATAACTCTGGGTATAATCGGTGTAGTTGCTGCGATGACAATACCTACGCTTATGACTAAATACCAGAAACATAAGACAGAAACCCAGCTTGTAAAATTTTATTCTATGATGAACCAGACATTGAGAATGTCTGTTGCCGAAAACGGCGACCCGGACGGATGGATAAAAGCTAATAAACATTATACCTACGATGAAAATGTTGAATTTTTAAATACCTA
>CASLVD010000067.1 GCA_949398305.1 uncultured Candidatus Melainabacteria bacterium | reverse complement strand
TCCAGTATTCTTTTTCTTGCCTCGCAAATAAGAAAAAGAATACTTGGTGCAGGGTTTGGGGCTGCAGAAGCCCCAATAAAATAACTTGTTCACTACGCGGAGCTCGAACCTGTTTTAAGATTAATGTTTTAATTATATTTACATAATATATTTTATTGTCATGAATTTATATTAACAAATGTAACAGAAAATCTTTAAGTTGAAATCACAACTTTTCAAAATACTTTATATAACTAAGAGAGATTTAATAAGAAGAGGACAAAAGTTATGGCTATTTCAAATTTCCAAGAAAAGTTGTTATTTTACACACAACAAAAAAGCAGAATCAGTATGCAATTATCAGATGTTCAAATGAAACAATTATCTGCATCTAAAAGTATTCAAACAAAACAACAAGAATTCAATGCAAAATTAAGCGCATTATATTACGATGAAGAATTCGGTTACGGCACAGATGAATACTCTGAAATGTTATTACAACTGCAAAATGAACACGAATTTGAACTTGCAAGCATAAACTCCTGGGAATCACAACTTGATATTGAAAAAGAAAACTTAGAAACCCAGTTAAATGAAATTCAATCTTATGAAAGCACATGGCAAAAATTATTGTCAGCCGCTATCAAAACAGATTTTGTATACGGCGGTATCGGCGGCGGTAAATAACAAATAGCTTTAACTTCTTATTATAAAAAGGCGGCGATTGTAAAACAATCGCCGCCTTCAATTTATAAATTATTTAAAACCTATGCTTTAGCACCTGATTTAGAAATAATTTCGTCTTCGATGTTTTTCGGAACTTGTTCATAGCACTGGAATTCCATAGAGAATGTACCGCGGCCTTGAGTATTTGATCTCAAGTCTGTAGCATATCCGAACATGTTAGCCAACGGAACAAGTGCTCTAACGATAACGTTTCCGGTAGTACCAAGAGGTTCTTGACCTTCAACACGACCGCGGCGTCTTGAAATATCACCGATAATTGTACCTGTGAATTCATCAGGAATTTCAACTTCAACTTTCATCATAGGTTCTAAGATACAAGGCTGAGCTTTTTTAGTACCTTCTTTGATTGCCATAGAACCGGCAATTTTGAACGCCATTTCAGAAGAGTCGACTTCGTGGTATGATCCATCGTAAAGTTCAACTTTAACGTCAATCATTGGATAACCAGCTAAGATACCGCCTTCAAGAGCTTCTTCCATACCTTTTCTTGCAGGTTCAATGTATTCTTTAGGAATAGCACCACCAACGATTTTGTTTTCGAATACGAATCCTGCATTTTCTTCAGCAGGAGAAATTCTGATTTTAACGTGACCGTATTGACCTTTACCACCTGACTGACGAGCGAATTTAGAATCCTGATCAGCGTTTCCGCGAATTGTTTCACGATAAGCTACTTGAGGTTTACCGATGTTAGCTTCTACTTTAAATTCTCTCATCATACGGTCAACAATGATATCAAGGTGAAGTTCACCCATACCTGAAATAATTGTTTGACCGGTTTCTTCATCAGATTTAACACGGAATGACGGATCTTCTTCAGCAAGTTTTTGAAGAGCGATACCCATTTTATCCTGGTCAGCTTTTGTTTTTGGTTCAATAGCAACAGAAATAACCGGTTCAGGGAAAGTCATTCTTTCTAAGATGATAGGTGCTTTTTCATCACACAAAGTATCACCTGTTGTAGTGTCTTTCAAACCTACAGCAGCACAGATGTCACCTGCATATACTTCAGATTCTTCAAGACGTTGGTCAGCATACATACGAACCAATCTTGAAATACGTTCTTTTTTACCGTTAGTTGAGTTAAGAACATAAGAACCTGATGTGATAACACCGGAATAAACTCTTAAGAATGTTAAACGTCCAACAAACGGGTCTGTCATAACTTTGAATGATAAAGCTGAGAACGGTTCAGAATCTGAAGAGTGTCTTTCAGTTTTAGTACCGTCTTCCAATTCACCTTCAATAGCTTTAACATCAACCGGTGATGGCATATAATCAACAACGTTGTTCAATAACAATTGAACACCTTTATTTTTGAATGCTGTACCGCAGCAAACAGGAACGATTTTGTTATCGCAAACTGCTTTTCTTAAAGCTGCTTTTAATTCATCTATTGTAATTGATTCAGGATCTTCAAAGAATTTTTCCATTAAAGCATCATCTTCAGATGCAATAGCTTCAACCATGGCATCGTGATATTCTTGAGCTTTTTCTGCTAACTCAGCAGGAATATCTTCTTCTCTGATATCAGTACCTAAGTCGTTTGTATAAATTTCAGCTTTCATTGTCATAAGGTCAACTAAGCCTGTGAATTGATCTTCCGCACCGATAGGTAACTGAATAGGAACAGCATTAGCACCAAGTCTGTTTTTGATTTGGTCAACTACACGATAGAAATCTGCACCTGTTCTGTCCATTTTGTTAACAAAAACCATACGAGGAACTTCGTAACGGTTTGCTTGTCTCCAAACTGTTTCAGATTGAGATTGAACACCGCCAACCGCACAGAATACAGCTACAACACCATCAAGTACACGTAGAGAACGTTCAACTTCAATTGTAAAGTCAACGTGGCCCGGGGTATCGATAATGTTGATTTGGTGACCTTTCCAAGTTGCAGTAACCGCAGCAGATTGAATTGTAATACCACGTTCTTTTTCTTGTTCCATAAAGTCAGTTACAGCTGCACCATCGTGAGTCTCACCGATTTTGTGAGTTTTACCTGTGTAAAACAAGATACGTTCTGTAGTAGTTGTTTTACCGGCATCGATGTGGGCTGCAATACCAATGTTTCTAATTTTTTCCAATGGAGTTTTTCTAGCCATTTTTTCTTTTCCTTTTTTATTATATGTACATCGCTATTTTATATTTAGCCTCATTTTAATTATTCCATAAACATGATAATTTTCAAACGAATACAAGGTTTTTATGAAAGATTATTAAATTTAGCAAAAAATTTTTTCACGAACATTAAAACATTATGAAAATCATGCCGGCATACTCATATAATACTATTTGCAAAAAACCTGTTTCATTTGGATCAACCGACAGTTACTATACAACAGAAACAGGAAAAGAAATCGGAAATAACACTTGGCTTTTTAGAGATGATATCAACTGGTATAATTTGGCAGAATTGGAAATTTCACATTTTCAGCATAAGGACAAAGTTAATATCATACAATTTGCGGCTTCTGACGGTTCGGAAGGCTATACTCAAATAATGTCACTGCTTGAAAATTCAAAAAGAAAAGATGTCAGTAAATTCTTCCCGATTCAATCTTTTGATATAAACGAATTCATTATAAATAAGGCACAAAGCGGCAAAATTAGTCTTGGCGAAAAAGATATTCAACATCTTCTGAATAATTCAATAAATATCTCAAAGTATTTTGAGCGAATGCCTTTTAGCTTCAATCTATCAGGCAGAGAACTTGAAGCTCTAAAAAATAATCCTTATAAAATTATAGGTATACGAAATAAATTCAAAGTTTCTGATATTTTAACAAGCAGAATTTCTTTTAAACAAGGTGATATGTTTAAGATTCTGCCAAGAATAAAAGATAATTCAAACACAATTATTTTATGCCGGAATATTTTAGGATACTTTTACGAAGAACCAAATATTATCAAAAACTTTGTAGAAACGCTTTCAAAAGTAATGAAACAAGGAAGTTTATTTGTTATAGGAAAATTAGATGCTGATCTTTTAAAAATCGAAAAACTGCTTGGTGATAAATCATTTTTGCAAATTAATAAAAATGTATTTTTAAAAGTAAAATAAAAAAAGACCTCTTTATGAGGTCTTTTTTATTAACATCAATTTAATTAAATTTCAATTGCGCCATATTTTTTAAATAAATCAGCAGCAGCTTGTTGGATTTGTTCTTGCTTTGCATTTTCTGCTGCTTGAGTGGTTCTTTGAAATGTTGTCCACCCATCAAGTACTTTTGTAGCCGCTACTGCATTATCCAAACTATCAGAAATATCTAAAGAATCATATGCTTTTAAAGCTGCCTCTTTATTAGCTAATCGCATAACAGTTTCACAGGCTTCGCCTTTTTTCTTACCGCCAACACCATCAGTGCCGTCCCAGGTTGATTTAATTGTTAAAAACTCATTATGAGGTACTGCTTTTCCACGAACACCATCAACATAAGCATTAGCACAAAAATTACCATTAATTCTATATCGTAACGGAGAAAATTCGCTAGTACCTTTTAAAACTTCTAAATCCCAATATTTCGTTTCTGCAAGTTCTTCTCCTGCTCTACCTAATCTTTCAATAACCTTTGCTCCTGCGGCTTCTATATCTTTAGGAGAACATTTAATTTTAAGTGCCATACCAAAATTTGGCGATTGTACATTGTTTTTAACTTCCATAGGGTAAATTTCCTTTCTTTTATACACACGTGTACATATAAATGATACTAAAAATAAAATTTGCTATATCCGCAATATATTGTTACACTTGCCTGCATTTATCACTAGATTCCGACAGACAACCCTGCACAAAGGTTTATAGACTGCCCTGTAATTCCTTTAGCTTCAGCTGAGATTAAGTATTTAACAAGTCCTGCAACTTCTTCAGGCTTTACGAAACGTCTTTGCGGTATACATTCAAGAATTTCATCTTCTGAAAATTCACTATCCTCAATTGAAGATTTTCCCAGTTCTGTATCAACCCAGCCCGGGTTAATTGTATTTACCGTAATTCCAAATTCTGCAAGCTCTAATCCTGCAGCTTTTGAAAGACCGATTAGCCCTGCCTTTGTTGAAGAATACAAACTTGCATGCGCTTCTCCCATAACACCTGAAATTGAACCGATATTAATTATTCTGCCAAATCGCTGAGATTTCATATAAGGTACAACACAATTCATTAAATAAATCGGAGCTTTTAAATTCACAGAAATAATATGATTTAAGTCAGATAAATTAACTTCATCAATACCGCCGTAAATATACTCACCTGCATTATTTACAAGAACATCAATACTATTTTCTTTTATAAATTCGCCAAGTTGAATAAGTTCATCTTCATTTGCAAGATCACATACAAAATACCCTGCGCTGTCAAAACTTTTCAACGCCTCTTCATTTCTTCCTGTAACGTGAACCTGACCAACAGCTTTTAAATTCTCTGCTATTGCTCTGCCAATCCCCTTTGATGCACCTGTAACAAGTATATTCATAATTATTTAGCTGTCTTTGTTATAATTTTTAAACTATCGTTTTTTAATGAATCTAATGCATAAAGATGCATTTTTTCATATCGGGCTTTTAATTCAAGAGAATCCAGAGCTTTTTGATATACTCTATTAGCTGAAAACGGGTATTTTTTAGCTTGCGCCTGAGCTTCTATCATATTGTACTCAGCTTCTGTTATACCGGTTTGTCTGAGCTGCTTTTTGAGTTCAATTTGCTCTTTTCTATCATCATTAAGCTTTTTATGCCAGCCTGATAATGCTGAACCGACAGAAACAATTGATGCTGTTACTAATAAACCGCCAACAATTCTTCCTGTCTTCATAAATTCTCCTTACTTAACGATTCCAAATCCGATTAAAAATGTACAAATAATAAATACTGCGCAAACAATTCCTGTTAATTTATTCAACCCTTTTTCCGCGCTTTTTTGAGAAGCAAAAACGTGAGATGCTCCGCCGATTCCGCCAATTCCGTCACCTTTTGGCGAATGAAGCAGAATCAATATAATTAATAATACCGCTGCGGCAGTTGAAATTGCCCATAATATATTTACCATTATTTAATTTTCTCCTTTTTTATGAAATGTGCTCTTTTTGAGTTTAATTCAATATTTTCAAAAGTATATAGCCTTGCCGGGCGTTTTGAAGATGATTTTGTATACTCATCGAGCTCAATTAAACCGTCTGTACATAAAGCTTTTTTTCTAAAATTACGTTTATCCAATTTCTTATTCATGATAAGTTCATAAGCTTTTTGCATTTCTGTTAACGTGAACTTTTCCGGTAATAGCTGGTATGCTACAGGACAAAGTTCAAGTCTTTCTCTGGTTCTTTTTATTGAATACTGAATAATTTCTTTGTGGTCATACCCTAAAGGCGGAAGGTCATCAATTTTGTGCCACGCAAGTTCAGGAGTTGAAACAATTTTGATATCCTCGGAACGCACAAGCGCAAAATATGCACAGGTAATTACACGTGCATTAGGGTGACGAAGAGGGTCGCCAAATGTATAAAGCTGTTCAAGATAAATATTATCAACATCTGTTTTTTCTTTCAAAACGCGCAATGCAGCTTCATCAAGGTTTTCGGATAATCTTATATATCCTCCCGGTATTGCCCATTTACCTTTGAACGGTTCTGTTGTACGTTTTACCAGTAAGACCTGAATGTTGTTATTTTTAATCGTTAAAATAACTACGTCTACTGTAATCTCGTGTGTTTTTGTTACGCTGAACATTTAGTATAACCCTTTTATCCTTCTAATATATTTATATAATAAACATACTTAATACAATTAATCAATTTGTTAAAAGTTTTAATATTTGTTTACAAACACGCTAAAAGTATGCAATTAATATATACTTTTTATCTTTATATTAATAAGGATACTAAAAGAGATACGTATGTTTTATTTTACACCGCCACATATGAATCATTGCTGTCCAAACCCGTTTGGAGCAACAATGTTAAATCCAAAAATTAACTTCTGCTTAGGTATGGCAGCAGCTACTACTCCTATGCCTATGTATGGAACAGCTTTTGGCGGTTCATTATTTATGCCGTATAGCGGAATTGGTTTTAATAGTTATCCTATGATGCCTTCTATGCCGGCTTTCGGATTCGGGTACAATAATACAAACAATCTGACAGGTTTTAACACTCAAAACTATAATTATAATTTTAATTCATTTGCGCCTGTTAATAATTTCGGGATTAACTTGAATTCATACATGGCAACATTAGTTAATCAAATGCAGTCATCATTTAAAATGCCAAGTTTTAATTTCAACCAGTATTTAGGAAAAACTTCAAAAACAGAAACCGAACATCAAGGTTTAAATAATTATGATCCTGCAAATTCTAAAATTAAACCGGGATTACTCAAAGGTAATTTAGTCGGAAAAGAAGCTGTAATCACTCAACTTTGTCAAAAATATGATGTTGATGTTGCTCTTGTTGTTACAATAATCGGACAAGAATCAGGATTTGGTACAAGTAATCTGGCTCAACACAATAATTTTATGGGATATCGTAAAGAAGGAGATTTAGGCAAAAGTGCAAAAGGATTCGGTTATTTTTCTACTCCGGAAAAAGGTCTGGAAGCAGCTATAAGAAACCTTTCAAAATACCCTGAAAGATATGCTTCTGTCAAAAAAGCCGATATGAATAATATTGATGCTATTGGTAAAATTTATTGCGAAGGCGACACATATGCTTCTGCCATAAAAAATTTATATAATACAACAGTCAGCAGTTACTTAGCTTAGCCAAATTAATATTTAATTACAAAAAGTACATAATTTCTTGAAGTCTGTAATTGTTTCGTGTACCTTATCTAATGTAAGTTATTTTTTAGAAAGGGAAAAATGGATAAGGGATATATAGAGAACGGCTTTATTGTTGATTTAACCGGTGCAAAAAAAACTTCTGAAGTTATTTATGAAATCTCCAGAATTCTTGACATGCCGGAATCAAAACAAAAGCATATCTGCCTGAAACTTGGTTCTGTTGACCTTACTCAGGCTGAATTAACAAGCGTAAAAGCTTTAGTTGAACTTATGGAATCACAGCTTGGATTTATCAGCACAAGCTCAACAGTAACACTTGAATCAGCTACAGCTTTAGGAATTAAAATTTCAGAATTCACCACAAAAGTTGAAGCTCCTGATTTTGAAGCACCGGAAACAACTCCGGAAGTTTCAAATGCATTGGATAATATTTTTGGAGATGAACAAAAACCAACTCCAATAAATGATGAAAAAGAAATTTTTCCGGTATTGCAGCACGATGAAATCATTGCAGAACAAGTTACAGAACAAGAAATTAAAGAACAATCAGATGAAGATATCGCGGCTTTAAAAAATGAAGCTGAAAACCTTCCGACACTGTACATCAGAAAAACAATCCGTTCAGGTCAAAGCATTTCATCTGACGGAAACATAATTGTTATTGGTGATGTTAATCCGGGTTCTGAAATTATCGCAAAAGGTGATATTACAGTTTGGGGTATCTTAGGCGGAATTGCACACGCAGGTTCTGAAGGAAACAATTACGCAAGAATCCGCGCGTTAAAACTTAACCCTGTTCAAATCAGAATCGGTGAGGTTTTTGCACGCAGACCGGATACAGTCAATCTGCCATATATTCAAAAATCAAGTGAATACGTTCCTGAAGAAGCATTCACTCACAAAGGCAGCATTGTAATAAGAAAAATACACGAAGAAAATTAAGGAGATATAGATGACTGGTAGAGTAATAGTAATTACATCCGGAAAAGGCGGAGTTGGTAAAACAACTACTAACGCCAATATCGGTACAGCTCTTGCCAGAGCAGGAAACAAGGTTGTTATGATTGATACAGACCTTGGTTTAAGGAATTTAGACCTGCTTCTGGGATTAGAAAACAGAATTGTATACACAATTGTTGATGTTGTTGAAGAACGCTGTAAACTAAAACAAGCACTGGTTAAAGATAAGAAAAATCCTAACCTTTGCCTTCTTGCAGCAGCTCAAACAAGAGATAAAACCGCAGTAACAGAAGAACAACTAAAAGATATCTGTGACAAACTTAAAAAAGATTTTGATTTTATTTTAGTAGACTGTCCTGCCGGTATTGAACAAGGTTTCCAAAACGCAGTAGCCGGCGCAACAGAGGCTATCGTTGTTACAACTCCTGAAATGTCAGCTGTACGTGACGCGGATAGAATTATCGGTCTTTTAGAAGCTAAAGAAGAAATTAAATCTTACAAACTGCTTTTAAACCGTGTTCGTCCGAACCTAATCAAATCCAACGATATGATGAGCGTGGAAGATGTTGTTGAAATCCTTTCAGCAGACCTTATCGGTATAATCCCTGAAGATACAGGTATTATCACATCAACAAACAAAGGCGAACCGATTGTTAACGATGAAAAATCATTAGCAGGTACAGCCTACAGAAACGTAGCACAAAGAATTATGGGCGAAGAAGTTCCGTTCCTTGACCTTGAAGAAGCAACAAGCGTTGTCGCTAAGGTTAAGAAATTCTTCTCTAACCTGATTGGTAAGGAGAAGTAAGATGAGCGAAAATATTTTAAAAGAATTATGTAATAGAGTTTTGAGCCTGTTCAAACAAACAGAATCAAAAGAAGAAAATGCAAAAGATGTAGCCTGCAACAGACTTCGTGTAGTTCTAATGCAAGATAGAACAAATCTTACACCGGAACTTTTGCAGCGTATGAGACGAGAACTTGTTGAACTTCTTTCAAAATACGTCGAAATGGATAAAGATGCTCTTGAATTGAACTTTGATCAAGAAGGCGACCAAATGGCATTAATGCTTTCAATCCCTGTAATCAGAGCAAAAGACGAAGCTGAAATTGAAGAAGCTTTAGCTGAGGATGAAGAAAACATTGATGATGATGAAGATTCTAACTCCGATGAAAATGCTCAAGAAGACGAAGCAAATGATGAGGCAGATAATTATGGTGAAACCTCAGAAGAAGAAATAGAAGAAAATGATGAAAACCTTCAAGAAGATGAAGCAATTGAAGAAGGGGTAAATAATGGGGTAAATAATAATGAAACCTCTAATACAAAAGAAAAATAATCAAATTCTATAAAAGTAAGGCGGCGGATTGA
>CASLVD010000066.1 GCA_949398305.1 uncultured Candidatus Melainabacteria bacterium | reverse complement strand
CGGATCTTTGGATAATAGGGTTTGGACCTGTACCGAGAGCTACAATAACGGTATCAACATCTTCAGTCACGTATTCTCCTGTGCCGACAGGTCTTCTTCTGCCGGAAGCGTCAGGTTCGCCAAGTTCCATTATTTCAAATTTCATTCCGTCAACGTAACCATCTTTTTCTAAAATTTCAACAGGTGCGTGTAAGAATTTGAACTTAACTCCTTCTTCTTTAGCGTGTCTGATTTCTTCTAAACGTGCAGGAAGTTCTTTTTCTGTACGTCTGTATAGTATTGAAACTTCTTCAAAACCTACTCTTACTGCAGTTCTGGCTGCATCCATAGCAACGTTTCCGCCGCCGATAATAGCAGCTTTTTTACCGATTTTAAGAGGAGTTGCGCAATCTCCTCTGCCAGCTCCCATGAGGTTAACGCGGGTTAGAAATTCGTTTGCCGAAAATACTCCGTTTAAGTTTTCGCCCGGGATTCTCATCATTTTAGGAAGTCCGGCTCCGGAACAAATAAATATTGCATCAAATCCGTCTTCTTTTAATTGTTTTAAGGTAACTGATTTACCTACGATTACGTTTGTTTTAAAATCAACTCCCATAGATTTAAGGTTTGTGATTTCTCTGTCAAGAATCGTTCTTGGAAGTCTGAATGGCGGTATACCGTAGCGTAAAACGCCGCCAAGTTTGTGTAAAGCTTCAAAAACAACAACTTCGTGTCCTGCTTTTCTTAGGTCTGCGGCGGCAGTGATTCCTGCACATCCTGAACCGATAACTGCAACTTTTTTACCTGAGGGTTTAATTTCAGGTGCTTCAGCTTTTGTATTATCGCCGACATATCTTTCTAAAGCCCCAATCGCTACTGCTTGACCTTTAATTCCTAATATGCAGTTGCCTTCGCATTGTCTTTCCTGTGGACAAACTCTTCCGCAAACTGAGGGTAGCATACTTGTTTCACGGATTATTCTTCCAGCTTCTTCAAGGTTATCTTCTTTTAATGCTTTTATAAAATCCGGTATTTGAATATTTACCGGGCAGCCTTGTACACAGCGCGGATTTTTACAATTTAAACATCTTGAGGCTTCTAATTTTACTTGCTCAGGTGTTAAGTTATTTTCTACCGGTTCAAAATTTGAACGTCTTTCTATTTTATCCTGTTCTTGTACTTTTTGTCTTTCTGCTGCCATAATAATTTATCTCTTCTTTTTGTATAAACATAAATATTTTAATTGAAAATATTGAATTTTACAAGAGTTTTTTGCATTAATGAAAATCCCCGGTAATAATTTTTAATTATTATAGGGATTTTGGTTTGCAGGTAAGGAAAAATATCTTTAGTAGTTTTAACGCTTTTTAATAAACATTGCTGCCAAAAATTCCAATTATTTCCATTTAAATACAAGAGACTCAACAGTGCCAATCGACAGTCGACTATTGTCATATAATTGCATACATTATAAGAAATGTCAAGTAAAATACTAATTAAATTCGCTGAAAAATTAAAGAAGTTACGTAAAGAACGGGGCTTGTCACAAGAAGCTTTAGCTTTGCTGTGTGATATTGACCGAACTTATATCGGCAGAATAGAGAATATGAAAAGAAATCCTAGTTTGGAAATCCTTAATAAAATTGCAAAAGGTTTAGGTATTAAACTTATTGAATTATTAGATTTTGAATAAAGGATGCAAAACTGTTTCGAAGCTAATAATCTTTACATATCCTAACAAATACTAATAATATACTTAAATGTATGTTATCATTGTTTGGTAATCAGTTTAGAGGTTAGGATGATATGGGTTTGGAAATAATAATATTATTAATGTCGATAATTATTACAGGGCTTGCTGTTTGGTTGTTTGCGTCAAAATATTACCGGAAAGCTTTGGCTGAATTAACTGAAGAAAATCTTAAGCTTAAAAGTCAGGTCGGGCTTAATGAAAATATTGTGAACGAAGTTAAAGTTGCTTTTTCAAAAATTGCTCAGGATTCTTTAAAAAATCAGCAGGAAGCACTTTTAACAGAACATGCTAATGATTTGAAAAACAGAATCGAGCTTTTTAAGGCAGAAGAAATTACCCCTGTTAATCGTTTGTTAAAGGAATTTAAAGAAACTATTGATAACTATCAAAAATCTCATCAAAATGAATCTTTAGAGATAAAAAATGCAATTGCAACAGCTGAAAAATATGCCCGCGCTTTAACTATGAACCAGAATTCTAAAGGTGAATTCGGAGAAGAATGGCTTGAACAGATTTTTAAATTTGCAAATCTGGAGGAAAATGTTCATTATTCAAAACAATTTACATCAGAGGGAGTAAAACCTGATTTTGTAGTGAATCTTCCAAACAGTAAAAACATTATCATTGATTCTAAAGTAATTTTAAAAAATTATATAGAATATCAGCAGTCAGAGGATAATGAAATCCTCAAAAAAGCATTTATTACAGATATTACAAACTGTATAACAAGTCTTGCCAAAAAGAACTATGAAGAGATTGATTCGCTTTATCAGCCGGGATTTATTTTGATGTATGTTCCTGTTGAAACCTGTGTGAATATGATTTATACGGATTATGATTGCAGAAAAATTTTAGAACTTGCCAATTCCAGAAATATAATAATCATCGGAACAGCATCGCTTCTTGTAACTTTACGCCTTGTTAACCAGTTGTGGGCTTCTCAGGTTCAGTATGATAATGTCCAGAATATTATTACTGTCGGTGAAAATTTGTATAATAATATAGCATCACATGCTCAAAATCTTATAAATATACAACAAACCATTGATAAAGCCGCAGCAAGTGTCAAAACTGAACTTAACAGGTTTACAGCACGTAAAAACGGCAGTATATTTAAAGAAGCGGAAAAGTTAAGACAGTTCGGTATCTCATCTAAAGAAGTTAAATCCGGTAAAAAGATTGTCGAAAATACGATTCCGCAAGAGTTTTTAACAGATTCTAATGAAGAAAATTTAATTGAAGAAGTTCAAGTATAGGAGAGTTTATATGAGTGATTATTTTGTAGAAAACAATAAATTCCTCAGTTTAAAAGGAGTTTTGGGCAGAAGAGATTTTATCGTAAACTGCTTAATTATTGATGTTTTAGAATTAGTTTTATGGATTACTCCATTAATAGTGATGTCATTTGTTAAACCTGAATTCTTTTCAGTTTTAAGTGGTTCATCAAGACCGCTGTGGCTGTCAATCGCACTTGTTGTAGTAGGTTTAGTTTCTTGCAGTTTGTATTTCCCAAGTATTGTAAGACGAGTAAGAGATATAATCGCGGAAGAAGATGATAACAGAATTTTTCTTGTATCATCTGTAATTACAGTAATTTTATTTGCGGGTTATACACCTGTCGGCGCGTTGTCATGGGGCCGATGGATTGTTTTGTTTGTTCTTTTATTACTTGTCTTTAAGAAAGGAAAAATTACAGGCGAAAAACCTAAAAGTGAAGTTATTCAATTTAACTGGGGAGCTTTTGCAGGAACCTGGTTCTGGGGGCTGGTTAATAAAGCACCTGTGACATTGTTAATGATTCCGCTTTTATTTACCTGTGGATGGTTTCCGTTTATGCTTATCTGCGGTTTGAAAGGTAATGAATGGGCTTATAAAAACAAAGAAAAATACGGTAATCCTGAAAAATTACACGAATCTCAAGCTAAGCAGTCTATTGTATTTTTAATTTTAACTCCTGTATTGTTCCTGCTTACATCAATCGGGGCATCTTTTATTGTTGGAGCTTCTGTTTTGAAATACTCTAAATCTCACCCTGAATTCAAATCGAAAATTGAATCAAAATTCAAAGCATATCAAGCTGAGGCTGTAGAAGCTTCTTTTGATAAAATTGAGCTTACTGATAATGAATATAAATTCTATGTTGATCCTGAAGATTGGGTTGAAACATCCGAAAACTTACAAAAAGCGTTGTTTAAAAATGCAATAAACTATGTTTTGATTAAAAAAGATAAAGAGTATTTAACTGTGGAAAATGCACTGAATTCTATGGATATAGTTAATAATGTGAAGATATACAGTATGTTTAATAATGAAGTTCTGGGGGAATTTTACCTGTCTCCGGAAACAGTAAAAGACATAAAGGAAAAAATAAAAAATAAAGATTTAAAATCCATAAAAGAATTATGGGACAGCGGGTATAAATTCAATAATCACCCGACATTACCATAAAAGTTAAACACGGCGGATATTTTATCCGCCGTGTTTTATAACAAATTCATCAATAATTTTGCAGGCTTCTGCTATAAATTCCTCGCACGGACGCTCTTTATAATATTGTTCCGTACGTTTAGACGGAATTGGATTGTCATCAGCATCTACTCCTAAAAGCTCGCGGCAAATTATTGTTCCGTGTTTTTTCTTAAATTCATTTGCAAGATTTTGAATCCTTGTATAGTGTTCGGCTTTTATTTCATCGTTGTTGTTTTCAATGTAACCTGATTCAAGCCCTGCTATCATAAACATAGCACTTACTGCACCGCAGACTTCGCGTAACCTTCCCATTCCTCCGCCAAATGAGGAGGATAATTTTAGTGCTGTATCTTTATTAAAACCGTATTTATCTGCATAAGTTAAAAATACCGATTGGGCACAGTTATAGCCTTCTTTGAAATATTTTCTTGCTGTTAATCCGTTATTTTGCATTTTACCCCACAAATAATTCATATAATATTACAGAAACCGATGTAGCCAGATTAAGTGATTCAACGGTTTGCGCCATCTCAATTTTAACAGAACCTGTTGAAAAATTTACCAGCTCATCTGATAACCCGTCAGCTTCACTTCCAAACATAATAAGACTTGGAGTCTTTATTTTGAAAGTCTTAAGCATATTTTTTGAACGCGGTAATGTCGCAATTCTTTCAAAATCTGCAAAAATTTCTTTTAATTCATCTAAATCTTTGATATGAATAATCGGGATTTTCCAGAGGTTACCGACAGATGCGCGTACTGATTTCGGGTTATAAATATCAACACTTTCGCCAAATAATACAATAGCTTCTGCACCAAACGCTACAGATGAACGGATTATTGTGCCAAGGTTGCCTAAGTCTTTAATATTTTCTAATAATAAAACTTTTTTGACAGTTTTTAGTATGTTTTTATCATAAACTTTCTGAAATCCGACTGCAATGGCTTCCGGTGCTGATTCAGTTGTACCAAGCTTTTTTAGTACAGCTTCATTTGTTTCAATAATTATATCTTTTGCAAAATCGTATTCAGATATTTTATTTTTATTTACAAAAATTTTTTCAAGTTTAATCCCGCAATCAAATGCTTCTTTTATAGCTTTATACCCTTCCAGTAAAAATTTACCCCTTCTGTATTTTTTTTGTTGAAGTTTTACTGTTTCTTTAACTAATTCATTATTTACGCTTGTAATTTCCATTACTTAACCTCAAATTCCTTAAGCCATTCTTTTTCTTGTTCATCTAAAAGATCAAAATTTATCAGTTTTTTCTCATAATTCATATTAACAAAAGAATGAATTTTGTTGTCTTTAAAATAACACGAATTTTCAAGTCTTATACCAAAAAATCCCTGTTTGTATAATCCCGGTTCTATTGAAAAACACATTCCGTCTTTTAACAGAGTTTTTGCGATTTCACCTGAGCTCAGATTTGGCGGGTATTCGTGAACATTTATTCCAATTCCGTGTCCTAAACCGTGATTAAATACAAATCCGTCAAGTTCTTGCGAATTGAAAAACTCGTGTACCATTTTATCAATTTCATAACCGTTTTGCGGGTTTTTGAAGTTATAAGCACGTAAGAATGCTTTTAAAACCATAGTATAGATCTTTTTATGTAAGTCTGTCGGGTTTCCTTTTACAAAAACTCTTGTAATATCAGTTGCCAGACCGCCTTCGAAATACGCGCCGCAATCAATTAAAATAAGGCTTCCGTCTTGTATAATTTCTTCTTTTGATGATTTTGAATAGTGCGCAAGTGCTGAATTCTCATCTTTTGCAACGATTGAACTGAAGCTTAATCCGAGCGCACCCTGTTTTTTGAATTCTTTTGCAAGTTGTACCGCGATATCAAATTCCGAGATATTATCATTTGTTTCAATGAAGTCCCGAATGGCATAAACAGCATTGTCTGTACGGGCAAAAGCATCTTTTAAGTGTTCAAGTTCAGCGTTTGTTTTTTGTGATTTCATTATTTGAACAGGATTTTGTTCAAGCGATTTTGTATTACTTAATAGTGCAAAATCATATGCGTTTATTGTAGATTTATCAATAAAAACTTCTTTATCAATTTTTTTAAGAAATTCTTCTAAATGCAGTAATTTTTCGCCGGTAAAAAGAATAGCATTACTGTTAAAAATAAGACATTTTCCCCTGATTTTTGCGCTGTAATTTTGAGAAAAATTCCGCATGTTAAAAAGGTACGAAACCTCGTCAAGGTCAGTAATATAAAGCGCTTGATTATCGGATAATTTTTGTGAAATTTTTGCTATTTTTTCTTCGCTTGCAGCTCCTGTAAGTTCAAACGGCAATGTAATGTTTTCACTGTTAACTTTAAGGCTGTTATTATCTAGCGGATCAGAATCCAATAATTTTATATTGCGACCGGCTGCTAATATTTCAACTTTTTTTTGTGAATTTTTTTTTGCAAAAAGCCCGAGAGTTTGGTTTTCAGGAATTCGTTTTAGAAGCTCATCGATATATTTTTGTCCCTGTTGAAGTTTTACAACTGTGACATTTTCGTGATTAACTTCTAAATCTGCCTGAATATGGTATCTTCCGTCAACAAAAAGAAAAATTGTTTTAGGTGTAACAAGGGCTTCTCCGGTAGATCCGGAAAAGCCTGTTAGTTTATATCTTGAATTTTCTTCCAACGTATTATATTCAACTAAAAATTCATTAGTTGAATTAACGAGCAGATAATTAAGCTTATTATCTGACATAAAATTTCTTATTGTTGGAATGTAATTCATTGTTTAGTTTTTGCCGGTTAATTCGATTAAGTGCCATCCGAATTGAGTTTGAACCGGTTGAGAAATTTCACCGACTTCAAGATCAAAAGCCGCATCTTCAAACGGTTTAACCATCATTCCTCTTCCGAAAAATCCTAAATCACCCCCATTTTGACCTGATGGGCAAAGAGATTTTTCTTGTGCAATTTTTGCAAACGGTGTGCCGTTTTTGATTTCATTGTATAATTCTTGAGCTTCTTGTTCAGTTTTAACAAGGATGTGGCTTGCTCTAACTTCTGTTGTCATAATTTTACTCCTGTTTTTACTACAGGTGGATTATAAAATAAAAAGGTTTGTCTTGCAAGGCTGCAATCCAAACCGGAAGTTATAAAACATGAAAAATTTTTGAAATAAGGTGTAAGTTCAAATCATTTTAAACCAAACCGCTAAAAGAAAAAATCTTGTCGCAACCCCGAAAAAGTGCCTGGACGAAATGAACTTACATTAATATAATACGCTGTCATGGGGGAATATTTCACCATTCCGGAGAATAGAATTTTTGTTTTGAAATTGGATATATTATACTAGTTAAAAAGAATTAGAATGAAAAATCAAAAGCGGCTTGATTTTAAAAAATGTTTATAGTAATATTTTTTTGTAAAAACTGAAAATACCTCTGCGGAAGTAGCTCAGTTGGTAGAGTATCTGCCTTCCAAGCAGACTGTCGCGAGTTCGAGTCTCGTCTTCCGCTAATAAAAAACACTTATCGTTAGATAGGTGTTTTTTATTAGCTAATAGATAGTGGCGAGAAGCTCGTCTTCCGCTCTATAAAAAGTACTTATCTGACGAATGAGGTAAACTTATACTCAGAGCGAATTTTATGAAGGCTTAAGATTGTCCGGCTAGCAAGTTTTATTATGCTTAGTTTTATATGAATAGAGGAATAAACATAATGAAAATTTTAAAAGTAAATTCAGCTGTAATTAGACAAAATAATAGTAGTTATAATTCACAAAATAAAAAATTTGAAAATAAAGGTAAAAGTTATAATATTAGTTTTTTCGGTACTATTGATAAATTGTTAACAAGCAGTGCTTTAAAAGATTTGGATCATTTTAAGGAATTCACAATTCGGGAATACCGTACAATGCCTAATGCCCCATTAGAAACCTTAAGAAGGATATATGATGAATTCTCTAAAAAGTTTGTTATTCCAACGTTTCATAATGATGTATTAACATGCCATGACTATGCTGCTTCAATAATGAAAACGGCTTTGGATAATACATATGGAGAAAATAATTACGTAGTTTTCACAATTGGGCGTTCGTTATCTTCTATTGGTAAAGTTTTAGGTTATAGAATTGGTGAAAATAATGTAACAAATGTTCCTATGTCGGATGCTTCTCGTTTTAATAAGGCATTACATTTGTCTACGCAAAAAATAAAAGGGGATTTGAATAAATTTTCACAATTTATTGAAAACAAACAAGATATTTTTGTTCCTGATAAAAATTATGTATTAACGGATTATTGTATTACAGAAAATTCATTACAAGGAGCTGTTAATTTGTTTAAATATATATGGGGGTCAAAAATGAACATTTTTTCTTTAAATTTTACAGAAGTTATTTCAAAATCTTATGAAAAATCTTTAGGTAATCAATTAAAAAATTTTTTATATAATGAAACATTTAAACCATATTCTTTTGTAGAGCAATGTATGGAGTTAGGTGATGTTGAAAACTCATTTGTAAATATAAAAAAAGCTCCGGCAAATAAAAAACTTGTATGGTTTAAACTTTTGGATAATGAAATTTCAAATATGTAAAAGTTAAAATAATGAAAATAAAACAAGTAAATAATTTTTTGCCAGTCAAGAATATTTAACTAAAAAAAAGACCCTTATGGGTCTTTTTTTATTTTGAAAATTTAGAAATTATATTATCCAGCCAGGAGTTTTTTAATCCCATAGCTTCTTCAATATGAGAATTCGGAAGCTTTGAAGCCATTTCAAATGAGTCAATTTCTGATTCGTTTCCAAAAAGACTAATGTTTTTTTTGTTATCTTTTTTTCTTCCGCGCATCATAAATCCGGTATTTCCGCCGCTTCCGCCATCGTTGTTCATGTTGGCTGCCGCTTTAATTACCGGTTGTGATCTGCCTATGTTTACATCGAAACTCATTGTTCCAATCCTTATATTTTTCCCTTACTTATATAAAGTATATATTTTCTGAAGATTTGTTACAATGATAGTGAAATATTTACAAAATTTTACAAAGTTACCTGCCTAAAACTCGTGTAAATTGGACACTTTAGGGTTTATTACTTTTTGTTACAAATTTCAATGCGTTTGAAAAAATGTAAAATTATATACGTTAATATATAAAAGAGAGTTTTTGAGGTCAATTAATGTCAATAGTAATTAATACAGATTTAGATTACTTAAAATCGCGGTTAAATATTCCTGAATCGCGGATGGCGATTTATGCCGAGAAAACTGTTGATGAGATATTAAAAGCGGAAGCTGCTGCCGGTAATCAGGAAGCAATTCAGCTTGCTGCTGATATGTTTACTGATGTAAATCAGCTTATTGAATTATTCCGTCTTGCAGACCCTCAAAATAAACTCGTTATAATGCAGGCTATGACCTCCTCTCAATTGGAAAAACTTGTGCCTATGCTTGAAGTTGATGATTTACTTCAAGGCTTTAGCTTTTTTACTCAGGACAGCTTGCTTGATTTAATGAAAGATATACCGAAAGAAGAACTTGTGAAAGCTGTATTTGAGATGTTTTCACAGCGCCAGGTTATTGAATTTATGCCTGAAAAAGAGCTTGATAAACTTTTAACCGGTACTGATATGGATAAAGAAATGCTTTTACAAGGGTTGCAATATATTCCTGAAATGTACTTGCAGCAAGTGGTTGAAAGTGTCACCGGAGAAGAAACTCAAGGAACATCTTCTGAATTGATTTTGCAAATTAGTCAATTTGGAGATATGGATTATAAAAACGCTTTAGAAAATCTTCAGCCTGCTCAAAAACAGCAGCTGGCATTTATACTGGCTAATCAGGAAAATAAACTTTTTGAAAAGTTTGATACGGATGCATATACTCATATAATTAATCGTGAACGAAATAAAGAAGAAACTATTAAATCTATGCAGGTAATTAAGCCTGAGTATTTGCAGAAAATGATAACAGAACTTCCGCAAGATTTGCTTTCTGTTGTTGTAACTCAAATTGATACAGAAAAATTTGCTGATGCTTTAATAAACAAATTTCCACAGCTTTTGGCTCAATTTGTTGCCGGCTAGGGGGTAAATATTGAACCAATTGTTTCCAAGTCATTTCAATGATTTAGGGCTAGGGGGTAAATATTGAACCAATTGTTTCCAAGTCATTTCAATGATTTAGGGCTAGGGGGTAAATATTGAACCAATTGTTTCCAAGTCACTTCAATGATTTAAGGCTAGGGGGGTAAATATTGTTCCAATTGTTTCTTCAGATTCTGTCTGTTGTTAATATAGATAGTGCAAAGTTAAGTGCTTGATTTGCAAATTCTTCTTTCATTTGAGTGCGCGGCAGATTTGGTGAAAGTTTTACCTCTCTGATTGTTGTGATGTTGTTATATTTTAACCCTATGTAAACAAGTCCGACAGGTTTGTTTTCGCTTCCGCCTGTAGGGCCGGCGATTCCGGTTGTACAAAGTGCAATGTCTGCGCCTGTTACTTTTTGTAAGCCTTCTGCCATAGCTTCAGCACATTCTTCGCTTACTGCGCCGTATGTATGTAAAATATCCCAACTTACCCCCAGAATTTTATGTTTAGCTTCGTTTGAGTAAGTGACGAAATTTAAATGTATATATGCCGAGCTTCCTGAAACATCAGTAAGTTTTGAACTTAATAAGCCGCCTGTACAAGATTCTGCTGTAGCAATAGTAAGTTTATTATCTAACAAAAATTTTCCAAGTTTTTCTTCAGGTTTCATAAACCAATTATAGTATATAAAATTGAGATTGTATATTATTTAATCAGATAATATTGCATGTATTTTCAAAATTTGTTATATTATTTGGTGTAAGAAAAAGGAGAGAAAAGGGGTAAAGGGGTAAATATATACCTTTATCACCTGGAAAAGGAGAAGAAATTATGAAATTTAACAAGAAATTAGAAAAAC
>CASLVD010000065.1 GCA_949398305.1 uncultured Candidatus Melainabacteria bacterium | reverse complement strand
TTTTAGATGGTGAATTACGAACAATGGGTGATAGAGAAACTTTTCATAAGAATTTGGACAGGTACTGTAATATTAATAGTACAGATGGTTTAAACGGGGTTGCCTGTGCACATAAAGCAAAAACAGATTCTGATTATTTTAAAACTGTAGTTAAAATTTTTAAATAAAATTACAAGTTTAACCCGTTTGTCTGGCAAAATGCATTAAGTAAACTTTTTTTATTATCAATTTTTTCTCTCAGGTTGGTATTTTTTGTTGATTTCAAAACTATATCCATCGCTTTATTATACATGGAATCAGCTCCTTTAAGATATTCAAGCTGGTTTTGGGATTGTACTGTGCCTAAGTCCTGATAATAATTTCCGTATAAGAAGTATATTTTTGATGTCAGATCATTCATATTGTATTTTTTAGTTAAAATCATGGCTGATTCAAGGTTAATCTTAGCACTTTCATAGTCTGAGAGTTCCATATAGGCTTTTGCTAAAAGAACTTTTAATAATACGATAAAGAAAGTATTATTAATTCTTGGGTTTTGTGCTATATCAAGTGCTTGGGAAGCTATTTCAATACAGTTTTTCGGATTTTCGGTAACCATTGTGGCTTCTGCTATTAAATACCAGGTTAAAAGAGCCCCCATAGCCATTTTTTTGTTTGCGAAATATGTAACCTGTTCATTATAAATATGCACGGCATGTTTTGCCTGTTTGGTTTCGTAGAAAAGTTTCCCTAAGAAAGTTTTGAAGATATTTTTCAGAAATTCATTTCCTGAATCTCCTGCTGTTAGAGTTGAATCAAACAGGATTTCCTGCATATTATCAAGTTCTTTTGTAAGGTATTTATTTGTAATTGTAATCAGGTTAAAGTAGTTTACAATATCACAGGTTTCAGGGTCAAGACTATTGATATCAATGTATTCAGCCCCGAAACGGTTTGAGATATCAGCCAGCACTTCCTGACTTGTCTGGAAGTTGCCTTTCATAGTGTTAGCGTAAGCCAGTACAAGTTTTGTTTTGCAAATTAAAGTTTCATCATTGATTTTGTGTTTTTCAATTATTTCAAATAAAAGCGATAGAATTTCAAACGCACGGTCGTTTCCTTGAAGTGCCAGAGCTGTAGCCAGAGCAAGGTATACTCTTAACCAGGTGTCATATAAAAATCCAAGCGGAATTGTTTTATTCAATCGCGGTTTTGAGATGTGTGAATTTAATACAGGCATGATGTCGTTATCAATTAAATTAACGACTTCTCCGCAGTTTCCGATACTTATAAGTGACGGTAGTTTTGAAGCTTTTATCATCGCTTCTTCTATATCCTGGCTTTCTGTAAGTTTTTTTAATACATTATCTACACATTCTACATCACCAAAATAGTTTCCGATTTTTTTACAGCACAGTGATAAGTAGCCTAAAAGTTCAATTTCACGTGCTTCATCGTTGTTTGATTTAGCGTTTGATATAGCATCAGGAAGAAATTCAATTGCTTCTTCAGGATCATATTCAGTTAAAAGTTTCCCAAGCCGTTCACTGATATTGTATCGTATATTTAATGTTTCATTTTCATTGAATTCATTTAAAAGCGCAAGGCATTGTTTTTGAGCAATTACGTAAAGATTTACATCGCCGATATATGAAGCAAGTCTTGTTGTTTTGGTCCAAATATCAAATGCCATACGGTTTTCTTTTAAATTGTGTGCAATCATTGCCATAGTTGCATTTGTATTTAGATTAAATACGCTGATTGCTTTACCGATTTTCATATTAATATCTTCGAATTCGGAATCACGCTGAATATTTGTTAAAATAGTTTCCCACAAAAGCAAGTTGTTGAATTCATAAAAAACTTCATTATATGGTCTTACAAAATTGGATTTTGCTAAGAATGACATTATGTCATTGAATTCGCGGCTTTTTAGAGCAAAAATTTCTTTTAATAATGCAAGATTGATTCTGTCACCTAAAATTGCTGCACCGCAAAGTAGTTTATGTGCTTCTTTATTTGATTTTTTTAATGTTTCAAGACGTTCTTTAATAAGTTCTGAAAATGTATTTGGCATTAAAAAAGCTTTATCTGAAATCTGGCAGTCAAAACAGTAGCTTACAGCTTGTTCAATAAATGCAGGATTGCCTTTTGCTTTATTAAATATAACTTCTTTTTCGCGTTCTGAAACGTATGCTCCGGCATCTTGTGTAAGTTTAAAATTCTGAGCAATTTCATCTTCTGCAGCAGGTGCCAGATGAATATCTGCGTATGCTTTTAATTCTTTTTTCTCGATTCCGAAAATACTGCTCACAGGTTTGTGGTCATTATAAATGGCAATTAGTTTTAAATTTTTCCAATTATTGCTGCGTCTGATAAAGTTTGTCAGAAATTCTATCGAAAATCCGTCAATAAAATCAAAATTATCTACAACAAAAATAAATCTTCCTGTATGGCAGAATGCGTCAAAAATTCTATTTAAAATATCATATGTTTTTTTCTTATTTATAATAATGTCTTCGTAATTTCCGTCTTTTGAATTGTATAAAAAGTTCAGGAAATCATTGATTTCATTTGCATTAAGAAATCTGAATTCGCTGCTAAAAAATTGCTGTGCATCTTTTTTAAGTTCGTCATTATTAACATAATAATTAGGTAGTTTAAAGAGGTTAAGAAGCATATCCTGAACAACACCGCCCGGGGTAAGCTGGGTTAACGGGGTACATTTCCCGATACACCATTCGTAACGGTCTTTACCGAGGTTTTTTATAACTTCTTTTAATAACGAACTTTTTCCCAGACCTTTTTCGCCTGTGATTGAAAAGATTTTCTGTTCTTTTGACTTTAAGCCTTCTGTTAAAAGTTCAAGAGCTTTCTTTTTTGAATAAAGCTGTGGTGAAAAATCTAACGGAGATGGCTGTGTTGTTGTATTTTTGTCTTTTTTTGTTCCAAAAGGTGAACCGCATTTTCTGCATTTTTGAGCACTCGGAAAATTTACGCTTTTACAGCGTGAACAAATTTTTAACAATTCTTGTCCGCATTTTTTACATACAAGTGTGCCGACAGGATTTACTGTATTGCATTCACTGCAAAGAATTCCTGTACGGGTTTTACAATACGGGCATTTTAAAGCCGTACTTGAGATATTTTTTTTACATATCGGACATTTCATAGTTTAGAATTTATTCAATAACGTCTCTGACTTTTTCCATCAATTTGTATAATCTTTTTGAGATTTCAGATTGAGAGATACCAATTTCTTCAGAAATTTCTTTCTGAGTCATGCCTTTATCATAACGCAAAGTATAAATATGTAAATAGTTTTTATCAGGTTCTTCTTCGTCAATTTTTTTTATTGTATCGGCTACAAATGTTAAAATTTCTTTTTGAATTACAATTTCTTCAGGATTTTCAGGAATTTTTACATCAGAATAGCTGATAACAACATCAGAATAATCCACAGATGGTGAATCATCCAAGGTAACCTCATTTGTTGACATATAGCCGCTGCGGGTTCTTCTTAATCTTCCGGAATCTTTCAGAACATTTATTATAGAAGTTGTTACGACACGTCTTAAATAGGTTTCCAAAGTAGATTCAGTATCAATCGCATCAAGAATTGCAACAGAGCGTTTGCATGTTTCGTTGAAAAAATCGTCATACAAATCTTCGTTATTCGGGTATTTGCGATCATTTTTTATTATTCTGCTTATTAAATCAATTTTATCTTGTGCCAGTTCCACAGCTCAATTTCCTCTACCTTAACAGCATTATATCATATTTAAAAGTAAATTTTAAGTATGGCTGTTGTATTTTCGTCATTTCCAACGCTATGAGGGGCTTTGAGTGCTCTTAAAGTTTGGTTAACAGTTTGTAACACAATTTTATCAATTTCTTGAGAACCGCTTGAAACTATTATCTGTGAGTTTTTAAATGTTCCGTCTTTGTCGAAAGTTACGCTTACTCTGACCTGACTTGAATATAAATAGTCTTTTGCAAGTAACAAGTCGCTTGTTAGTGATAATTTAAGACTTTTTCCTACAGATTGGAAGTATTGTTTAAATTGCGGATTGTAAGAAATATAATCCGGAACTTCCCAGGTAAGTTTTTTGATATCAATAAATGATTGTGCCTGTCCTGTTTTAGCTGCCGGTGCACTTGTTTGTGCAGGTGCCGGATTAACGGCTTGAGATGGCTTTTGAACAGCAGGGGTTGTTGTAGCTAAAGTATTTGTATTGTTTTCCATATTAACTACGTTATCAGGATTTACATTCAGGGTATTAGCTTCAGTAACTCCGTTATCAGAACTTGTTGGAAGTGCATCATCAGTAATTGGCTGAGGCGCTTCTTCCGTTGGAGTTTTAAACATTTTTGCAACTCCAAACCCTATTGCACCGACTAATGCAAGGGTTACAAGAGTTCCAGCGATTCCTAAGCCGATGCCAAGTCCTGATTTACCTTGAATATTTGAACCCATTCTGCCCGGATTTTGTAATAATGCACCGCCAGGTACTTTTGAATTCGGGTCATATAAGTTTTCAAGGTTTTCTGAACCTGCATATTGAATTTTTTCAGGGTTGTTAATGTCAATAGGAATTTCGCCGGGTGTGAATGTTCTGTCACTTATTACTGTTGAATTTTCTATTGCTGTAAATTCTTTTTGAACAGGTTCAGGTTCTGTTATAAATTCGTCAATCGGAGTCGGAGCTTCAACTTCTACATCTTCAAGATTTTCGTAATCAGTATCAGCCATCCAGTCTTGAGATTCCTGTACCGGTTCTTCGCTTTGTTCAGGAACGTCTGTTTCAAGATTAAAATCAACTTCCGGTTGAATATCTGATTCTAAATCGAATTCATTTTCATTTGTTTCAAAATCAGGATTTTCTTCTTGCAGATTTTCTGTATTTAATTGTTCATCAATATTTTCAATATCATTTTCAAAAATATCTTCGTTTTCGTTGGTCTCAGGAATTACCTGTTCAGTGTCTTCAAATAACGTGTTATCTAAAATCTCCGGTTCTTTAACAAGAGCAGAATCTGGTTCATCAGAAGTTTCCGGTAATTCTTCATTTTCAAATTCATTAAAAATATCATCTTCGAAATTGTTTTCTGTTAATATTTCATCTTGAGTATCAAGTGTTTCATCTTCAGTATTAAACAGGTCTTCATCTATTGTTTGAACCGGTTCTTCAACTGTCGGAGCTGTTTCAATTTCATTGTCGAAAGATGTTAAATCTTCTGTATTAAAATCTAATGAATCAATGTTATTATCATCAAGAGAAATTTCATTGATATCCATTTTCATTTCAACAAGGTGTTCGGTATTGTTTGCTTCCAGTTCAAAACCTGTGTCAAAATTATCTAACGGAGATGTTCCGTCTTCATTAATTGTATATGAAGATAAATCAGGTAAATCCATTCCGCTAAAATCTTCTTCTGTAGTGATTTCAGGAAGATTTTCAACCGGTTTTGTCGGTGAATCTATTTCTGTAAGATTTTCAAGATTAACGATTTCATCAGTGTTTTCAACAAATTCTTCTGTTTGAACAGAATCCATTTCGCTGATATTAATTGTTTCTTGTTCAAATGCTTGTTCTTCAAATGTTTCAACAGTATTAAGCTCTGATAAGTCTGTTGGAATGTCGAATTGACCAGAGGATTCAGCTATAAGATTTGCTTCCATTTTAGCAACAGATAAGTCGTCTCCCAGTACTGCAACATTTTCAGGAATTTCTTTGGTATCAGGTGCTATATCTGTTTTTTCATAATCAATTCTATCAAGATTTTTTTGTTGTTTTTCAAGGTTTTCGCCAACAACATTGTCGACTAATTCTCCGGCAACAGAAGCCAGTTTGATAACTTCTTCTGAAGCAGCAGCGGCTGCACCTGCTTCTGAAACTATTGTTCCGGCTGCTGCAATAGCACCAGCTGTGGCAGTTTTTTCAAGAGCTCCTTGAACAACATTACCTAAAATTTCTGCTAAATCTTTATTAATATCTTTTTCAGGTTCTGCTTTTTCTGCTTTTTCAGACTCAATTGCGGCAATAGTACTGTCAAGAATTGAATCAACTGATAATTCTTCTGTATATGCAGGTAGGGTTTCTGTTACATTTTCTTCAATATGGTCTTCCGCTAAAGTTTCAACAGGTTCTCCCTGCTTTTCTTCTTGTTGAAGATTTTCGGTCGTTTCCGGAATTGAAAGGGTTATGTCTTCCCCTGTCGGAAGGTCTTCTCCCAGCAAATCATCACCTAAATCTATAGTTTCTGTATCAACAAGAATATTTTCTGCTTCAGTATTAAGTTCTTCTAACTGAACAGGTTTCGGTTCAGGAGTTTCAATTTTATCAAATTCTTCTTTTGTATTAGTTTCCGGTTCGTTTTCTTCTGAATCTAAAGATGTTTCGGTTAATTCAAAATCGTTTAGATTGATTTCTGCTGTATCAATTTCAAGTTCCGCAAGATTATCGGTTTCTTCTAAAACAGTTTCTAAAGATTCTTCTGCCGGTTTATCATCTTCTTCTTGTTCGGGTTCTTGTGTATTATCTTCTTCAACATTTTCTTCTTCGTCTTCTGTTGTTTCAAAATCATCAAAAAATGCTTCATTCAGTGTTAAATCATCATTAGAGTCAAAATTTAGTTCTTCATTTTCAGTATTTTCTTCAGAGTCTGCTGTTTCGTTTTCATCTGTGATGAAAGTGAATTCAGCAGGTTCGATTTTTGATAATTCAGGTGCTGCGCTATATGAAAGAGTTTCAAAGTTATCAAATTCCAAAACGCTTTCTCTTAGGCTGTCGTTTAGAAGTAACAATTCAAGAAGTTCTTTTTCTTCCGAATATGTAATATTATGATCTGCTAATGCTACAGAAAGCTCTCTGCCTCTATACATATCTTCTTCTGAAATGTTTCTTGAAGTTTTACCTGTAAAGTTTTTAATAAATTTTGCAAGAGAATCAGGGTTTGATAATTTATCCTTAGAAATAAAGTAGTAATCATCGTTTTCGTTTTTCTTATTGATTTTTGTTGTTTTAAAATATCCTAAAAGTTCTGTGTGTTTGAATTTTTTATCCAATTTAAGTACAACATAGATATCAGGAGTGATTTCAAGATCAAAATGGCTTTTAGGTATAAAGATTTCGTCTTCATCAAAAACTACACGAACATCAATATGAATATTTGGCAGTAAAATATCTGCGATGTCGTATTTTTCAAGAATTTTAGAAATTGAGTGAATATTGTGAAGGTTTGAAACATTAATGCCTTCAGATGAAAGGTATTTTATTACAAGTTCAGCACCTAAAGCATTGATATATGCCTTGTTTTTAATCTCAGGTTTAACAAAGTTTCTGGACATAAATTCTGCTTCAGCAGTGTTTTCTTTTTCAATATAAATTAATGTTTCTTGTCTTCTAGCCATTTTAAAATCTCCCCTTCTTACTTATATAGATGACACGGGATTTTAAAATATTCCAAAATCAATGTAAATTTTTGTAACAAAAGTTTGCATACTTTAGGCTAATAAGTCAAAATTAATACGTTAGGAGTTTTATATTGCATGTGATAGAAAAGTGTAAGGAGGTTTTCTCATGTTGATGGTAAATCCGGTATCTGTAGCTCAATCCCGTGTGAATTTTCGCGCAGGTGAAGGAAACAATGTTTTAGAAAGACAAGGTGCTTATTCAAAGCCTGCTGAAACAGCAGCGGCACCGGCGGCAGATGAAAAACCTGTGAAAAAATCAGGTCATAAATTAAGAAATACAATTATTGGTTTAGTTGTAGCAGCTGCTGCATTGGTAACTTTAAAGAAAACTAATGTATTAAAAACTTTAGATGCTGCAGCTTTAGCTGATGCTAAATTCTACAGTCCTAAAAAACTTGGTCACTATTTAGCTGTAGCAGGTGATGCAATTGCTAAATACACTTATGATCCGGTTGCAAAATTATGCAGCAAGTGGTTCGGTAAAAAAGCAGCATAAATAATTAGAGAAAACCTATTATAATAATTCACAAATACGGGTACATGGGATTCATGTGCCCGTATTTCTTGACAAAATAGGATTCATGTGTTATAATTACTGTATAATTTGAGCTTTCCCGAAAATAAATAGCGCCAACGTTATGTCAGAAAGGTAATTTATGACATACGGTGTACCATACTCTTTTGTCCCGGGGACAAAAGCAAGAGCTGATGAAGTTAACGCTAATTTCATCGAAGTTTTAAACAAAATTGAAGAAGCTAATAGCAGAATTGAGGATGTAAATACTCAATCAAATGTAAATAAAACTGCGTTAGAAGCAAAAATTGATGAAAAATATGATGAACTGAAAAGTAGTAAAGTATCATTAGATCTTTCTAACCTGAATTCTGCCGGAAAAACTGTTTTAAATAACAAGGCAAATTCTGCTGACATTGACGGTAAATGGGTTAGTAAAAATTTGAATCTTTTAAATGGTGCAGGACCAGTAGGAGGAAATATTAAAACATTTAGTTTATCATCATACTTGCCGGATGACGGTAAGATTTATGATGTTATTTTCCGTATAGATTTAGACACATTATCAAGTGGCACTTACGGGCTGTATGCTCTGGCATCTGACCTTATTAATAACTGGTTTAGTGTTGGCCGCGTTGATTATTCAAAAGCTCATTATTCGGCTAGTACAGTAAGAGTTCCGATATCTTCTACAAGAAAACTCTATCTTAAATCAAATAGTAGTACAAAAGGTTCTATTAATGTGTTTGTTTCAGCCATTGGATATAGAAAGGTAAGGTAATTAATATGAAAAAATATATTTTTGTTCAAGATGGTAAAATAAACGGCTGCGGTGAAGCAGTACAGCTTACAGAAGGTGTACAAAATATTGAGGTTAGTGAATACGTTTACAATGAATTTATTCAAGAACCATTATTATACATTTATTCTGACGGGCAAATAGTTGAAAATTCAAATTATGAAAATGAAAAACAAAAAGAATTTATTGAAAAAAGGCTTGAAGAAATTTCAAATGAACTCAATCTTTTGGATATCAAACGTATTCGAGCACTTTGTGAAGATGAAATCAAAACCGAAAGAACCGGTGAAACATGGCTTGATTATTATAATTCGCAAATTTATGATTTACGTGTTGAATATAAAAGCTTAGAAGCTCAGCTTTAATATTCTTTCATTTTCTGATGTATTCCGGCTGGCGCGGAAATTTCCGCGCCAGCCTTCTTTTTTATTTTTTTGCTATAATTTAAATAAATATAGGAGAAAGATTATGGTAGAAATAAGAGAAGAATTTATAAATCAGGCAAAACATATTGCAAGAAATGCAGAAGTTTTACCGGGCGGAATTGAAGAATTAGCTGTAAAATTGCAACATGCTGCAGATACAAATACTCCGCTTCGTGTAAAGCTTGGTATGGATCCGACCCGTCCTGATTTACACTTAGGTCATACTGTTGTAATGAGGAAATTGAAAGAATTTCAGGAATTCGGACATAAAGTTGTTTTAATTGTCGGCGGTGCTACTGCTATGGTTGGCGATCCGTCAGGTAAATCCGATACACGTCCTGCTTTGACAAAAGAACAGGTTGATGAAAATGCTAAGACTTATTTTGAACAAATGTCAAAAGTTATTGATGTTACTAAAGCTGAAGTTACCAATAATGCGGATTGGCTTCATAAATTATCATTTACAGAACTTTTACAGTTAGCAGGAAAAGTTACTGTTGCACAGATGATGACAAGAGATGATTTTGCAAAACGTTATGCTGACGGACGACCGATTGCTATTCACGAATTTTTCTACCCGCTTATGCAGGCATATGATTCGGTTGCAATTGATGCAGATATTGAACTGGGTGGAACAGATCAAAGATTTAATACATTACTTGGCCGCGATATTCAATCAGCTTACGGTAAAAAATATCCTCAGCTTGTTGTATTGTTGCCGCTTTTAGAAGGTACAGACGGGGTCGTAAAAATGTCTAAAACTTATCCTGAACACTGTATATCTTTAACTGATACAGCTAAAGATATGTTTGGTAAGTTGATGAGTATTCCTGATAATATGATTACCCGTTACTATAGTCTTTTAACAAATGCAACAAAGGAAGAATTAGAAACTTATGACAGACAAATTGCTGACGGTTCAATAAACCCTCGCAATATTAAAATGCAGTTAGCTTATCAAATTACTGAAGAATACCACGGAAAAGACGGTGCAGATGCTGCTCAGGCTGATTTTATTAATGTCGTATCAAATAAGGGCATACCTGAAGATATTCAAGAAGTTAAAGTTGAACAAGGTAAAGCTATGCTTGATTTACTTACAGAACTTAACTTTGTATCAAGCCGCGGAGAAGCAAAACGTCTAATTCAAGGCGGCGGTGTTAAAATAGATGGGGAAAAAATTACTGACCTGTCTTATACCATTTCATTTGAAGATAGTGTAGTATTACAAGCAGGAAAACGTAAGTTTGCAAAATTAGTAAGGTAATAAATGTTTAATGTTATAAAACGCGGTATAGTAAAAGTAAGTGAAGATATAAAAGTTATTTACGATAACGATCCGGCGGCAAAGAATATTTTGGAAGTAATTCTTTGTTACCCCGGTTTGCACGCTTTAATTGCATATCGTTTTGCTCATAGGCTTTACAAATGGAAAGTTCCTCTTTTCCCGCGAATTATTTCATATTTAACAAGGATTATCACAGGTATTGAAATTCATCCCGGAGCAAGAATTGGCAGAAGATTTTTCATTGATCACGGTGAAGGTGTTGTAATTGGAGAAACAACAGTTATTGGTGATGATGTTTTGATTTATCAGCAAGTAACTCTTGGCGGAACAGGTAAAGAATCCGGAAAACGTCATCCGACACTTGGTAATAACGTTATTGTCGGAGCGGGTGCTAAAGTTCTGGGGAATATTACAATTGGAGATTGTGTCAGAATCGGTGCAGGTTCTGTTGTAGTCGAAGATGTTCCGGAATGTTCAACAGTAGTCGGAGTTCCGGGGCGCGTTGTACACAGAGCCGTCGTTGATAATAACGGTAATCTTATGCATAACAGAATCCCTGATCCTATCCGCTGTGAAATAAATAAATTAAAAGCAGAAATAGAAATGCTTAAAATAAAGGAATAATTATACAACAAAGTCGCCGCCGGAATTTTCCGG
>CASLVD010000064.1 GCA_949398305.1 uncultured Candidatus Melainabacteria bacterium | reverse complement strand
GGCGGGTTTGAAAAACCCGCCGCTTTAAATTTACCGTCATTCCGGATTTAATCCGGAATCTGTTTTAGCTGAAATATCTTTTTAAAAGACCGTCAAAACCTTTGCCGTGACGAGCTTCATCTTTAGCCATTTCGTGAACTGTATCATGAATTGCGTCATATCCAAGTTCTTTAGCTCTTTTTGCGATAGCTAATTTACCTTCGCAAGCGCCGTGTTCAGCATCAGCTCTTAATTCTAGGTTTTTCTTAGTTGAATTTGTTACAACTTCGCCTAATAATTCAGCAAATTTTGCAGCGTGTTCAGCTTCTTCGTAAGCATATCTTTTGTAAGCTTCAGCAACTTCAGGATAACCTTCTCTTTCAGCAACTCTTGCCATTGCAAGGTACATACCTACTTCTGTGCATTCTCCGTTAAAGTTAGCTCTTAAGCCTTCCATAATTTCTGCATCTTCAACTTTACCATCGCCAACATTGTGTTCACAAGCGTAAGTTTTTACTCCGCCGCCGATTTCTTTAAATGTTGTAGCGCCGCATAAAGGACATCTTTCAGGTGCTTTATCTGCTTCTGTTGACCAACCGCAAACTGTACATACGTATTTCATATTTCCCGCCTTTCTTTAATAAATTTCTCTCATTTTTACAAGTTTTATTATAACAAATTAAAAATTTTTGTAAAGTGGAAATTATTTCCATTTTTTAAATATGTTTTTCAACATTAGAAATAATTGTTGATTTTGGCATAAGACCTGTCATACGTTCAACTGCTTCTCCGTTTTTGAAAATTAAAAGACTTGGGAGTCCGCTTATTGAATATTTTTTTGCAGTTTCAATAGATTCTTCAACGTTAACTTTTACAAATTTAACTTTTCCTTCGTATGCTTGAGCAATTTCATCAACAACAGGTGAAAGTTTTCTGCAAGGTCCGCACCAGGTTGCCCAGAAATCTACAACAACAGGAATTGATGAATTGACAACTTCAGATTCAAAATTTGAATCGTTTATACTAATAACATTTTCCATAATTTTACCCCGTTTATTAAATTACACTTCACAATATTATCATAGAAAAAACTTTTGTGCTATTATCTATATGAAGACTACGTAGGATAGGAAAATGGCTAGAAAAAAAGTAATAGAGATAGTTTTAGATACTGAAACAACGGGCTTAGATTTCACAAGGGAAAAAATGGTTGAATTTGCCGCAGTAAGATTAGAAAACGGCAAGATTAAAGACGAATTTCAAACTCTGATAAATCCTGAACAGCATATTAGAAAATCAAGTATTGCGATTCACGGGATTACGCCTGAAATGGTAGAGGATGCTCCGACAGAAGCCGAAGCAATGCCAAAAATTTTGGAATTTATCGGTGATTATCCGATTGTAGCTCATAATGCTATATTTGATTATTCATTTATCAATGAGGCTGCAAAAAGAGTAACAGGAGAAGAAATAAAAAATGAACGTATTGATACCCAGCAGATGTTCAAAGAAATTTATCCTGATCTTGATGCTCACGGACTTAATGCTTTAACTGAAAAATTTAAAGTAGAACTGAAAGATCATCACCGTGCAATGGGTGATACTATGGGATTGGCACTTGCTTATCCGAAATTGAAAAAATTATATGTTCAAAAATATGACTGGGAAAATAAACAGTTAGAAAATGTAGAATATTTATTTGAAAGATTTTTGCGTTTGCAAAATACGGTTTCTACTTTGCAATCTGAAATGCAGGATTTGAAATCTGTGTTTAAATTATATTTTGAACAGGGCGGCTCACCTATAACATCTCAAGAAGGTGATATGCTCGTTTATAATTCAAAACAGTCTTTCGGGTATGATTTTGAAGCAATTAAACCGATATTAGAAGAAATCGGAGCTTTGGAAAAAGCTGTTAAAATCAATTCAGGGTTCATAGACAGACTGGTTAACGGTAAAAGTTTGGATGAAGATAAAAGAGAAATTATCAAAAATGCCAGACAGGAGCTTACCGAAACAAGAAATATTCAAGTGATTAGGAATAACAATAAGTAGGAGAAAATAATTATGTTAAAAAAACTAGGGGCATTTTTTAAAGAGCCTCCGATAGCTGAACCTATTCAGGATTCTGCTAAAGTTGATTCAATGTATAAACATTGGCGTTTAAGAATGTTTATCGGATGTTTCATTGGTTACACAATTTTTTACTTGTGTAAGAAAAATATCGCAGTAGCATTGCCGGGAATTATGGATGAATTCCATTATTCTGCAACTGAACTTGGTTTATTAGGCAGTTCACTTTATTTAACTTACGGTATCGGTAAGTTCGTAAACGGTGTATTGGCTGACGGATCTGATGTTAGAAAATTTTTCCCGACAGCACTTTTAATGACAGCTCTTGCAAATATTGCATTTGCTTTAGCACCTAATGCTATCGGACTTTTAGGTTTAAGCCCGAAAGTTTTTGCAATGGTATTATTATGGACTTTAGCGTTTTTATGGGGTGTTTCCGGTTGGTTTCAATCAGCAGGATTCCCTGCAGTTGCTAAAAGTTTGACTTACTGGTATTCAAACTCTGAACGCGGAACAAAATGGGCTGCGTGGTCTTGTTCTCACCAAACAGGTACTTTCTTAAGTTTCATTATTGCAGGTTTTATTGCCGCACACTTTGGCTGGAGAGCTGCATTTTTAGTTCCGGGTACATTAGCTGCAATTACTGCAATTTCTTTGTTCTTCGTGCTTCGTGACAGACCGCAGTCTATGGGCTTGCCGGATGTTGAAGTTTACAGAAATGAACCGGTAAAAGTTCAATCTGCTGACGATAAAAAAGAAGAAGACGAAATGTCTTATGTTCAGATTTTCAAAAAATATGTATTATGTAACAAAACAATTTGGTTACTTGCTATAGCTTATATTTTCGTTTACATTATCAGATTCGGTGCGGAAGACTGGATGATTATGTATTTAAAAAATGCTAAAGGTATCGGACTTCAGGAAGCAACCGGCATGATTGCATCATTACCGCTTGTTGGTATTGTCGGTACAATGTGTGCTGGTATTGTTTCAGATAAATTATTCAAGGGCAAAAGAGCGCCAGTTAACCTTATTTACTTAGTTGGTGTAATTTTAGCTATTATTGCATTAAAATTCAATACAATTAGTCAGTTAAACTATGTAATTATCGGTTTGTTAGGGGCGTTTACATATGGTCCTCAAATGATGATTGGCGGACTTTGTGCAGTTGAATCAAGTTCCAAAAAAGTAGCATCAGCAGCTTCAGGTTTTACCGGAACATTCGGTTATATTGGTGCATTTTTATCAGCTACAGGTACAGGTTTCTTAGTAGATAAACTTGGTAAAAACGGTGCACAAAACTGGGACGGTGCAATTTATTTCTGGTTAGTTTCAGGGGTAATTTGTTTAATTATTTGCTCAATTCTTGCAATTGATGAATATAAAAAAGATGCGAAAAAAGCATAATTTATTATAATAATAACAAAGGCGGCGGATATTTTAATCCGCCGCCTTTGTGTTAAAATCTGAGTAAAGGATTATTAATATGAAAACAGCAGAAATTGAAAACGATATAATTGTTGTAAAAGAACGAGAAGATGAAACACTAAGTGGTCGCAAAGGTGCAATTGTGAAAGTTTTGGGCTGCGGATTGTGCGGTTCTGATATAGTGAAGCTAAAACATAATCTTGTTAAAAACGGGACTGTTTTAGGACATGAAATTGTTGCAAAGATTGTTGCAATTGATTCGGAAACTGATTTTAAAAAAGATGATGTAATAGTGACATCGCATCATATTCCTTGCGGTAAGTGTGAATACTGTAAGAACGGAAATGTTTCAATGTGCAGGCATTTTAAGGAAACTAATATTCGTCCGGGCGGGTTTAGTGAACTTGTTTTTGTATCGGAAGAACATTTGCAGAATGTCGCTTACTTGAAGCCTGAAAATCTTACAGATGATGAAGCTGCTTTTTACGAACCTTTAGGCTGCTGTATTAGAGCTGTGAAGCGTGCAGGGTTAAGACAAAATTCAACAGCGCTTGTGATTGGATTGGGGTCAATAGGAATTTTGATGGCGCAAGCTTTAAAGGCTTTCGGAATGAACGTTATCGGGTGCGATTTAATAGCTTCGCGTGTTCAGATACTTAAAAATCTTGGAATTGAAGCATTTGTTTTGCCTGAATTGTGTGACAGTATTAAAGCTGATGGTGTTTTTATGACATCCGGTTCAGATAGAGCTATTGATACAGCGTTAAAATTTGTTCGTGACGGGGGCAAAATTTTAGTTTTTTCAAGCACTCCGCAAAATATGGGTTATGCAAATAATGAAATTTATTACCGTGAGTTGACTGTATTAGGCAGTTATTCACCATCTCCTGCGGATTTAAAAGATTCATTGGAATTGCTGGCAACAAAAGAGGTTAAGGTTGCCGGACTTTCAACCATTTACCCCCTTGAAAAAGTTCAAAAGGCAATTAATGATACTGTAGAAAATAAGATTCTAAAAGCATATATAAAAATCAAAAATTAATACATAATAATTATTAGGGGTAAATATCTAAAAGTTATTTTTTATTTGCATAACAGTTACGGGTAGTTAATGAAACAGTAACGAAGCGTGTATTGTTTGAACGGGCAAATTGATAGATTCCGGATTAAGTCCGGAATGACAGATTAGTGAGTTTACACGCTTAGGGTTGAATTTACTACCCGTATTTAGTTAGCGTGTTTCTTTTTCTTGTCCAGAATTCTTTTTCTTTGCATCGCAACAAAGAAAAAGAATTGCTGGTGCAGGGTCAGGGGCTGTATATGCCCCTGCCTATAATAATTATTATGTGATTATAGTAAAATATTGTAACTGGTAAATATAGTTGCCAATCACTTTACCTGTAAACCCCTTTGATGTATTATATTTCTATGAAAGCGATTCAATATTACGGACCAAAAGATATCAGATATGAGGAAGTAATGGTAAAGCCGCCGGAAGATGGTGAAGTTGTTGTAAAAGTTATGGCAGCTTTAACCTGCGGAACTGATGTAAAAACATTTCGCCGCGGTCATCCTGTTTTGATTAAGGAAGTTCCGTCTGGTTTCGGGCATGAGTTTTCAGGAATTGTTGAAAAAGTTGGGCGTGGAGTCGAAAACGTTAAACTCGGTGACAGAGTCGTTGCAGCAAATTCTGCACCTTGCGGAGAATGTTTTTACTGCAAGCGCGAAGAATATAATTTGTGTGAAAATTTAAATTTACTAAACGGGGCTTATGCTGAATATATTACAGTTCCGGCGAGAATCGTAAAGAAAAATATGCTTATTTTACCTGATGATTTAAGTTTTGAACGGGCGGCATTTTGTGAACCTTTAGCAAATGTTGTTCACGGAGCTGAACGCACAGGAATAAAAGTTGGTGATACTGTCGGAATTATCGGGATTGGACCTATCGGGCTGATGTTTGCCCGTATTGCAAAACTTATGGGTGCGCGCGTAATTGTTGCAGGAAGAAATCCTATGAAACTTAAAGCCGCAGAAGATTTTGCGCATGCTGATGAAATTATTGATTTAAAAAAATATCCTAATCCTGTAAAAATATTTAAAGAGTTTTCTTGTGAGGGCAAAGGACTTGATGTTGCAGTTGAATGTGTCGGATTGCCTGAAATTTGGGAACAAATTTTTGATTGTGTAAGACCGGGCGGTACAGTACACTTTTTTGGCGGATGTAAATCAGGATCTAAAGTAACTTTTGATACGACAAAAATGCATTATGGTGATATTAAAATGATGAGTGTTTTCCATCACACTCCTAAATATTTCAGAAAAGCACTTGATTATATTGCATCAGGTGATGTGGAAGTCGAAAAACTTATAACAGATACTCTTCCTTTAGAAAAAGTTGAGTATGCAATGGAAGAACATATTGCAGGGCGTGCGATTAAGTTTTTGATTAAACCTAATCAGGAATAGAAATTTGCCTTTTAGTTTTTTATTTACTCCTACCACGGGGTAATCTTTTTCAATTTTCCAGTCCTCGCCGGACGGGGGATTTTGTTAACGTCTATTTATAAATAATATCAATAATTGAGCTCCGCAAGGTAGCAGCTTGGAAAATTTATTTTCAAATCATTTCCAAGGATAATTATTATCAATTTTCCAACCTGCGCGTCTAATTCTTTCTGCGCACATAAATCCTGCAATATTATTGTAATATGATTTTGAGCAATTATTTTTTATTTCTTCATCTGTTTTTTCGTAACCAAACGGACGTACTCCTCCTCCGTCTTTTTCAACCCTTGTTAATATAAATACGTCTTTCCCAAATTGATTTGGTGCACTTGAACCGTTTATATCAACTAATATTTTACGTTCCGCCGCTGCAATGGTTTCTCCGTTTGCAGCTATAAAGATTATATACAAAAATCCGTCCATTGTGTAAAATGTTGCTCTACGCGATTTGTCAACTACCATCCAGGATGATATTGTTCTGTTCGGGTGTTTGAAGGGAATAGCTGTTTTATATCCGCAAGCTTGATAACTGGAGCAGGTATTTAAAACTTTAATATATGGTGCCCAGTATTTTTTGAAATATTCATCAACTCCCATTTCAAAAGCTTCTTCTTTCGTTGCTTCACCCACTTCGTCAAAAGATAGTCTGTAAGCTTGATTTATTACGGAAATTGCTCGTTGTAATTTAGTTACGGATGCTCGTTTTTGATGTTCAGTTATCAAATTAGGTATTGTCATTGCTGCAACAATTCCGATTATTCCCAGAGTAATGAGTGTTTCAGCTAAAGTAAAGCCAAATTTTTTCATTTATCAACCCTTCTTTTAATATTTATACATTATCGTTTATAAAAAACATCTTATCATGTATAAAAATTATTTGTCAACTAATATAAAATTTTAATATGGATGCGGCAGTTTTAAATAAAAATATTGCGGATAACTTACGACAGATTCGAGCGAAAAAAAGAATTTCGCAGGACGAACTTGCAGATTTATGCGGCATAAGCCAGCAATATGTTTGTAAAATAGAAAATGAAAAGGTTAATCCAAGTATTTATATTCTTTGGAAAATAGCTGAAGCACTTGAGGTGACGGTTAACGATCTTGTTTATTAAATGTTAGAACCTCTTGTAAAAAAAGTTTGTGTGTACGATAATATTGGCATACAAAAGGATATGACATGTCAAATATTTTAGTTTACGAACTTGAAAAAAAGATTTATATAAATCTTACAAACAGATGTACGAATGATTGCATTTTTTGTTTGCGAAAAGATAAAGATGATGTTTGCGGACAGCAGTTATGGCTGGATACAGAGGATTTTACATCTGATGATGTTATTGAACAACTTAAAAACTTTGAGCTTTCAAGTGAAGTGATATTTTGCGGATATGGCGAACCATTATTAAAGTTTGAAATTTTAAGACAAGTCGCAAAGTATATTAAAGAAAATTATCCTGAAATTAAAATTCGCGTGAATACTAACGGGCATGCTAATTATGTTTATAAAAATAATGTTGTGTCTGAGCTTGTCGGGCTTGTTGATGAGTTTTCCGTAAGCTTAAACGGCGAATCAAGTGAAGAATATGATGAGCTTTCTCAGCCAAAATTTGATGGCGCGTATGAGGAAGTTAAAAAGTTTATCAAATGTAGTTCTGATGCCGGAATTAAAACAGTTGCATCAATTGTGGACGGTTATAAAGGCAGAAGACTGAATATAGAAAAATGTCGTGAAATCGCTAACGAACTCGGTGCAGAACTAAGAGTTCGTGAATGGATTCAAAACGGGTATTCGTAAAAGTAATATTAAATAATTATAAATGAAAGCAAAAAGAAAGGACGAAAAATGAACAGTAATTTAGACAAAATTATGAAACCAAAGTCAATAGCTGTTGTTGGTGCTTCTACTAAAGAACACACAATCGGCTCTGATATCATGAAAAGATTACAAGAATACAAATTCAACGGTAATATTTACCCTGTTAACCCAAAAGGCGGAATTATCGAAGGGTTACAAGCTTATACTTCTGTAAAAGAAATTCCTGGTGAAGTTGATTTAGCTATTATCGTTGTTAATGCTAAATTTGTTTTAGATACAATTGACCAATGTCACGAAAAAGGTATTAAAGGTTTATGTATCATCACTGCAGGTTTCAAAGAAACAGGCAAAGAAGGTGCAGAAGCTGAAAAAGCATTGTTAGCTAAAGTTCGTGAATATGGTATGAGATGTGTTGGTCCTAACTGTTTAGGTGTTGTAAACACTCACCCTGAAATCAGAATGGACGGATGTTTTGCTGAATCACTTCCTGAACGCGGAAACATCGGTTTCGTTTCTCAATCAGGTGCTTTAGGCGGCGGTATTTTAAATATTCTTAAAGACCTTAACCTTGGTTTTGCTCAATTCATTTCAATTGGTAACCAGGCTGATGTTAACGCAGAAACAGCTATGGAATACTGGGAAAATGAAGAAGATGTTGAACAAATTCTACTTTATATGGAATCTATTCAAAACCCTTCAAATTTCAGAAAATTAGCATCAAGAATTACTAAGAAAAAACCTGTTTTAGCATTAAAAGCAGGTAGATCAGCTGCAGGTGCTTCTGCTGCATCATCTCACACAGGATCTTTAGCCGGTGCTGATAAAGCTGCTAATGCTTTACTTAACCAATCAGGTGTAATCAGAGAATACTCTTTGAAAAACTTATTCTCAACAGCTAAAGTTTTTGCTAACTGTCCTATTCCAAAAGGTGACAGAGTAGCTATTATTACAAACTCAGGCGGTCCTGGTATTATGGCAACAGATGCTGTATGTGAATATGGTATGCAAATGGCTCAAATTACTGATGCTACAAAAGAAACTTTAAGAAGCTTCTTACCATCAGCTGCATCAGTTAAAAACCCTATCGATATGATTGCTTCAGCTCCTATCGAACACTACAAAGAAACATTAAAAACAGTTATCGCTGACCCTAATGTTGATATGATTATGGTAATTTACTTACCGTTCTTGGGCTTGAAAGATATTGATGTTGCTAAAGCTGTTATGGAAATTAAAAAAGAATATCCTGAAAAACCTGTTATCGGTGTATTCATGACAAAAAGCGAATTCTTTACAGCATTGTCTGAATTAGATGTTAATATGCCGTTCTTTATGTACGCTGAAGAAGCTGCTGACGGATTTAACAGATTAAATCAACAAAGATTGTGGATGGAAAGACCGGAAGGCAAAATCCCTGTATACGATGTAGACAGAGAAAAAGCTAAACAAATTATTAAACAATCTTTAGCTGAAGGCAGAGCACAGTTAACAACACGTGAATCAATTGACGTACTTGATGCATATGGTATCAGAGTATGTAAATCAGGATTTGCTACAACCGAAGATGAAGTTGTAGAAGTTGGTAATTCAATCGGTTATCCGGTTGTAATGAAAATGACTTCAAAAACAACTTCTCACAAAACAGATGTTGGCGGTGTAAGAGTTAATATCGGTTCAGAAGAACAATTAAGAGCTGAATACCGTGATTTAATCGCTAAATTAACAGAAAAAGGACTTATCGATGGTCTTGAAGGTGTAATCATTCAAGAAATGGTTAAAGGTAACCGTGAAATGGTTTGCGGTATTGCAACAGATCCTCAATATGGACCAATGATGATGTTCGGTTTAGGTGGTGTATTCATTGAAGTTATGAAAGACGTTACTTTCAGAATCGCTCCTCTAACTGATATTGATGCTAAAGAAATGATTAAATCAGTTAAAGCATATAAATTGTTAGAAGGTGCTCGTGGTACAACTCCTGCTCAAATGGATCAAATCGAAGAAACATTATTGAGATTATCTCAATTAGTTCACGATTTCAGCTTCATTGATGAGTTAGATATTAACCCGCTGTTAATCTCTGAAAAAACAGGCGAAGGTATTGCAGTAGACGGACGTATCAAAGTTCGTTTGGAAGAAGCAATTGAAGCAATGGGCTGTGAATGCGGTTCATGCTGCGGATGCTGCAAATAATTAAATACTAAAGTTAAATCCGGTTCTCATTGCGGGAACCGGATTTTTTACCCCATATACCCCATAGAAAGGCAAAATATGAAAGTTACACAAATGATTTCTGCTGCTAATTGTGCAGTAAAAGATAGAATAATAATTACGCGCGGAGCTAAGGGGAAATACCTTTATGATGATAAACAATTTTATGAAACTTTAGTACAAATTTCCGGACCTTCTACACATAATCCTAAGAAGATTGCAAAGAATTTTTATACAGCTTACAAACATAACCTTGCAAGAATACAATATACGGATCAGATTTTGAATATGTTTAAAGAGCCTTCATTACCGACCCGTATTTTTCATAGAATGTTTCATAAATAATTCCACATAAAGTGGAATTATTTTTTTTATTGTTTAACATTTTTTATAACATATTTAAAGTAATCTGTATTATCTTTAGCTTTATTTGCGCAGGCAATACCATTCTGTGGGTGTGAAATTTTTGGATTACAGTATTTATTATAACCTATAAAATTTGTACCAAGTGCGCCCATTGGTTTGAGTTCTCCATCTTTAAAATGGAAAGTGAATAAATCATATCCCCAGATATTTGGTTTTTTGTTGTATCCATTCAGATCCACATGGATATATAATTCACTGGTAACATTATTTTCAAATAATATAATTGTACCGTCTTGAAGCATTATTTCTCCTGCATCAAACCAGTTCGCTGGCGGAGAAAATCTACCATCAAGGGTTCTATAATCGCTTGGATTTTTCATATAATCATAACATCCCGCAACAATTTTGTGTTCATAATAATTTCCGCAATCTATTGGTGCTGAAAGATATTTTATAAATGTTTTATAGAAAAGAGTATCTTTTGTGCTTTTGTAATCTGCAGGGTTTGTAGATACATCATCGGCTTCCATTTGTTTAAAGGCTTGTTGAAGTGTAGAATATGATTTTAAAAATTGAGAATGTAATTGATGCGCTTTGTATGTTGTTATTAGTCCAGGGATAGTAATTGCAGCAACAACACCGATAATGCCGAGGGTGATTAATACCTCTGCTAAAGTAAAACCTGTTTTATATTTTTTCATCATATCCACCTCTTTAATATTATATCCACTATTATAATAGTATAGAATCCACATTGTCAATAGTATATGATACTTTGGTATGTTAGATTACACTGAAGTATTGAAGAAAATAGGATTGAATTTTCGAATAGAAAGAACTAAGCAAGGTTTGTCGCAAGAAACATTTGCTGAGCTTGCAAATGTTCATACCAACTATATCGGAAAGGTTGAACGGGGAGAACAAAACCTTACTGTAAAAAAAATTGTTGATTTAACTAATTCTTTAAATATACCGGTTGAAAATATTTTACATATAAGTTAATAAAACCATAAGCGGCGCGTAAAACGCGCCGCTTATGGTTTT
>CASLVD010000063.1 GCA_949398305.1 uncultured Candidatus Melainabacteria bacterium | reverse complement strand
ATCTTATAAGTTTTATATTCTACACTTCTTTGAAAATCAAAGTTGCGTTGTGACCGCCAAACCCAAAAGAATTTGACAAAGCTACATGTACTTTTTTATCTCTTGTTTTATGCGGAACATAATCAAGATTTGCAACATGTTCGTCTTGATTGTCTAAATTAATTGTAGGCGGAACTTTGCCTTCAGTTATAGCTTTTACACAAACAATAGCTTCAATTGCACCTGTTGCGCCAAGCATGTGTCCGTGCATACTTTTTGTTGAACTTACAAGTAAGTTTGGATTTGCATCTTTATCACCAAAGATTTTTGCAATAGCTTGAGATTCAGCAATATCACCTAAACCGGTACTTGTACCGTGAGGATTGATATAATCAACATCTTCAGGTTTTACACCTGCATCTTCCATTGCAAATTCCATTGCTTTATAAGCTCCGTTTCCTTCCGGATCAGGTGCAACCATGTCATGAGCATCGGCAGTTTGACCGTAACCAACAACTTCAGCATAAATTTTTGCACCGCGGCGTTTAGCATGTTCGTATTCTTCAAGAACAAGAACACCTGCACCTTCACCCATAATAAAACCATCTCTATCTTTATCATAAGGTCTTGATGCTTTTTCCGGTTCATCATTTCTTTTTGATAAAGCACGGCAAGCGGTGAACGCACCAACACCTAAAGTTGTAATAGTAGCTTCGCAGCCGCCTGCAACAATGACATCAGCATCACCATATTGAATGCTTCTAAAAGCATCACCAACAGAATGTGTACCTGTTGCACAAGCTGAAACCACAACTTTATTAAGTCCTTTATAACCGTGTTTCATTGAAATACGACCTGATGCCATATCAACAATCAACATAGGAACTGTGAATGGAGAAGCTTTAGTAGGTCCTTTTTCAATCATTGCAAGGTGACTTCTTTCAAATGTTTTAAAACCGCCTGCAGCAGAACTTACAATAACACCAATTCTATAAGGATCAATATCGGCTTCATCAATACCTGAATCAGCAATTGCTTCATCAGCCGCTACCATTGCAAACTGAGTATATCTGTCCATTCTTTTTGAATCTTTTGAATCCATATAATCGTCAGGATTAAAATCAGAATCTTTGATTTCAGCAGCTATTTTAACAGCTTGTTTTTCAGTATCGATTCTTTCAATCAGAGAAACACCGCTTTTTCCTTCAATCATAGCATTCCAAAATTTATCAGTTCCGATACCGCAAGGCGTAACTGCTCCCAACCCTGTAATTACTACTCTTCTTTTACTCATTTAATATATCCCTTTTTCACTCTAATAATAAATAATGCGAGAATGAGAAAATTAAAATCCCACTCTCGCAAATATAAAATTTCAGTTTGAATAATTCAAATTTCAATCAGTGAGACAATTACTTACCTAATTTGCTGTCGATGTAAGAAACTGCATCTTGAACTGTTTGAATTTTTTCTGCGTCTTCATCAGGGATTTCGCATTTGAATTCTTCTTCTAAAGCCATAACTAATTCAACTGTGTCTAATGAATCAGCACCTAAATCATCTGTGAAACGAGCTTCAGGTGTAACTAATTTTTCATCAACGCTCAATTGATCTACTACAACTTTTTTAACTGTTTCTAATGTACTCATGTTTTTTTCCTCTTATTATTTGTGTATTACTAATACTTTTCTTCCAGTATTATAACCTGTAGAATATTTTTTTGCAAGAAGTTTACAATATCCACGGGTTTTTGTTACAAAATTATATCATCAAACCGCCGGCAACTTCGATTGCTTGACCTGTTACGTAATCTGTATCTAAAGCTAAGAATTTAACAACTTTAGCGATATCTTCAGGAGTACCAAGTCTTTTCATCGGAATAGCAGCTAAATAATCATCAATATTAGCAAGTTCAGCTGTCATAGCTGTTTGAATAAAACCAGGGCAAACAGCGTTTACTCTAATGTTTCTTGAACCAAATTCTTTAGCAAGAGTTTGAGTAAAACCGATTAAACCGGCTTTTGAAGCTGAATAGTTTGCTTGACCTGCATTACCGTGACGGCCAACAATACTAGACATATTGATAATTGAACCTTGACGAGCTTTCATCATATATTTGATTACAGCATTAGTTACACAAAAAGCAGATGTTAAGTTAACTTTAATAACACTTTCCCATTGGTTCATATCCATTCTTAGGAATAGACCATCTCTTGTAATACCTGCATTGTTTAATAAGATATCAATTTTGCCGTGTTCAGCAATCATTTTATCAACATTTTCTTTAACTGCATCATAATTTGATACATCAAAACTATAGAAGTAAGCATTTACTCCTAATGCTTTTAATTCATCAATAGCCGGTTGTGCTTTTTCAGCATCACAAATATCATTAATAATGATGTCACATCCAGCTTTTGCAAGTTCTTTTGCACAAGCTAAACCAATACCGCGTGAACCGCCTGTAATTAATGCAATTTTTCTGTCTGTCATAATTTTTCTCCTTATTTTAAGCTAAAGTTAATTCTTCTTTTAATGCATTTACTGTAGATTCTAACGAATCTTTATCATAAACATTATAAGTTTTTACACTTGCATCGATTTTTTTAATCAAACCAGATAAAACTTTTCCCGGTCCGATTTCAATAAATGTATCAACACCTTCATTCACCATATTTTGAATTGTTTGAGTCCAGTGAACTGATGAATAAATTTGTCTTGGCATTTTGTTTTTGAATTCAGCACCTAAAACAGTAGCTTGTGCATCAACATTTGTGAATACAGGAACTGAAGCATTATTTAATTCAAGTTCAGACACAAATGATTCAAATTCGTGACCTGCACTTTCCATAAATTTAGAATGGAAAGCACCTGAAACAGCAAGGGGAACAACTCTTCTTGCGCCGGCTTCAGCTAAAAGTTCTCCGGCTTTGGTAACTGCTGCTTCATCACCTGTAATTACAACTTGTGCAGGTGAATTGTAATTAGCCACATCAACATATCCGACACTTGAAGCTTCTTCTAATGCTTTTTCCAAACTTCCTTCAGGAGCATTTAAAATCGCTGCCATCGCACCGCCTTTTGCAGCACCCATTAAATCAGCTCTTTTTTGGATTGCTTTTAATGTTGTTTCTAAATCCATAACACCGGATGCATACATTGCACAATATTCACCCAAACTGTGACCTGCTGTTGCATAAACTTCAACATCTAATTGAGATTTAAATGCTTCTAATGCCGCAATTGATGTTGTTACAATAGATGGCTGGGTATTAACTGTTTGTTTTAAATCTTCATCAGGTCCTTCAAAACAAATTGTAGTAATACTTTTACCTAAAACCTTATCAGCTGAATCGAAAACATTTTTTGCTGATTCAAAATTTTCATACAAATCTTTTCCCATTCCGACAGATTGAGAACCCTGTCCGGGAAAAACAAATGCTATTTTCTTAGTCATATTTATATCCCTCAAGTAAGCTAACCTTCTTAATGAGATAATTATACAATAAAAAGCACTAAAGTAAAGATTTTTACAAATTATTTGACATTTTTGATAACCCGTTTAAAATAATCAGCATCTGTTTTAGCCTTATGAGCACAGGTAATACCATTAATATTACTTGTATCAGATAAACTGCAGTATTTCTCTAAATTCGCAGAGTAATATGTACCTTTACTGCCCATAGTTCTAAGTTCTCCATCAACGAAATCAAATGTAAATAAATCATAACCCCATCTGTTAGGTTTATTTCTATATCCGTTCAAATCCACAGAAACCCATGTTCTACCGGGAGCTCCGGGAGGATTTTCAATAAGAACATTTGTTCCATCCATTAAAACAAATTGTCCATTATCAAATAAATCTGTCCAGGCATTATTTTTACCGTTCAATGTCTTATATGGAGTATCAATAGTCCAACAAACAGAAGATTTATTTGCCGAATAATTACCACAATGAACTGCAACTTTTAAATATTGTCCAAAAGTCTTATAAAAAGTATTTGGTGCATGTGCAGACGGATCGGTTGATACATCATCAGCTTCCATTTGTCTGAATGCCTGTTGGATAACCGAATACGATTTTAAAAATTGTGAATGTAATTGATGTGCTTTATGTGCAGTTATTAAATTTGGTATTGTCATTGCCGCCACAACACCAATGATGCCGAGGGTTATTAAAACTTCAGCTAATGTAAAACCTGCTTTTTTACCCCTCTCCCTATCCCTCTCCCTCAAGGAGCGAGGGTATTTTGGAGTAAGTAAGTAGGTTAATAAGTGATTATATTTACTCTCGTTATATTTGTCGGACACTGTGTGTTTTTTCATATTACCTCCAAAAACTTATCGTTATACAACTATTTTATTTAAAAATCCAATGTTAACATCACCTATTTAAAGTATTTTCAATCGTTTTGCGATTAGTTTTATCATTTTTCAATTGTTTATCAACATTTTACAAGGGTAAAAAATGTATTATTTTGATATAGGGGCCAAAAATGACATCATGTAAAAAACAATTGGGTAAAAGAATTAAAGAACTAAGAAAAAGAAATCATTTTACCCAAGAACAATTATCCGAACTTATAGGACTTGAACCCAACCATATTTCAAAAATAGAATCAGGTGTTCACTTTCCTCAATCAGAAAAACTTGATTTAATAGCAAAAACTTTTAATATTTCCGTTATGGAATTGTTCAATTACGAACACAAACAGCCAATTGAACAAATTAAACAAAAAATAACAGAATGGTTAAATAACGCTTCAAAAAGCGAAATTGAATATATTTACAAAACTATTTTGAATATTAAAGATTTAAGATAATAAAAAAGACGGGCTTTAACCCGTCTTTTCATTTTAAAAACTTAATTTAGCAAATACCTTCACGAAGTCTTACAACCGCCGCACCCCAGGTCATGCCTGCACCAAATCCGCAAAGAATTGCAGTTGATCCCAGTTTGATTTTACCTTTTTCAACTCCTTCAACAAGTGCAATCGGAATTGAAGCAGCAGAAGTATTTCCGTAGTATTTAATATTTGAAATAACTTTATCATCAGAATATTCAAGTCTCTGTTGTAAAGCTTCAATAATTCTTTGATTTGCCTGATGAGGTATTAAATAATCAATATCAGATGCTGTCATACCGGCATCTTCAATACATTTATCAACATAATGAGGCAATGTTGTTACAACAAACTTATAAACATCGCGTCCTGCCATATGGATTTTTGAATCTCCTTCATCACAAGGTTCAACAAGCGGACAGTTTTTACCAGGTGTATCAAGATAAATATATTGACCAATAGAACCATCAGCTCTTATATCAAGTGATAAAATATCATCCACACCATCTTTCGCTTCTGTTACAACCATTGCACCGGCGCCGTCACCAAAAAGAATTGATGTTCCTCTATCTTCCCAATCAACTAAACGTGAATTATTATCAGATGCAATAAGCAAAATGTTTTTATATAAACCTGCACCTATCAAACCTCTTGCAACTTGAAGCGCATATATTAAACCTGTACAAGCCGCAGTTAAATCAAATGACGGCACATAGTCCGGAATACCAAGTCTTGCTTGAATATTACAAGCCAATGCCGGATATAATTGAGGAGGAGCTGAAGATGCTGCTATTACACAATCGATTTCTTCCGGTTTAAATCCTGATTTTTCAATTGCTTTTTTTGCCGCTTCTTCACCTAAATCAATAGCGTTTTCGTTACCGGAAACAACACGTCTTTCTTTAATTCCGGTTCTTGTATATATCCACTCGTCAGAAGTTTCATATAATTTTGTTAAATCGTCATTAGTAAGTACAGTTTTTGGGACGCTGTATCCTACACCTGCAATTTGGAGTGGTTTATAATTTTTTGACATAATTTTTCCTATCTGTTTATATTTTCCGAAATTTTTGAGTTAATATCCTTATTAAGAACTCTAACAGCTGCTCTTACTGCATTTTTCATTGCATAAGATGAACTGCGTCCGTGGGCAATTACAGAAATGCCCTTTACTCCTAATAATAGCATACCTCCAAAAACTTCCCAATTAATTCTTTTCAAAATACGTCTTAAGAATGGTTTTGCCAACAGCCCGATAATACATCCGATAAAATCAGATTTAAATTCGGTTGAAATCATTTTTAAAAGCATTGAAGCAGTACCTTCTGTTACTTTTAAAGCTACATTACCTGCAAAACCGTCACATACAACAACGTCACATTTATTTATGAATAATTCTTTTCCTTCAATATTACCGACAAAATTGATATAACCTTTTTCGTGCATATCTTTTAAAAGCGGATAAGTATCTTTAACTAAAGTATTACCTTTACCTTCTTCTTCGCCGATACTTAAGATACCGACTTTCGGATTTTCTATACCAACAATATCTTCAGCGTAGGCAACACCCATTTCGGCAAATTGAGCAAGCATTTCAGGTGTACAATCGCTGTTTGCACCGCCGTCAATTAGAACAACAGGATCTTTCATTGTCGGTAAAGTTACAGAAATTGCCGGTCTTTGAACACCGTGGATTCTGCCTAAACCAAATAAACTTGCCGCCATAGCTGCACCTGTAGAACCTGCTGATACAACAGCTTCACATCTGCCTTCTGCAACAGCTCTGACTGATGCGACAATTGATGAATCTTTTTTCTTACGAATAGATTGTCCAACAGCTTCACCCATGCCAATAACTTCTGAAGCATGAGTAATTGTATAATCAATTTTATCTAAATCTATTTTAATTCTTCTTTTATGCCCCTTAGTACCGCAATCAGAATAAATACATCCCGCAGCCTTGATTCTGTCAAGTTCAGCCTGAATGTCTTCTTGTCTTCCGACAAGTTCAAGACCGACACCATACTCTTGTGCCGCCCACAATGCACCTTCTACAATTGCTCTTGGTGCGTAATCTCCACCCATTGCATCTATTGCTATTCTTGACATATATTCTCTCTCCAACGTTTGGTTTTAGTCTGAAAAACCAGAAGCGGTAATTAAATTGCCGCCTCTGATTATTTTAAATTCATTATTCTTCTGTTTTTTCTTCAACAGTTTCTTCAGCTTTTACTTCTTCAACTTCTGCTTTAACTTCTTCTGTTTTAGCTTTTTTTGAAGCTTTTTTAGCCGGTTTTTTTTCTTCTACAGCAACTGCTGCTGCTTTGTCTGCTAATCTTACAGGCTGACCTTTGTAGGTGCCGCAAGCTGTACATACTGTATGTGTTAAAACTGTTTCGCCACAGTTAGGACATTTTGTTGTCTCAGGCTTTGTAGCTTTCCAGTTTGCTCTTCTGCTGCCTTGAGCAGAATGTCCTGTTCTTTTCTTAGGTACTGCCATTTTGTCTTTCCTTTTTTATTTTCTTGTATTACTAACTGTTTTTTGGGTTAATTTGGAGATTATTAAAGACTTCCAGTCTTGGATCAATGGTATTTTCTTCTGAAAGAAATTCCCTTCCTTTACAATTAATACCACAAACTTTTTTATTTGGAAAACTTAATATTACAGATTGATACAATAAGTCATAAATATCGATTTCTTTTGCGCCGTTCAAATCAGTAACAAATTGACCGTCTTTTATTTCAAATTCCTGTCCGGCTTCCTCATAATCCCCTAATAGAGATGTTTTTGAGTATAATTCATCGATACTGAAATCAAGTTTATGCTCAAATTTTTCCAAACATAAATCACATTCGAGATTTACAACACCAGAAATATCACCTGAAATTTCGACATAATTATCAAAAGATTTTGCACATAATTCGGCATGGATAGGAGTAACACAATCTATACCTTCGATTTTTTCATCGAAAGTGAAATATAGTGTTTTATTTTCGGCATTTTCTAAATCTTCCAGTAGTAAAACTTTTTCCATAATTAATTTAAGTATTGTTCTTCTTGAATTGCAAGAGCTGCAATCTGGTTAGAAACAAAACAAACCTCTTTCAACGGGCCTTCTGTTTCTTTTTTAATAAGAACCGCGTTAGGAGAAACCATTCTTTCGCTCAACTCTTGATATAATGCCTGATAATCCTGAACATACAACACCAATGGCGCTGTTGAACCTTTGATAAATACTAAAACTGCGTAGCGTTTTTTAATATTTTGAGCATTCATCCCCTGAGGGTTAAATTGTTGAGCCATAATTTTCTCCTTTTCGGTATAAACATTTTAACAAAAAATCCCTAAAAATCAAGATATTTAACAAAATTTAAGCTATTTTTGAAAAATTTTACAGCTTTGTGATAAAATCATTTCATCAGAAAGGTTTGTTATGTGGGATAAATTAAAAGAACAGTTTAATCTTTTGAAACTTGAAAAGAAAAAACTTTATCTTGTCACAAATTCAGACAGGTTTGTTTCTAAAGACGATTTTTTAAATGCATCAGCATCAGCACTTCAAGGCGGAGTTGATATTTTACAGCTAAGAGAAAAAACTATTCCTGACGGGGTTTTTGTAGAAATCGCACACAAAATGAGAACACTTTGTGATGAATACGGAGCTACATTTATTATAAATGACAGAGTTGATATCGCCCAAATTGTAGAAGCTGATGGAGTTCATCTCGGACAAAACGATATAAGCATACGAGATGCCCGTGCAATTTTGGGTTCAAACGCTATAATCGGCAAAACTACATCGAACTCCGATGAAATAATTAAAGCCGTAAATGATGGTGCAGACTATGTAATTTTTGGTCCGATTTGCACTAAACAAGATGAGTTTATTGACGAAGGTGCTGTAAACTGGATTAATGATAACGTAAAAATTCCGGTATTTTTTGCAGGTGATATAAATTCAAATAATATCAACGAATTAACTCAATCCGGAATTTCAAAAATCGCACTTACGGATTCAATTATGTATGCCAAAATTCCTGAACAATCAGCAAGGAATTTTCTGAAATACCTGCCGTAAAATCAGGAGATATTTCTAAATGTCACCCTGAATTGAATTCAGGGTCTAATGATTAAGAGATTCCGAATCAAGTTCGGAATGACATTATAACTAATATCAAGACTTGACAGAATCATGAGCCAAATGTTATAATAATTAAAAAAAAATTAAATATAAAATTATATAGGGTAGAAGATTGTGAAAATGCCAAAATGGCAAGTTTACAGCTTCTACCCTTTTTTAGTAACAAACCAAACATGAGGAGGATAATATGAAACCAAAATAAAGAATTAAATTACATACGGATTATTATTTTTAAGATTTACAAGACGAAACGAAAGGAAAACAAAATGGCAAATGAAAAAGAAGTTCACGTAAACGGATACGTGAGAAGGGACGGAACAGAGGTTTCCGAATACTACAGAAGCACACCGGAAGGTTCAGGACTTTTCGGCAATAGTTCAGGCGGATTATTTAATAACAATTCGTCATTTGGTCAAAATACACTTTTCGGACCAATTGAAGATAATACCCAACAACAGGAACAGACAGGTTTTCCGACTTTGCCGGAAACACAGGATATTCCACAAGATTCCGGAAATTATCAATATTCACCGGATTCTGTATTTAACAGTCCTGTCGGGAATTACTTACAACAAAATCAAGCACCACAAGAAGCTGTAGAAAATCAAGAGTTAAATATTCATGCATTTGAAGCAGAACAGCAAGTGAATGATGTTCTAAATTCAATAAAATATATGGACAAAAACCAAATACGAAATGTTCATATGAAAGACAGAATTAATAAAATGCTCGACAGTCTAACTCAAACGCATACTAAATCACGGGAATTGGAACAAAAAGCCCTTGATAAATTGATTAATTCGCCAAATCAGCAGGAATATCAGAAAACATATAAAACTTATATTGAAATTAAAGCAAATAATGACTTGAAAGCTGATAATATAAATCGGATAAAATTTGCTGCAAAAAACAATAATATCCCAATGCTTTATAATGAACTGAATAATTATAAAAGTGATTTTGATACAGTTACTAAAACATACAGACAAAAAAATCCACTAAAATATGTAGGAAAACCTTTGACATATTATACAACATTAATGCATGATGAAGTTCCGATCAATCATGCCAATAATTATACATATAGTCCACAACATAGAGCTGAAGTTCTAAATGATATTTTTAATGAACCTAAATCCCCACATAAAATTAAAACAGATACAATAATGGGGACATTTAATAATCTTACAGTAAACAAACTTATACCTGATGCAAGTGCAATGTGGGATATGTCTTCGTATGATTTTACTCAAAGTAAAGATTATGTTAATAAAAACGGAGCATTAATTGGTAGTATTTCCGATATAAAAAATAAAGAATTACAATATTTAGTAAAAGACAAAGTCAAAAGATCATATGGAGCAGACGATTCTATTGGTATGATTTTTAATTCAAATAGTAATTTATCTAAAGAAATGGCAAAATCTTCAGAATACAAAAAACTATTTTTAGAAAATAAAAATGAATTACTTAACTATCAAGTAGTTAAAGATAAATCAAGTAAATTTAATAGTTCTCTAAATTCAATACTTGCAATAAGAAGATTTGATGTACCATACATGTTTATTGATGCGAACGGAGATTTTTGTACTATCGCATTGGATGCGTATGATTTTGCCAAAGGTGAAAATTGGTTTATTGACCAAGCGGCAAAAGCACAAGACAGGGGATATGCTCGAAAATACTACACATTACATGTTACAAAAACCCCTAAAAGTGTATGGGGAAGTTGGTTAAAATAAATATCAAGAAACAATGAAATAATAATGCTAATATAAGAAATAAAATATATGAAAAAATTCTTTTTTTCTCCTCTGGTGTTACTTCTATATTGTTCATTAAACTAGAACTATGTTTTTTTAACAAATAACTTAATTTTAAAAGTAAACAATAGATTAAAAAAGCACTTAAAGATATAAAACCTAGTTGTAAACATATAGTAAAACCACCAAAAATTAAAAATAACATCAAAGGTAAAACACTAAGAAGCCATATATAAAAAAAGATAGTAAAAAATAAATTATATACATATAAAATAAATGATTTTACAGTACAATGATTCGTTATAAAGTAGTTTATTTTTTCTAACATCTTTTTCATATTTATATTTTAAACACGGGAGGTGGTAATTTCATCAGTCAAGTTTCTATTAATTAGTAAAAATTGAAGAGTTTTTATAACTAAAGCAAGGATATTATTCCTTGCTTTTTTGCAAAATGGAGATTTTTGTATTATCGCATTAGATGCGTATGACTTTGCAAAAAGTGAAAATTGGTTCATTGACCAAGCTGCTAAAGCACAAGACAATGGATATGCCAGAAAATATTATACACTACATCTTACAAAAACGCCTAAAAAGGTATGGGAAAATTGGTTAAAATAAAAGTTAGACAACAATGAAGGATTATTAATAATACAATATATTTAGTATAAAAATAAATTCTTTTTGTTTCCTCAGGTGTAACTTTTATATTTTCCATTAAATCTGAACTATGTTTTAATAATAAAATATTTAATTTTAATATTAAGAAATATATTATTATATCTAATATAAATAAAAATATAAATATTTTAAAATAATATAATATGAAAGCCATAGTCATTATTCCTAAAATAGGAACAATAAAAACCCAGAAAATAATGAATAAATGTGATAATATGTAATATATTGTTATTATAATCTCTTTCATATCTATATTTTAAACTCGGGGAGGTGGTAATTTCATCAGTCAAGTTTCTATTAATTAGTAAAAATTGAAGAGT
>CASLVD010000062.1 GCA_949398305.1 uncultured Candidatus Melainabacteria bacterium | reverse complement strand
ATGAATATGATTTAAATGATAGTAATTTAAGTAAAATTGAACGAGGTTTAATAAAAGCCAAATTTATTACTATTATTAAAATTTTACAAGCTCTTGATATTACACCCTCAGAATTTATGAAAGAATTAGAAAATAAACTCGGTAAAAATTTTACATTGATTGATGAATAAATATGCTATTTATTTTGCCACAAATGATTTATTTTATTAAAATATTATAATTAGAATTATTATTAAGTTTGTAGACAAAAATACCCGATTATTGTAAAATCTATTTGTAGGTAAGCTCATGCTTTCTGCCGGCACACACTTATAGTGAAGAGAATAAGGTCGGAAAGGAGGGCGCTATGGTTGACAAAATAATAATGCTATTACTAGCATTTTCCATCGCAGTAATAGCACTAAATATTTCTAAACCGTAGGAGTGAAGCAAGCCGGTAAGAAACCCGTTACTTTTTCTTATTGGCTTGTCCTACATATATATTATTTATTATTTTCAACTTTTTGTCAAGATGTTTGTATTTTAACCTTGTCAATGCTAAAATGATTTAGCATATGAATAAATTTGTTATTAAAAATATTGTTATTTTGAGTTTAATTTTAGGTGTGATTTTAGGGTTGTTAGCACCTGTTCCGTACGTTGGTATGGCGGCGTTATTTGGAGCTTTATTGTTAGCGGCTCCGGTGGTTATGGTTTATCTTATTATGGATAGCAAATTGGATTTGACCACTGCAAAAGACAGTATTTTAACCGGTGCGCTTGTTGGTTTTTGTACTAATTTTTCGTTTTCGGTGACTTATGCTGTGTTGATGGCTATTCTTGCAAAAGGATTCCAGTATACAACAAATTACTTTTTAACTGCAATGATTACAAATTCACCTATTTGGCTTTTGTTTGTGTTTATTATTTTTATCGGCGTGCTTTGCGCTGTGACAAACGCTTTTACAGGATTTTTAACTTATTATGTTATAAACTTTATTCGTGATATGTACGAAAAACAACACCCTAAGGATTAGGAAGGAAATAAAAATGGCTGAATTTACATCAAAAATAAGAACAATTGAGTGGATTGATACGTATTCAAGAATGGTTGACCAGACAAAGTTTCCGGAACATTTCGAGTATGTTGATATTACAAATGGTCAGGATATGTTTGATGCGATAAAAACAATGATAGTTCGCGGAGCACCTGCTATCGGGATTGCCGGTGCGCACGGGGTTGTTTTGTATGCTCAGGAACTTGCGGTAAAAAATTTGAGCCGTGAAGATTTTATTTGTCAACTTTTAGAAAAAGCTGATTATATGGCAAGTGCGCGCCCGACTGCTGTAAATTTGATGTGGGCTGTTGAAAAACAAAAAGAAATTATTAGGGGTTTTTCAGGAAATGTTGAAGCGCTTATTGAAAAATTAAAAGAAAATGGCAAGAAATTAGAGCTTGAAGATATTGAAATTAATAAAAAAATCGGGGATTACGGAGCAGAAGTTGTTCCAAAAGGTGCAACGATTTTAACTCATTGTAATGCCGGTGCGTTGGCAACTGTCGGTTATGGAACAGCATTAGGTGTTGTGCGTTCTGCGTTTGCAAATGATCCGACTGTTCAGGTTTTTGCTGATGAAACAAGACCAAGACAGCAGGGTGCAAGGATTACAACACTTGAACTTACTATGGACGGGATTCCGGTAACTTTGATTACTGACGGAATGTGCTCGTATTTTATGAAAAAAGGTATGATTGATATGGTTTGTGTAGGCGCTGACAGGATTGCTGCAAACGGTGATGCTGCTAATAAAATCGGAACATACACCGTTGCAATTGCTGCTAAATATCATAATATTCCGTTTTATGTTGCTGCTCCTTTATCAACAATTGATACAAGTATCAAATCAGGTGATGATATTGTGATTGAAGAACGTTCTCATGATGAAGTTACACATATTAATGGCAAACCGATTTGTGCAGAAGGTGTAAATATAATAAATCCGGGGTTTGATGTTACACCGCACGAGCTTATCGCAGGTATTATCACAGAAAAAGGAATCCTAAGACCGGATTACAATAAATCAATTGCAGAAGCTTTTAAATCATAAGGAATTAAGAAGTATGAAGAAGAAAGTTTTAACAGGAATTCTAATATTTACCTGTTTTATCGGGTTTAACAGTATACCTGTTTTAGCTAAAAAAACTACTCAACAGGAATCACAATCTCAACGTCAACCTGATTTCGGACTTTACATGAAAAATATGCAATGTAAAATTAAAAGGAATTGGAATCCGCCAAAAGGTACAGAATCCAAGCAGGTAGTTCTTTTGTATTCTTTAAATAAAAAAGGTGAAGTAATTAAAATAAGTGTTTATCATACTTCCGGAAATGTCGATATGGATAATGCCGCAATAGAAGCATTAAAGAATTCTGCTCCGTTTGGAAAATTGCCGCCGGAGTTTAAAGGCGATCATATAGATGTTCAATTTACATTTGATTATAATGTTTGGACTAAAGAAGGTAAAATTTAAGAAAGGGGATTAAGATGAAAAAAGTATTAATGTCAGTTATTGCATTGTCAGTGTTAACACTTGGAATGCCTGCATTTGCAGATGGAACTCATGGAACAGATGGTGAAGTTTCAGGACGTTCAGTTGGTGCGGCGGCTTTATCACTTTTAATTTGGCCTGGTATTGGACAAGCTGTTAATAAAAACACCAAAGAAAAAAATGTTACTCACGCTGTTTTAGGTTTGACCGGTGTATTTAGAATCTGGTCTTGCTATGACGCTTTGGTAGACAGAAAAGGCGGAGTTTGGAAAAACCGAATTTAAATATAATGAGACGGGTTAATAACCCGTCTTTTGATTAAAAATAAAAAAAGGAATATTCAGATGAAAAAATTTATTTTATTAGTATGTATAATTTTTAGTATGAGCGCACTTGTAGCTTATGCGATGACAATAGAACCGATATATACTTGTATTGATGGCTATACTATTTATTCAGGTTATACTATGGATGATATCAAAAAAGCTCCTAAATCTTGTTCATATTTTGTTTCAGATAAAACGTCAGAAAATTATAAGCTATGCATTAAAAAATTTGGTAATATAAATAATTTGTATAATGCAGGTAAATGTGAAATCTCTAATTATAGAGCTTCTTTAAAATTTCAAAATGAAACTTGTTCATTTGATTTTGATGTAAAAAGGGGGAAAATAACAGGTAGCAGCTATTCAAAATTCGAGAATAAAAATAATTATGATACAGTTTACAGTGTGACAGGCTATAATGAAAAAGATAATAAATGTTTACAGGTTTTAGCAAAGTCATTAAAAGCAAAGTATCCGCATATTAAAGGAAACCCTTTGTATGGTTTTGAAGAAGATAAGGAGACAATGTTACAAAATACTGAAAGATATAATAGCTTACATCCAAAAACAGAAGCGAAAACTATTCAAAATAATTCAACTACGAATTATATAAAATCAAAACCGAATCAAAATCAAAAAACACTTTATAAATGTGGTGGATATATCAATGGTTCATATGCAAGCTGTTCAACTTATGATCCGACAGATTCATCAGCAAAACCTGTTTGTAAAACATTATATAAACAAGGAAAATGTTATCGTTTAAATCATTAATAATTTAATTGTAATAGTTATATTGTATTTTATTATTTCTCTAAAAGTAAAGCTAACTATAGATTTTTATTTTTTTGACCTTTATGTTATACTTTCAATGTGAAAAAATGGAGCTAAGAGAAAGAATATGAAAGAAAGTTATTTTCCTCAGGAAATAGAGAAAAAATGGCAGGCTGTTTGGGAAGAAACTAAAGCTTTTAAAACTTTGGATAATTCAGACAAGCCTAAATATTATGCACTTTCAATGTTCCCGTATCCGTCAGGAAAACTGCATATGGGACATGTTAGAAACTATACAATTACAGACGTTATTGCACGTTTTAAAAAAGCAAATGGGTTTAATGTTTTGCATCCAATCGGGTGGGATAGTTTTGGACTTCCTGCTGAAAACGCTGCGATGAAACACAATGCTGATCCTGAAACATGGACTGATGAAAACATTGCTTATATGACAAAACAGTTAAAAATGCTGGGTCTATCTTATGATTGGGACAGAGAAGTTACAACTTGCAAACCTGATTATTATAAATGGACACAGTGGTTGTTTTTACAATTATATAAAAAAGGTCTGGTTTACAAAAAAGAAGCTGCAGTTAATTGGTGTAACGAATGCGGTACTGTTCTTGCAAATGAACAGGTAATCGATGGCAAGTGCTGGAGATGTGACAGCGTTGTTGAGAAAAAATACTTATCTCAATGGTTTATCAAAATTACTGAATACGCAGATGTATTATTAGAAGATTTGGATAAACTTACAGGTTGGGGCGACAATGTTAAAACAATGCAAGCAAACTGGATTGGAAAATCAAAAGGTGCAATATTTAATTTCCCTGTAATCGATGCTCCAAGCGGTGAAGAAATGTATGTTCCTGTTTATACAACAAGACCTGATACTGTTTTTGGTATAACTTATCTTGTTGTAGCGCCTGAATATAAAGATATAGAAAAGCTTACGACTGCTGAAAACAAAGACGCTGTTGAAGAATATAGAGCAAATGCACGTAAAATGACTGAAATCGAAAGACTTTCAACTGACCGTGTAAAAACAGGTGTTCCTCTTGGAACTCATTGCCGCAATCCATTTAACGGTGAAGTTTTCCCTCTTTGGACAGCTGATTATGCGTTAGTTGAATACGGAACAGGTGCTGTAATGGCAGTTCCGACACACGATGAACGCGATTTTGATTTTGCTAAAAAATACAATATGCCGATGAAAGTCGTTATTGAAAACCCGAAAAACCCTAGCGACTGCAAAGATGCTGCATATACTGAGCCTGGTGTTCTTGTAAATTCAGGCGAATTTAACGGAATGAAAAATAACGAAGCTAAAAAAGCTATTACAAAATGGGCTGTAGATAAAGGGTTTGGTGAGTTCAAAACTCAATACAGACTTCGTGACTGGTTAATTTCACGTCAAAGATATTGGGGTGCTCCAATTCCGGTTGTATACTGTGACAAATGTGGAATTCAACCGGTTCCTGAAAATCAATTGCCGGTAATGTTACCGAAAGATGTTGATTTCTCAGTTGCTGGTAAATCTCCAATAACAACTTCTAAAACATTTAAAGATACCGTATGTCCTGTTTGTGGCGGTCATGCAGTTCGGGAAACAGATACAATGGATACATTTATGTGTTCAAGTTGGTACTATCTGCGTTATGCTGATGCAAATAATTCAGAAGAATGTTTTAACCGTGATATAGTAAATCATTGGCTGCCTGTGGATCAATATGTAGGAGGTATTGAACACGCAATCCTTCACTTGTTATATTCAAGATTTTTCACAAAAGCATTGCGTGACTGCGGATTGTTAGACTTTGACGAACCGTTCAAAAATCTTTTAACTCAAGGAATGGTATTAAAAGACGGTTCTAAAATGTCAAAATCTAAAGGCAACACAGTTGACCCTGATGAAATCTTTGAAAACTATGGTGCAGATACTGCAAGATTGTTCATTCTTTCAGATTCTCCTCCGGCAAGAGATTTTGACTGGTCAGATGCAGGTGTTGAAGGATGTTACAAATTCTTGAACAGAGTTTGGAGACTTATTTCAACAAATGCTGATAATATCACACTTGATTACAAACTGAACTTCCCATTAGAAAAATCAAATGATGATTTAGTAAGAACAGTTCATATTGCAATGAAAGGAATTACCAACGATATTGCAAATGACTTCCAATTTAATACAGTAATTTCAAAATATCGTGAACTTACGAATGCAATTTATGATTGGCAATCTAAAAAGCCTGTATTAAATGAAGAAGATAAGAACGTTTTGAGTTTTGCAATTGTTTCGTTGATGAAACTTATGTCTCCTGTTGCTGTTCACTTAACAGAAGAGGCATGGCACGAATTGGGCGGAACCGGTTCAATCCATGAACAACCTTGGTGCAAATGGGATGAAAACCTTGCAAAATCAAGTTCAATAACTTTAGTTGTTCAAGTTAACGGTAAAGTTAAAGATAAAATTGATGTTGATGCAGGCTTGAGTCAGGATGAAATGAAGCAGGTAGCGCTTGATAGTCCTAAAATTAAGGCTCAAGTTGAAGGAAAAACAATTGTAAAAACAATCGTTGTTCCGGGAAAACTTGTCAATATCGTTGTTAAATAAATTAAAGGGCTCTAAATGAGCCCTTTTTTATGTTAAAATTTGAGTTATGAATATAACTGCCGGTAAATACAAAGGTCAAAAGATTCTCTCACCTGATGAAAGTATTACACGCCCGACTTTATCAAAGGTTAGGATGAGTGTATTTAATACTTTGCAGGCTATGATTGATTTTGAGGGGACAAGTTTTTTGGATATGTATTCTGGCTCAGGGATTATGGGACTTGAAGCTTTGTCACGCGGTTTTTCACGGGTTGTTATGGTTGAAAAAAACAGAAAAATCTATAATGTTATTAAATCAAATATAAAAAAATATGAAAAAGATAATAATATAAGATTATTTCTTGGTGATAGTTTAAAAGTTTGTGAAAAACTTGAGCCGTTTGATATAATTTACATTGACCCGCCGTATTTTTCAGGAGTTTACGAAAAAAGTCTTGAAATCGCATCTAAAATTTGTAACGGTATTATAATTCTGGAACACGTTGTTGATGTTGATTTAACAGGGTTTGAAGTCTTAAAACAGAAAAAATACGGGGATAAATGTATTACTTTTTTAAAACATAATACATAATAATTATTTTAATGTGGAAGCTATGCGCTCCCACACCCTGCACCAATATTCTTTTTCTTATTTGCGAGGCAAGAAAAAGAATACTGGACAAGAAAAAAAAACACGCTGACTATACACGGATAGTAAATTCAACTAAAAGCGTGTAAACTCACTAATCTGTCATTCCGGACTCGATCCGGAATCTATTTATTTGCCCGTTCAGACAATACACGCTTCCTTATTGTTTCATTAACTACCCGTAACTGTTTATCAAAAAATTTATATTTATAATATTTACCCCTGTTATGTAAATATTTAGCCTAAAATTGATATTTTACGTATAATTAATTTCACAAAGGAATTAATTGTATGGAAAAGAAAAAATTATTATTAATAAAATTGTCATCTTTAGGTGATGTAATTTTTAATATTCCGCTTGCAAATGCTTTAAAAGATGCGGGATATGAGGTAACCTGGCTTGTTTCAGAGCGCGGATATCAAGTTGTGAAAAACAACCCTTGTGTTGATAAAGCAATTTTAGCTCCTGTTTATAAGTGGAGAAAAAACAGATTAGCATTAGACAATATAAAAGAATTTTTTAAAATGATTAAGGAATTGCGTTCTGAAAAGTTTGATGTAGCAATTGATTCACAGATGATGTTAAAGAGTATACCGTGGACACTTTTATGTGGTGCAAAACGAAGAATTGTTTCCAAGAAAGGGCGTGAATTATCATTTTTAGGCGGCAATGAGTGGTTAAATGAGGTTTCTTATACGCCGGATATGCCAATTGTAATGAACTATCTGCAGTATGCTAAACATTTAGGAATCGAAACTGAAATTAAAGTTTCATTACCACCGCGAAGCGAAGAACAAATTAAAAAAGTTGACGAACTTTTATCCGGTTTAGATAAATCCAAACCGCTTGTTGTTATAGCACCGGCTACAACCTGGGATAACAAGCATTGGAATAAAGATAATTGGAAAATTGTGGTTGATAATCTTGCATCAAAATGTAATATAGTATTTACAGGTGGTCCTAATGATGGTGAACTTATTGAGTATATTAATTGCGGAAGATTTTTAAATCTTGCAGGAAAAACTGATATTTTGGAATTAGCTGAAATTTTTTCAAGAGCAAATGTTGTAGTTTCTCCGGATAGCGGCAGTGCGCATTTAGCACGTGCAGCAGAAAAACCTGCAGTTGTGACAATTTTTACCTGTACTCCGAAAAAAGTTCTTGCACCTTATGGTGACCCTGAAAAGTATATTGCACTGGGTGGCGAGGGGCTTTTATGCCAGCCTTGTTTCAGCCGTAAATGCAAGCGCCGCAAAAATAAAAACATATGTACAGAATTCCCGAACCCGAAAGATGTTGTAAATGTCATATATGGCTTGATATTTTCTTAAAAAAGTGGTATAATTATATATCATATCTATGTTCAAGAAAAAGGGCGTTAATGGGATTATTTGATAAATTCAAAGAGTTAACACGAAAAGTTTCAGAAGTTGAAAATAATATTTATCACGAAAAGCGCGATTATTTAGAAATATATGAACGCAATATTGAGTTAGAACGTGAAATTGCTGAGCGTACAGAAGAGTTAAACGATGCTAATAAACGTATGTTTACTCTGCAGCATATATGGGATATGATGAATTCTTCAACTCCGCTGGAAAATGTCTTGGAAGCTATTGTTAACAGTACTCAAGGCGAACTCGGGTATATGCACTGCGCAATTATTCGGAAATGTGTTGATGAAGAAGGTGAATTTTTACGTATTATTGCACAATCAAATGACGGCTTAATTGATAGATTAAATAATTTTATCGGCTCTCCGGGAATTCAGACAAGACGTTTGAATTATTCTCATGAAAGTGTGTTTGCCGATACTATGCGCCAAAGAACTATTATTCAAACAAAATCAATTGATTTATCTTTGTCTTCTGTTTTACCTGATCTTCCGCAAGAAACTGTTAATAAAATTATTTCTAATCAGCCTGTAAAATCTGTTATTGTGGTACCTTTAATTGCGCAAAAACAAGAATTCGGCTGGTTTTGTGTATTTACGGCAAGAGAAGAACTTGCCAGTGCAGAAATGGATTTTCTGGGGTTATTTGCAAAACAGATTGAAATGGCAATTACTATTGCTGACCTTTTCCAGGCTGTCAGAGAACAGGCTGTAACAGATGCTTTGACAGGGCTTTATAACAGAAGATATTTTGAAGAAGCTTTGGAAAAAGAAGTTCAGCGTGCAAAACGTCAAAAACAACCGTTTTCAATTATTGGTATTGACCTTGATTACTTGAAAAAGATTAACGATACTTATGGTCATACTTTTGGTGATTTAGCTATAAAAACTATTGCAGATGTTTTAAAATCAAATGCCCGCTCTGTCGATGTTCCGGCGCGTATTGGCGGTGAGGAATTTAATGTTCTTTTACCGGGTATTAATTCAGAAGGCGCAATGATAGCGGCAGAAAGAATTCGGAAATCAATTGAGGCCGTTGAGATTGATACGATTGGTCATATTACCGGTAGCCTTGGTGTCGCAACTTATTTTGAACACAGTGAAGATGTTGAAGAATTGCTAGAATTAACTGACCAGGCTATGTATACCTCAAAACGTAACGGACGCAACAGAGTTACTATAGCTGAACCGGTTTCAGAAACTTCATGGCAGGAAATCGCTGTTAATACATTTATTGATATTCTGTCTAAAAACAGAATTCCAAAAGCAAGACATTTATCAAAAGAATTGTGTTTAAAACTTAAAGCTCCTGCAAATAAAGACGAATTATCAAAAGATTCATTGTTTACAGTTGCTGATATGCTTACTAAATTATATAATCCTATGCACACATCAGGTTCTGTCAAAAACAAGGTATTGATGGCTGTTACTCTTGCAAAACGTTTTGATTTGCCGAAAGAAGATATTGATAATCTTAAAATTGCCGTTCTGCTTTATGATATCGGAAACCTTATGCTTCCTGATGAATTGCTTCAAAAAACTACTCCTTTAACGGATGAAGAACGTGATACAATTAAAAATCATCCGGTAATTGCTGCAAGAGAAATTTTAAAACCGATTTCATATATTCAGGATGTATTGCCGATTATTGAAAATCACCACGAAAACTGGGATGGTTCAGGTTATCCTAATAAAATTTCTAAAGATGAAATTCCTCTGACTTCTCAAATAATTCTTATACTTGATCAATATTTTGCACTTATTGAACCGCGTCCGTATCGTTCAAAACTTTCTTCAAAAGATGCTCTTGCAATTGTTAAAGCTGATGCAGGTAAAAAATGGAATGATACACTTGTAAAAGAATTTATTTCATTAATTGAACATGATATAGTTTAAATATTATGAGAGAAAAGGATTTTATATCAATAATAAAAAGCACACTTGATTCAGAGTATATCGGTGATGATTGTGCGTACTTAAAAGATTTGGGAATAGTTGTAACGCAGGATAATCTTGTTGAAGATGTACATTTTTTAAGAAATTCCATTACCCCATTTCAACTGGGCTATAAGTCTGTAATGGTAAATATTTCAGATGTCTGTGCAAGTGGAGCGGCGATAAAATATTTAACAGTCGGACTTTCTGTACCTGATAATGTTGATGGAAATTTTATAAAAGAATTTTATGAAGGCGCAAAAACAGCTTGTGGCGGTTTTGCTGAAATTGTTGGCGGTGATGTAACTTCATCTGATAAGATTTTTGTATCAGTTTGTGCGATAGGCAAAACTCAAGGATGCAAAATTTCATCAAGAAAAAATGCAAAAACCGGTTATAAAGTTGTTGTAAGCGGTGTGCACGGTTCATCTTCTGCCGGATTAAAACTTATTTTAAACGGGAAAAAAGAACCGGAAAATTTAATAAAAGCACACTTGATGCCAAAAGCGCAGGTGGAATTTTGCAGACAAATTGCTCAAAATGTTTCTGTGGATTACGCTATGATGGATACATCTGACGGTTTGATGGATGCGTTATCAACAATTGCAAATGAAAGCGGTGTTTTGCTTGAGATAAATTTTGATAAAATCCCTTATGACGATGCGATTAAACAGTTTGATGATTGGCAAAATCTGATATTATTTGGCGGCGAAGATTACGGAATAATTGCTGTTGTACCTGAAAGTTTGGATTGCGGCGAAACCGTTATTGGCAGGGTTAAAGACGGGCTTGGCGTTGATTTAATACTTAACGGTAAAGTTTTACATTATTCTAAAAAAGATGTGGAAGAAAAAATCTTTAATCATTTTAAAAAGGATTAAATTATGGAAAAAATTATTAATGATTTTATAAAATTTAATGAAGTTGAAGCAATTGCAATAGGGGGTTCATCAGCTGCACAAACGTCTGATAATATCTCTGATATTGATGTTTATGTTTTTGTAAATAAAGAGATTTCTGTTCCGCTAAGGGAAGAAATTGTGAAAAAATATTCTTCTAATTACGAGGTTGGCGGCGAATATTTTGGTGCGGGGGATGAATTTTTTGTTGATAAATTAAATCGTCAATTAGATGTAATGTATTGGAATGTGGATTGGTTTAATTCTGTTGTTCAAAATGTCTGGGAAAAACATTATCCGTCTAATGGTTACACAACTTGTTTTTTGTATACTTTGAAGAATTTTCAAATACTTTATGATAAATCAGGATGGCTGAAATCGCTTCAAGAACAGTTGAACACGCCTTATCCGCCGGAATTGAAGCAAAATATAATTAAAAGAAATTTGATGTTGATGAAAGACAAGCCTTTTGCTTCTTATTATGAACAGATTGAAAAAGCTTTGACACGTAATGATTTTGTAAGTGTAAATCATAGAATATCTGCGTTTTTGGCAAGTTATTTTGATGTAATTTTTGCATTAAACGAAACTCTTCATCCCGGAGAGAAACGCCTGATGAATTATGCAAAAGAAAATATTAATAGCTTATTAAAAGAACCTCATGAAGATACTTTAAAAATTTTGGATAATATGGTGAATTCGTTATACAAAATTTTGTAAATTTTTGTAAACGAGCTCAATTTTAGATTGTGCTTAAATGTTGTTGCGGTGACTCATTTGACTCTTGTCAAGTCCGTATTTTTACTTAAGTAAAAATACGGACTGTTGGAGTTTACGAA
>CASLVD010000061.1 GCA_949398305.1 uncultured Candidatus Melainabacteria bacterium | reverse complement strand
TTTTGAATATATGAACATCCTCCCGGTTTTATATAAAGTTTAGCTCCCTGTTTATCTGACATAACCATGAATGCAAATATGTCATATCCCCATTTGTTAGGCTTTTTATTGCCATTAATATCCATGAAAAATATTTTTGTGAATGGATCTGATTCCGGTTGATAAAACCCGATAATAGTTCCGTCACCTAAAACCCATGCAGGATTAGTATTTAAAATACTATTTGTTTTAAAACCATCGCAGCCTGTTGATGTGTACTCAGAATCCGGATCAAGTTCTGTATAAACATCATTAATTCCTTTATATTTTGGAATACATCCGTTTTTATAAGCATTATTTTGACAAACATGAGAAATTTTTAAAACCTGTTTTAATTCTTCATATAAGGCAATACACTCAGAGCTGGTTTGTGGTCCTTGAATGTGAGACTTACCGTTTTCAATATAGTAACAATTATATATAGTATCATTTTTTTCATAAACCAGTTTTAAAGCTTGATTCATTGTACTGTAGCTTTCTTTGAATTGTTGTTTTAATACTAACCATTGGATTTTTGACATTAATGTCGGAATAGTCATCGCTGCTACAATACCGATTATGCCTAGAGTTATTAAAACTTCAGCTAATGTAAAGCCCTCGGCCGGGCGGGGCATTATGCTGCCAATTTTAGTTTTTATTACATTAATACATGACCTGCGGTGCGTAGCGTCATTAGCTAGAATATTTCTAGATTTAATCAAAAACATTTAAAAACCTCCAAAATTTAAATATATTATTTATTAATAATAAACTATATATTTTAATTAATCAATATATTTAAATAAATTATTTATTTTTTCTTTTGTGTAAATTGTTCATAATTTACTAATAAAGGAATCATAATTATGGACATTAAAGTACTTGTAGGGCAGAGAATTAAAAAGATAAGAAAGAGTAAGAAATACACTCAGGAAAAACTTGCTGAACTTATTGGGATAGAGCCTCAGAGTTTAAGTTATATGGAAACAGGTAAATTCTCACCTTCTCCGGATACATTACAAAAGCTTGGAGAAATTTTAAATGTAAAACCTTATGAGTTTTATTATTTTGAAGATATTACAGAAGACGAAATGATAGGTGATATTATAAAGGCTTTAAAAGAGGATAAAAAATTTTTAAGACTGGTTTATAACATTTATAAATCAATTCAATACGAGTAAAATAAAAACCACTGCATTATGCAGTGGTTTATTAATTATCGATTTATAATTTTTCTTAGTCTTCGATAGCTTTAACTTCTTCAACTTCTTCTTCAGTTTCATCTTCTACGATGTCTGTGCGGATTGAAGCTTTATCAGAAGAAATATTTTTGTCTTTCAACTTAGTAATTTGTCTTGCTAATTTGTCAGCTAACAAATCAATACTTGCATACATTGATTCTGCTGCTTCTTCACAGCGAATGCTTCCGGAATTTGTTTTGCAGGTAACTTCTGCGATGTGTTTTCCTTCAGCTGCCGGATTTTTAATTACAGATAATACAACGTCAATTGCTTGAATTTGATCGTAACGTGTAGCAACTTTACCGATTTTTTCTTTTACATAAGCTTTGATTGCGTCTGTAATTTCAATGTTTCTTCCGTTTACATGTATGTGCATCTAAAACCTCCAATTTTTAAACTGTGCTTTGTTAGTATAACACAATTTAAACAATTTTTAAAGGGTGTATTTATTATTCGTCTGCTAAAAATTGAGGTAATTCAACGTCAGGAGTTCCGATAACTCTTACTAATTCTAAAACAGATGCTTTCATTTGACATTTTTGAGATGAACCGCTGAAGAAATCTCTATAGAAACAACCTTCGCAATTGCATCCTCTTTTATAACATTCCAAAGCAGTCGTTGTCCATCTTCTTACTGCAACTGCTCTTCCCATATCCCTACTTCTAAACAATGTATAAATCTCCACTTATCTTTTAATCTATCCCGCCGATATCTAAAATATATACCGTGCAATCTCCCCTAAAGCCGTGAATATCAACGTTTCCGACTTCATACTTTTATTATAGAAAATAAGGATTTTTTTTCAAGGCTGGAACATGCTGTTATGAAGTTTTGTAACGTAACCCGCTAATAGCGCCAAATTCAAGGTTTTGCATTTTTGAAACGCTCAAAACCATGATATGACATGTGTTTGGAAATTTTTACAGGTGCAAAACCATGTCATGACATGGTTTTGCATGGTTTTAAGTGTTATTAAGAATTGTAAAATATTTTTAATTCGGGCATGCCCGGTGTTTTTTATTAAAAAGCGGCAGATTTCAAATTTTTTGAAATCTGCCGCTTTTATGCCGGTCTAATCCCTGCAACAGGGACGAATCGGGTCATGCCGGTCCGACTCTGCGACCGTTTTGTATCCGCACCGCGACAAATGCATGCCTCAAAATCTCTGAGGTTAACTCGGTCTGGGATACAAATATATTAGTTTATAGTTAATTTCTTTGGCTGTTTGGTTTCTATATTTTGTTTTGGCACAATAATTGTGAGGATGCCGTCTTTGTATTCGGCTGTAGCATCTTCTGCTTTTATCGGCTGATCAAAAGATATTGTCCTTTGGTATTTGCCGTAGCGGAATTCAGAAGTATGGTAACGAAGATTGCGTTCTTCTTCTTGTTTTTCTTCTTTTTCTTCGTGAGTTTGTGCGCATATTGTCATAAAGTCATTATCAACTTCTACTTCAATATTGTCTTTTTTAATTCCCGGCAGTTGAACTTTTACTTTGTAGTTATCTTTGTTTTGAATAACTTCAACAACCGGTCTGAGGGTTGTGTTTTTAATTATATTTAGAGGATGCCCGAATGTGTGAGTAAAAAATGTATCACGCAGGAAATTATCAAGCTCTTGGTGAATACTGTCAAAATACAATTCAGGTTCACGTACTATTAAATCGTGTTTCATTTGCGGCTCCTTTCATTCTTAAGATAAATGTTTTTTTGTTTTTTATCATTGCTCTTAAGGTTAATCTTTTTTATAAGAAGGTTGTACTTTGCGGCAATAGATTTTTCGTATTGAAAAATAATAATTAGGAAAAAGGAGAAAAACATGGCGTGTAAGATGTTATTTTTTGATTATAGAAAACCGGAAGAGCATTTTTTTAAAAAACATAAATTAGAAAATTTTGATATAAAATTTTTTGAAGAGAGTTTGAATGAATCTACTTTGAACTTATTAACAGAAGAAGATTTTGAAAATACGATGATAATAAGTGTATTTATATCATCAACTATAGATGAAAATATTATATCCAGATTTAAAAATTTGCTTGTAATTTCGACTCGTTCGACAGGGTATGATCATATTTGTATAAATTCATGTGTTGAAAAAAATGTAACTTTATTAAATGTTGATTCATATGGAAGTATAGCGGTTGCGCAGTTTACTATGGCTGTGATTTTGATGCTTGTACGTAATATTTTCCCTGCTTTACAGGCTGTAAAAAATTCTTCATTTGACTTTGAAAACTTATGTGGAAGGGACTTAAACTCTTTAACTCTCGGGGTTATTGGAACGGGTGCAATCGGTTCTTCGGTGTGCAAATATGCTCATGCTTTCGGGATGAAAATTTTAGCTTATGATATTGTGCAGAAAAAAGAATTAATATCAGATGCGGATGTAAAATATGTTGAAATGGATGAGTTATTAAGGCATTCCGATATAGTTACTTTGCATTTTCCGTATTTTAAAGAAAATTATCATCTGTTTTCAACAAAGCAGTTTGAAATGATGAAACATGGTTCGTATTTTATCAATGTATCACGCGGGGAAGTTGTTGATACGGAAGTATTGTTAGAATTTGCTAAAAAAGATAAATTTAAAGGTATTGCAATAGATGTTGTGGCTTGTCCTGATTTGGAAAATGTTTCAGGTGAGATTATAGATAAATCTTCGGTTTCTTGTATGCAGACATCTGAAGTCGTAAAAGAACTTGAAAAACTTCCGAATGTAATTTTAACTCCTCATATGGCTTATGATACGCAGGAGGCTGTTGATTATATATTGGAAATGACATTTGAAGGTTTACAAGACTTTTTGACAGGTGGTCATAAACATAGAGTAATATAATTTATTTATACATAATTTGAGCAGAAATTGTTCCGAACAAATAATCTTGGCGCTTTAGGAGTTTAAATCCGCGTGATTCAAATTCTTTTATCAAATCATCAGGCGGCGGGAAGCTGTCTTTTGAAGCTAGAAGATATTTATAATGTTCGGAATTTTTTCCTGATATTTTTACAATAAAAGGAACGATTATATTAAAAATCCGGCTTATTTTATTGTGGTTTCCAAAATCCAGATGAAGAAATTTTCCACCGTTTTTTAATACTCTGTGGATTTCATATAATGCTTTTGTGCGGTCATTTATGTTACGCAGGCCAAAACCCATTGTGATATAATCAAATTCATTTTCGCCAAACGGAAGGTTTGTACAATCACCTTGGATGAATACATTTTTAGGATTTTTTTGTTTGGCAAGTTTTATCATTTGAGCTGAAAAATCAAGTCCGATGATTTTTGCTGACGGATAAAATTTTGAAATGATTTTTGAAAAATCTCCTGTTCCACAGCAGGCATCAAGTATCATTGAATTCGGTTTGATATCAAGCGCTTTGATGCTCAGAAATTTGATTATGTAATGCGAACCTAAAGAAATGAGGTTGTTCATTTTATCGTAATAACCTGATATTTCGTTGAACATATTTTTAATTTTTTGCGGATTTTTGTCACATTGCATAATGTAAATTCCTTTGCTTAAATTCTATTTTAGCATACAATGTTGATATTATGAAGATAGCGTTTTTACCTATAGATAACAGACCGGTTTGTTATACTTTGCCTGAAATGATTGCAAAAATTGATTCAGATATAGAATTTTTTATACCTGAGCGCGGGCTTTTGGGCGGGTTAACTAAAACTGCTGATATTGAGGGTTTGTTTAAATGGCTTATTGATTTACCTGAACTTGATGCGATTGTTTTATCGCTTGATACAATAGCTTACGGTGGTTTGATTCCATCGCGCAGATGTCCTGAAACCTTTGAACAAATAAAAGAACGTATTGATAAATTAAAAAAGATTCTTGAAACTAAAAAATCAAAAATTTATGCATTTTCAAGTATAATGCGGATTTCTAATAACAATTATAATATTGAGGAAAAAGAATACTGGAAAAAATGGGGTAAAAAGATTTTTGATTATTCATATCACACCCACAGATTCGGCTGCGAAAGCTGTATTGCAAACAGGATTCCTTCAGCGATACTGGATGATTATTTGGAAACCCGTAAAAGAAATTTTAAAATTAACAAAATTTATTTACAGTGGCAAAAGGAAGGGCTTTTTGATACATTAGTTTTTTCAAAAGATGACTGTGCTCAGTATGGTTTTAATGTGCAGGAAGCTCAATTTCTGGAAGCTCTGGGCGGGTTTACGAAAACCGGCGCTGATGAAATTCCGCTGACACTTTTGGCGCGGGCTATACAGGGTGATATGAAAGTTTGTCCGATATTTTTAGAACCTGATAGTAAGGATTTAATCTCCAAATACGAAGATGTTTCTGTTGAAAAATCTGTTCTCGGACAATTGGATTTAGCGGGGGTAAATGTTACTTCTGAACAAGATGCTGATATAATTCTTTATGTGAATAATTTTATTGGAGAACAGGGTGAAATTGTTATGGGAGTAAGTACAGAATCTTTTGCAGGCGAATTTAAAACTCCTAAAGCGCCATATATGATTGCAGATGTTCGATTTGCAAACGGTGCGGATAATAATTTTGTTGATGAATTTTTTAAAAATGAAATAGATGAAAATTTTTACGGATATTCAGCGTGGAATACAACGGCAAATTCTCTGGGCAGTTTGATTTGTGCGGCTAAGGTTAGATTTTTTGCTAAAAAATATAATCCTGATGCGTTTGAAAAGTTGCAGGCTGTAAGATTTTTGGATGATTGGGCTTATCAGGCAAATGCTCGTCAGACTCTTGAATCTCCTGATATTAAAGCGTTGAGTGCAGGCATGGTAAATTATGAAAAAATTGTGGAGCTTATTTTAGGAACTAAAATTTCGGCTAAATATAGTTACCCTTGGGATAGATTGTTTGAGGTAGAAGTTGAACTTAATTGATTTAATATTACTTGCAATAGCGCTTGGAATAGATTGCCTGGTGGCTTCGTTTTCACAAGGTTTGATATTTAATACGAACAGATTGAAAAGTTCGCTTCAGTTGGCGCTTGTAATGGGTGTTTTTCAGGGCGGAATGCCATTAATCGGATATGTCGGAACAGATTATATGTATAAATTTGTTTTGCCATACAGTAAATGGATAGTTTTTGGGATATTTCTTGTTCTGGGTTTGAAATTTATTTTAGAAGCATTTAAAACTCAAAAAGAAGAAATTCATTGTATTGGTTTAAAATGTCTTATAGGACTTGGAGTTGCAACCAGTATCGATGCGCTGGTATCGGGTTCAACACTGAGGTTAACTGAGACAAACCTTTTAATTGCAGGTTTAATAATCGGTGTTGTATCGTTTTTAATGTCAATGGCAGGGTTTTGGAGCGGAAATTATGTAAAAAATATTCCGTCAAAGTATCTTGAAATCTCCGGCGGAATAATTTTAATTTTATTAGCATTAAAATCTATTATTTAAGCGGATAACCGTTTGGAATTTTCCATCCGTTTTCTCTAATCCAGGCTGCACAATATATTCCATCTCCGGTTTTAGAACAACTTTTTTGTATAAAATTATGTCCTTTATCAGCGCCATATGGGATTATTGAGTCTGCTTTTTCATCTCGGTATAAGAAAAATACGTCTTGCCCAAATATATTTGGCTTTTGTGAACCATTAATATCTATAATTATAATTTTGTCATTATCTGCAGTTGCGGTATGTGTATGATATCCGAATGCATATAATATTCCATCCATAGATATAAACGGGACTCTGCCAGCATTAAATGGTGAATTATAGAAACCATTTTCCGTTCCGTTTAAATAAGTCCAGCCGCCTTTGTAACCGCAAGTGCCATAACCTTCACAAATTTGCATGATTTTTATATGCGGACGAAAATATCTGTCAATGAATTCTTTATATGTTAAAGTTTTATCCCAGGTTTCCATTTCTCCGTTTTCGGATTCAGACATTTTTATTGTCTGGTTTATTACAGAAACTGCACGTTCAAGTTTGGATTCTATAACGTGTTTTTTGTGTGCTGTTAAAAGGTTTGGTATTGTAAGTGCTGCAACCACACCAATTATGCCAAGAGTAATTAATACCTCGGCTAAAGTGAAGGCGGGTTTTTTACCCCTCCCCTTCATTTCTATTCCCTCAAGGGAAGAGGACTGAAAATATTTACCCCTTTCTGTCATAATTTTGCTCCTTTTTAATTCTATTGTGACAAATATTTGCATTAATTATGACATAATTTTGCATAATGTCAATATTTAGTGACAATAATTTGCCTTAATAAATCTCAAGTAACAACTATACTTAAATAGAGGTGTGTATGAGTATAAAGAAAACATTAGGTTTAAAAATAAAAGAACTAAGGAAAAAAGCAAAGTTTTCACAGGAAAAGTTTTCTGAAATGGTTGATATGAATCCCCGTCAAATTGTTAGAATTGAAAATGGTGAAAGCTTTCCGACAGCTGAAAATTTGGAACGTATTGCGCTTGCTCTTAATATTACACCTCAGGAGTTGTTTTATAATGAAGCATTTATTCCGGATGAAATATTAAAACAAGAGATAACAAAATCCTTGAATACATTAAATAATAAAGAGCTGAGGATGATTTACACTCTGATTAAGAATTTATAAATTTAATGTCTCCGACTGGTCTTCCAGACGGGGAAGCTTTTGGTGGCAAAAGCTCCGCAAAAGCCAGCACGCAGAACTTCGCTCGTTAATCAATAGTAATTGCTCAACATTAAGCGAATGAAACTCACTAATGTTCAAACAAACATTCGCCTGTTATCGTTTCGCAAACATTGATTACTTGCTCCGTTATGGTGCAAAAATTTAATTGATTTTTAATATATTTCTCAGTGTTTAGTTATTTAAAAAGCATGCGCTTTTATGGTTTTCGGAAATATTATCAAGCGGTGGAACTTTTTGAGTGCAGGTTTCCATACAGTATTCACATCGCGGGTTAAATTTACATCCGCTTATAATTTGTGACAATGTTGGCGGTTGCCCTTTTATTGTTACAAGTTTTTCACCTCTGTTTGACGGAAGCGAATTTAGTAAGGCTTTTGAATAAGGGTGATTCGGGTTTGCGAAAAATTCTTTGTTCGAAGCTTTTTCAACGATGCGTCCGGCATACATTACTGCAATTTCGTCTGCATTTTCGCTTACGAGTGCAAGATCGTGGGTGATTAGTAGAATTGATGTTCCGTTATTGATTTTAATATCATTTAAAATATTCATAATTTGAGCTTGAATTGTTACATCAAGTGCTGTTGTCGGCTCATCTGCAATTAGAATTTCAGCCTTACATGCAAGTGCCATTGCAATTATTGCACGCTGTTTCATACCGCCTGAAAACTCGTGAGGGTAATTTTTCAATCTTGATTTTGCACCGGGAATTTGTACGGCTTCGAAAGCTTCGATAGCTTTTCTTTCGGCATCTGCCCCTTGCAAATTTTGATGGATTTTCAAAATCTCTAAAAGCTGATCGCCTACAGTGTATAACGGATTAAGAGATGTCATAGGGTCTTGCGGAATCAGTGCAATTCTTGAACCTCTGATATGTTGCATTTCTTTTTGGGATTTTTCAAGGAGATTTTCGCCGTTAAAAAAAATTTCGCCTGAGGTGATTCTTGCTGTTTTGGGGATGAGTTTTAAGATACTCATTGCGCTCATTGTTTTGCCGCAGCCGGATTCGCCTACGATAGAAAGCATTTTACCTTTTTCTAAAGAAAATGAAACATCATAAAGCGCCTGTCTGAAAATATCTTCACACTGAAATCCAAGATTTAAGTTTTTGATATCTAAAATTGCCATCAAATAAATTATATAATTTTTGACAGCGGATGTCTATAAGTTAACAGAGGGGTCTGTTATGGAGTTGGAGTTCTTTTGAATTTGTTAGTAATCCAGACAAACGGTTTTTTAATATAATTTAAAACTGTTGTGCCTGCGTTTTTAACAGATGCCGGTATTTTTAATTTACCTTTAAATCCTGCAAATGCAAGTGCTCCGATTCCTAATGCAGCTATTGCACCAAACAGCCATTTTTTCCAACCCGGATTTTGAATAACATTTGAAGGGTTGCCAAACTCATCAGTTTTTGGCTGGTCTTTTAATTTTGTTCCCTCCGGTAAAAGTGTGGGAATATCTTCAAACTTAGGATTTCCGACATATCTTGCCGGCTGGCCTGTTATATCTGCGGCAGCATCATAATCTAAAATCCCTGCTGAAGCGCACATATCAAGAGGATATATCCAATCTGAATTCATAAAAATTCCCTTTACTTTATACCTATGTATATATAAAGTATTTTTTTATTTAAAAATTGCGCGTTTTTTAAAAAATTCTTTCACACATTCCTTGGTTTATGTGTTTTTCTATGGTATTCATTGTTTTAAAATCGATGTCTCTGTCATTTGTACATTTGAATGAATGCATACCCTTAAATTCTGTTACGTAACAGGTTGTATCGGCATATTCACAAGCATATTTTTTATATTTACCGTTAGCATCATTAGGATTTTGGCATACCCCGCCACTGAGAGTTAACATCAGGTTGTCATAAGAACTCATTTTGCTTGAATCAAAAGAGAAACTTATATTGCCGTTTTCAACTTTTGCGGGCGGATTTTTACTGTCGTGTTTTTGATAAGCATTGTATAGTGCTTTTCGTTCGTTTTCACTAAATTTGCAAATCATTTCATCTTTTTCTTTTTTACCCTGTTCAATCATTTGGGCTTGGGTTGGGATATCTGCGTCAGTTATTTGTTTTGATTTATCTTTTTCCATGTTATTTGCCATTTGAGTAAATGATTTTGTTATAGTTTTAAATCCTTCATAAACTTTCGGGTCTTCAAAGTTTGTGTAACTGCTTATGTATACTTCACATCTGCCGTTTGGAAGTTTACCTTTTATCGTGTATTCGTTAATTGTGTTTCCGCTGTCTTTAACAGTACTTTTTGTACAGGTTTTTAAGTTATTAATATACTGTGCAGGAGGTTCAACTCCTACTGTAACCGCGTATACTGCCGTGCTGATAATTAGTGTTAATCCTGCTGCTGTTAAAATTTTCTTTCTCATTATTTAAACTCCCGTGTTTATGTTATTATTATAGCATATATTACTTAAAAGAAGGAAATTAAGATGGATAAATATTATTTAACAACAGCGATAGATTATGTTAACGGAGCTCCGCATATCGGACACGCTTATGAAAAGATTTTAACAGATATTATTGCAAGACATTATTCTCAAAGAACTGATAATATGTTTTTCTTAACAGGTACTGATGAACACGGTATTAAAATTCAGAAAACATCAGCATCACTTGGTAAAACCCCTAAAGAATTGTGTGATGAAAATGCTCAAAAATTTAAAGATGCTTGGAAAGCTTTAGATGTTAATTACAACAGATTTATCCGTACAACAGATGAAGATCATGAAAAAGTTGTTCAAAAGATTTTCAAAAAACTGGTTGAAAAAGGCGACATTTATAAACACGAATACGAAGGACTTTACTGCTCTGGCTGTGAATGCTTCTTAAACCCTAAAGACCTTACAGAAGACGGGCTTTGTCCTGATCACCTGAAAAAACCTGAAGTTGTTAAAGAAGAAAATTATTTCTTTAAATTATCAGCATATAAAGATGCGATTATTAAACATATCAAAGAAAATCCGGAATTTATCGTCCCAAGTTTCAGAGCAAATGAAGTTTTGAATCAGTTGGAAGATATTCAAGATATCTCAGTTTCCCGTAATAAAGCAAATGTAGGCTGGGGTATTGATGTATTAGATGATCCTGAACAGTCAATTTATGTTTGGATTGACGCGCTTTCAAACTATATTACAGCAATCGGATACGATACCGAAAATCCGTCTGAACAATTTAAACAGCTTTGGCCGGTTGATGTTCATGTTATTGGTAAAGATATTCTTAAATTCCACAGTATTTATTGGATTGGTATTTTGATGGCGCTTGAATTGCCGCTTCCAAAACACATTTTTGCACACGGCTGGATTACAATTGACGAAACTAAAATGTCAAAATCTTTAGGTAATGTTGTTTCTCCAACTTCTGTTCTTGAAAATTTTGAACTAGCTCATCCTGATGCTTTCCGCTATTACATGGCAACATCTGCCCCTTGCGGACGTGACGGAAACTATTCAGATCAAGATTTCAAAGAAAAAGTTAATGCTCACCTTGCAAACAGCATGGGCAACTTGTTAAACAGAAGTTTATCAATGCTTGTAAAATATTTTGACGGTGAAATAAAAGAAGAATTTTTAACAGGACGTTCTCAAGAAGCAGAAAGTTTATTAAAAACCGCATTAGGTAAAATTAAAGTTGTTCAAAATCATTTTAATCACTTTGAAATTCAAGAAGCTGCACAGGAAATTATCTCAATTGTTGACTCTGCAAACAAATTTGTAACAGATAATGCACCTTGGACACTTGCAAAAGAAGAAAAAATGACTGAATGCGGACAGGTTCTTGCAACAGTTTTGGAAGTTATGTGTATAATTTCATCTCTTATTTATCCTTATTGTCCAAATATAGCAGCTGATATGGCACGTCAATTATCATATGATTTGTCAACAAAACTTGATGATATCGCGCTTGGCAATATCAAAGCAGGAAAACTTATTGATAAAGAAGATATCCATCCGGTATTTTTAAGAGTTGATTCAGAACTTGCTGATAAATCTAAAAAATAATGTTATAAAAAGAGCGCCGCGATATT